>CAYPPF010000007.1:30424-34202 GCA_964412535.1 uncultured Gammaproteobacteria bacterium | reverse complement strand
CTCAAAAAGAAAACTTAATTCTTGTTCAATTTTTAGAGATATTTTTTTGTGATGAATATTTTTCATATATATTGATTATACCAGTTTTGTATAGATTAACAAGTTGTCGCAGGACACCTATTTTTCCCTAATAAAATATTAAAAAAATGTTTTATTCCTTATTTAACAGTTCTTGCGTAGAAAGAAAGAAAAATGAAAAAGAGATAAGTATATGTCAGGCAACTATATACATAAGAACTCCCTAATATAATACCACCTTCTCCACCCCCTTTCAACCCCAAACCCACACCTTTTGGCGTGGATTATACAAAACAAATACATCCCACTCTCTAGACCACCTCTCTCCTCCCTACCATAGTCAACAATACAAATACAACCAAGCTAACCAATAGTCCTGGATACATTGGCTCTAATCCTAACAAATACGCTGGCCAACCCTCTATTTGGTTCATATACCCATGTACTAGCCATACTATTGAAGTGCCTGCTCCTGCTAGTATGCTATAGAAAGCAGCTGCTGGAGATTTAGTACCTTTGTAGAAAAAACCTGCAAGTATGGGAACTAGAAGAGCACTAATGCCCACTGTTCCAATAGAGTACCATATTCCAATAATTGAATCAGCAAATAGGGCGATAATTAGAGAGAACACTATTGTTACCACCACCCCTATCTTCGTCGCCTTGATTACCCTCTCCTCTGTCATCTCCGGCCTAAAGGTCTTGTGATATATATCATGAGATAGATTCATTGCTCCTAGCAGGGTAAAAGAATCTATCGTTGACATGATTGAGGCTATTAGGCCAGTAAAAAACAATCCCACAAACACTGTTGGCAGTACTGTTGAAGCAAATACAGGCAAGGCTGTCATTGGATCTAATTCTGGCATGGCTGCCCTGGCATACATCCCAATTGTGGTGGTAAAGATATCAAATACTAGCCAGAATAGTATTGAAATTAAGATACCTTTCTTTGGAATACTAGAATCCTTTGCAGCATAGCATCGTTGGTAGAAACCTGGATCTACTAAGGTCCAGAAGGCGATAAAACCCCAGACCAGGATCATTTGAGTGGTCCACTCCCCTGTTAGATGAAAGTGTGCTTCAGGAAGATTGGCTTGCAAAAAAGCCAAACCCCCAAACTTCATAATAGCAAAAGGAATAATCAACCCTATACCAACAAACATTAATACAAACTGTATAATGTCTGTTACTACCACTCCCATAAACCCACCACGGAAAGTGTAGAACAAAGTCACCAAAGCCCCTAACAGTACACCCACCCATATTGGCCAGCCAAACATCAAGCCAAATATTACTCCCAAAGAAAGAATATACGGGGCAGGAGTAACCATGAGGAAGTTAAATATGGCCCCTAGAAATCTAGTCTTCTTTCCATAGAACCTATCTAACTGATCTGGTACTGTATACAGATTAGATTTTCTAATCTTCTTAGCCAAGAAAAAAGCAAAAAATAAATAACTAAGGTACCAGAAAAATCCTTGAGTCAGCCAATTAACAATCCCATAATTAAAAGACAATTCCACCACCCCTAAAGTACCCCCATACCAAGTACTAACCAAGGTGGCCACAAAGATTGGCAAGGTTAGTCTTCTACCAGCTAAGAAATAGTCTGGTACATTGTGCACCTTCTTCTTCACCACCCACCCAATCACTAGCAAAGAAACCAGGTAGATGCCAATGATAGTGAAATCTATCATCCCCAAGTCTAGTTGGATCATATATTATACTTAATTACTAATACTTTTCCTTTTTTTACGCTAATTTTAGCTTTACTCTTTTCCAGCCTGTTACAAACTCCCAACCAGCCCCATTCACAATCATGATCTTCAACTCCCCACTTCATACCCTCATAGCTCAAGCCTTGTACACCAGTCATCGGAATAACTGACACTATATCCCCCACTTCACCCTGAATTTCCAAACTGTCTTTCACTAATATAATTTCATGATTTTCATCTAGAATTCTAGCCTTTATTCCACCCCTTACCTTGTCCAAACACCATATGTTGCCCAAAGTATGGTCCAACCTGTCTCCAATAGCCCCTAATACCTCTATTTCATCAGGATCAAGGGAATTAGCTAATTTAATTGCTAATTCCATGTCTGTCTTGTCCTGATCCTCATCCAACACCACCTTAGTCCCCTTATTCTCCCTCCACTCCGTTAATACCTCCCCATTAACTGAATCCATATCACCAATCACATAATCTGGGACTATATCAGCCGCATAACAAACATTAGCTCCACCATCAGCACAAATTAGCAAATCAGCCTCAGATATTCTCTTCTGAAACCATTTCATGTCCCCCACTGTGCCATTAGCTATGATAGTAATTTTCATAAACAAAAAACTGTTTTCAATTATAAGAAAACAGTATAACTGTTTCCTTACGCCAGTATTACCTGGATCAAGTAAATGGGGATGCTTCTCAGCCCCAAGGAATGGGGCGCTCCCAACAGTATCTATATAGTACAACACTACTGAAAAAAACACAACAAACAAAAGAACCGCTCACAATACCTCCCTACCATATTCCCAATTATTTGGAAACAAGGCAGGATGCGTGAACGATTCTTTTGTTCTTGTGCCTCCCGCAGACATGCGAATGAAACGAGCAGATTACTGCCCTTACTGGGGACTTTATTCCCACTTAGCCGGAATAACAGCGCCCCTGTTGATCTTGGAAAGAAACGGAACAAGGACCGGTAAGGCTCCGAAGGGGATCCGTACTGTTGCCGCACAGTCCCTCAACAACCCCTCCAGCACTAGCTGTGCTGCAAGAGCCTCTTTGTATTCGATACTTTCTTGACCTTTTGCCAAAGCCCTTTCTCTCTTGCCATAGGCAATTTCATAGGCCTCAAAGATGCTGGCCACTGGTGCTTCTCTACTCATGATATATCCCTCCCCTGTATATAGACTGCAGTACTTTTGTAGTTAATATAACCACAAAAAACCAAACTTGTCAACCACTCATGTATCTTCTCCCCCTAATATGGTATACTAGCTATATATGAAAAAACTGGTCAAACAACTGACTAGCTGGTTTGTATTAGCAACCCTCCTTTTTGCGTTGTCTCCTGTTTTGGCTGATGATTTCAACCCAAACTACCTTCTAAGTGACGAAGAAATGCAAAATTGGAGAAGCATGAGTCGTGGTGATATCCAAGCATTCTTGGATGAGTATGGAGGGAAAATAGCTAGGCTGAGGACTGAAGACAAAGATGGGAAAAAACAAAGAACATCAGAAATAATCTACCAATCAGCTAAGGAGTACAAGATAAATCCAAAGTATTTGCTAGTAAAGCTACAAAAAGAACAATCCCTCATCACAGACAAGTCCCCTTCCCAGAAACAGCTAGATGGAGCTACTGGATATGGAATCACTGATGGATGTGGGTGGAGTTGTGCAACGTACAAAGAAAACAAAGGATTTGGAAAACAAGTAGATAGCGCTGCTGGCATTATCCGCTGGTACTATGACAACTACATAAAAGAAGGGTGGATAAAAAGACCGGGGAAAACATATACTATAGACAGCACTAAAGTAAGGCCAATAAACTATGCCACTGCATTCTTGTATACATATACCCCACACCTAGAAGGTAATCAAAACTTTTGGAATCTGTGGCAAAAATGGTTTAGCCAGGTATATCCTGATGGATCTCTAGTAAAAAGCTTTTCTGGATCTGATGTATATTTGATAAACAACGGGGAGAAGAGAAGAATAGGGAGTATGAGTGTGCTAATGAGCAGATT
>CAYPPF010000007.1:0-30414 GCA_964412535.1 uncultured Gammaproteobacteria bacterium | reverse complement strand
CCAAAATGGTAATACAAGTATCTGAATCAGAACTAGCCAACTATGAAGAGGGGGCATCTCTCTCTTTCCCAAACTATTCTATCCTCAAACAAGGGAGTAAGTACTATTTAATTGATTTTGACACTATCAGACCCTTTGAAAGCCATGATGTGGTAAAAAAACTAGGTTACCATCCTGATGAGATAATAGAGGTGGAGAAAAAAGACTTAGAAGGCTATGAAGTAGGGACTACCATTAAATCAACTAACAGCGACCTAATGGGTAGACTAGTGAGACTAAAAGAAGACAAAGGGCTGTACTATATAAAAGACAATCAATTCTCCCCTATCCCAGACGAACAAATAGCTTATATAAACTTCCCATATCTAACTGAAGAGAATACTAGTGTTAAAGAACTACAAGAATATAGCAGAGGTAGCTTAGTCAAGTTCAGAGATGGAACCCTAATGGGCATTAAAGGAGCGAGTGAAATATTTGTAATTGAAAAAAGTAAAAAAAGACACATTGCCTCAGAAGAAGTGTTTGAAGGATTTGGATATGATTGGGGAAATATTGTATGGACTGACGAACTAACTGGTAATGCCCATACAACAGGACAGCCCATATACCTACCTAGTAGACTAGCTGTTGCTCAAGAGAGTAATATACAAGTGACAAGCCATGTTGAAGAAGATATAGACAGCGTAATAATTGAAGAAAATGGCAAGGTATACACAATATCAGAACAAGACACTGAATATATAGGAAAAACTTTTGACACTGATATAAACACATATCTAGTAGCAGACTATAATACACAAGAAGTCTTAGCTGGAAAAAACATAGATGTTATTCGCCCAATGGCCTCGTTTGTAAAAGTAATGACTGGATACAGACTAATGAAAGAAGGACTAAAGCTAAACAGATTCTCCACATACAACCCTGCAGAACATAAATCTACATACCATAGGTTCCGCATAGCTACCGGAGAAAAATACAGAAACAGAGACCTAATGAGTTCTCTACTAATTTCTTCCCTTAACACCCCTGCTAGAATCCTAGTAAGCTCGGTAGAAGATAATGAAGACAAGTTCATTTCACGAATGAACAAACAGGCCAGGGAATGGGGACTAACAAACACAAAGTTTACTGATACATATGGATATGATCTGGGTAACCTTACTACTGCCCGCGACTATTTAACAATCTACACAAATTCTGAGAAGAACGTAGAAATACGCAAGTTCCTAGGATCTAAAAAATATGAATACACAGAGGTGATTGACAAAGACAACATGCCCACACACAGGGACAATCACAGTAATCACCTAGTAAATACAAAAGGATTAGATTTTGAAATAATATCTAGTAAAACAGGATACCTTGACGAAGCAGGGGCTGGTCTAGTAATGTTAATAAAGAGACCATTTGATAACAAGAAATTTGTTGTCATTACTATGGGAAACCCTGAATATACCAATAGATTTGATGAGCCCAGCAATATTGCTGAATGGGCCATTGAAGAACTATAATTAACACATCATATATGCCTTTAGTTTTTTCCACCATAGTCCCCCATCCCCCATTGCTGATACCCAACATTGGAAAGAATGAAATTGAGAAAGTCAAAAACACAAAAGAGGCAATGGAAAAACTAGAACAAGACTTGTATTTGTCAAAACCTGACATTCTTTTGATAATATCACCTCATGGGAGCATGTTTTCTGATGCCTTTACTATAAACGCACACACTCACTTTGTTTCAGACTTTGAACAATTTGGAGATCTGTCTACCAAGCTTGAATGGAGAGGAGCAGACCACTTAGCAGCCCACATAAGTCATGCGAGTAATAAGCATAACCTACCTGTACAGTTGGTAAGCCAAGAAAGGCTTGATCATGGCTCCACTGTCCCACTATACTTCCTCACCCAACACCTCCCTAATTGCAAAGTGCTTCCAATAGGATATTGCGGGGCTGACGCTAAAACCCACCTACAATTCGGAGAGCTACTAAAAGACATAATCATGGAATCAGGCCAAAGAATTGCTGTAATTGCTTCAGGAGATCTCTCCCACAGCCTTACCACTGATGCTCCAGCTGGATATAACAAAGCGGGAAAAGAATTTGATGAAAAAATAATTGAACTACTAGAAACCAACAATATTGTGGGTATTACCAACCTTGATCCTGCTTTTGTTGAGGATGCAGGTGAATGTGGATACAGATCATTCCTCATATTAATGGGGATAGTAAAAAACATGCACCACACTTTCAAGAACTATTCATACGAAGGACCATTCGGAGTAGGATATTTAGTGGGAAACTTTGTTATATAACAAAACATTCAATGATTGCTAAAGTGATCCCAATCAAGCGCCTGCCTAAACACTTGTCAGAATTTGACTATTTAGTACCGAAAGAACTGGAAAGCAAGCTAAAGATTGGCCAATTGATAGAAATACCTTTTCGCAAGTCCAAAGCCTTTGGACTTGTTTTGTCAATCCAGCAAAAGACTGGACAAGACAAGTTAAAAGAAATTATCCAAATAACCCAAGATATTCCATTACTAGACCAGAAACACCTGGATTTTCTCAACACCTTGAGCCAGTGGTATGGAACTTCCAGATCCAACCTCCTCAAAATGAGTTTACTGCCTTTGCAAAAAAACAAGCTGAAAAAAATAGAGCTCACCCCTATCAAAAAACCAAGAGAGCGGAAAGAAGGAAAAACTAAGTTCATGCACTACACAACAGAAAAAGAGCATGCTGATTTTTTGAAAAAGAATATCCAAGGAAAAACCCTGATCCTAGCACCAGAAACACACATGCTTGACGAGATAAGGTTGTTACTACCGATTGAACTACAACAAAAAGCAATTGTCTGGAATAGCGAACTATCAACCAAGCGACAGTTTGAAAGATGGATGGAGATACGAAACAATGAGAAAGAGGTGATAATAAGCACAAGAGGTGGTGTGTTCCTCCCACTTACCGGACTAAAAACCATAATAATAGACTACGAACACGAAGAAAACCACAAACACTGGGACCAAAGCCCTAGATTTCATGTAAAGGACGTGGTACAGCTTCTTAGTAAGGTTCATCAAACAAAAATATTCCTAATGAGCTTTTCACCCTCTGAAGAAGCGTATTTTAACGTACACAAAAAGAACTACCAAGGAAAACTCAATCTCAAAAAAACAAAAGCCAAAGTAGTAAACATGAAAGATGAGAGAAAGGGAGGCAACTTCTCTATCTTTTCTGACAAAGCTAGTGAGGAAATACTGAATTCTAAACAAGATGTATTCATTCTAGTAAACAGACTAGGATATGCAACCTCAGTAGGATGTAATGATTGTGGATTCTTATCTAAATGCGACAAATGTACAAATCCACATGTATACCATGAAAAAACCAAGACCCTTAACTGTCACTATTGCAATACCAAGAAACCAATGATTGCCAACTGCCCTAAATGCACCTCTCCTGTAGTTGGACTATATGGTCTGGGAACAGAGCTTGCTGAGGCTGAAACTAGAAAACTACTAGGCTCTACCAAGGAAGTCTTTAGAATAGACAGCATGGTGGACGAAAAAAAGATACTTTCTAAAAAACCAAAGGTTATAATAGGGACAGAAGCCTCACTAAAGTTTGTGAACTGGAAAAAAACAGAACTATTCATGCTTCTAGATATAGACAAACAACTAAACATCCCAGAGTATCTAGCACAAGAAAACGTGTGGCACTTAATACAAAAGATAAACTACTACAAGCAAACAAAAGCAAAACTACTAATACAGAGCTTCCACCCACAGCATTTAGTATTCCGTTCACTAATAGAGCCTGATAGATTCTTCCGCACTGACCTTAATCAACGAAAGACCCTGCTGTATCCTCCATATGCATTTCTAGTAAGATACTTCTATGGACATGGGGATATAAGAGAGGCTAGAAAAGAGGCTAGAAAAATCCATGAGCTACTCACATTGACAAAAGAGCAAAAAAAACATATAATATCCCCTGCTCTGGAAATGCATCCCAGATATTATAGAAGAAAGTTCTGGCTAGGTATTATGGTAAAAATACCCCCAAATTCCTGGAAAAAAGAATTAGAAAAAATAAATCAAATTATTCCAGAAAACTGGAAAATAGACCCAAACCCTATTTCCCTACTTTCACCATGACATATGGAGATATTAATCCATCCAAATGAAATCCTTAGACAAAAGTCAAAAGAAATTGACAGGGATTTTTTGCTATCTAAAAAAACCCAAGAATTGATCAAAGAAATGACAGAGACAATGGATGCAAGCGATGGTATAGGGTTAGCAGCCCCACAAGTAGGAGAAAACATACGAATCTGCATTATTGGAAAAGAGGCAATAAGACTAGCAAATCCTGATCACAATACAAATCTTGTACTAGTAAACCCTGTGTGGTCAAAAACTAGCTACAAAAAAGCAGTTGATGCCGAAGGATGTCTTTCTGTTCCTAATACATATGGCAAAGTAAAAAGATACAAAAACATTCAAGTAAAAGCCATGAATGAAAAAGGAGAACCAATATCATTTGAAGCGACTGACTTCATTGCTAGAGTGATCCAACACGAGATTGACCACCTAGACGGAATCCTCTTTATCGACAAGGCTAAAGATATACATACTGTTGAATAATACAGATGGAAAAACCAATTCCAACAATCTTCTTCGGCACCCACAACTTTGCTGCCGCAATATTACAAGGACTAACTAATAGTCCTCTTGTTTCAATTGAAGTTGTTGTTACTCAACCAGACAAAGCTGTGGGGAGAAAGAGAGAGCTACAGCCATCCCCAGTGAAAATATTGGCTCAATCTCTTGGTCTGGTTGTTGAACAACCAGACAATCTAAAAGAATTTCAAATTGAAAAAGACCAATATGATCTAGGAATCAGTGCCCAATATGGGAATATCATACCTAAATCTGTTATTGATAGATTCAAGCATGGGATACTAAATATCCACACTTCCCTACTCCCTAAATACCGTGGAGCCTCTCCAATTCAATCAGCAATAATCAATGGAGAAACAGAGACTGGGGTGACAATAATGCTGATAGATGAAGGAATGGATACTGGACCTATTTTACTCCAAAAAAGGGTTGAAATAGGGCAAAATGACACTTATCCCATACTAGACGAAAAACTCGCTAAAATAGGCTCTCAAGCTCTCCTAGAGGCTATCCCAGATCACATTTCAGGGGAAATTAAACCTATATCACAAGATAATACTAAAGCTACTGAATGCTCCCCACTATCAAGGGCTGATGGAGAGATTGACTGGGGAAAAACAAGCCAAGAAATATACAACCAATACAGAGGAATGACACCATGGCCAGGAGTGTGGACTACATGGAATGGAAAGAGATTGAAAATATTAGAGATACAAAAAAGCGAAATTGATTCTGAGACTGGTAAGGTGATGGTAGAAAATGATAAAATACATATTGGCACTAAAGAAGGATCAATAGAAGTCCTCAAACTACAGCTCGAGGGCAAAAAAGAAATGGATAGTAAATCTTTCTTAGTAGGACATAGTAATTTTGACAAACAAGACCTATGCAAAAATTCTTGACCAGTAAGTCAATATTCTTCTCAAAGTCAAGCTGGATTCTTTTAATCCTGTTTTTAGTTCTACGCCCAATTTCTTTTCTCCTAGCTGGGCATTTAATCATTCAAGGCATCCTAGTCTTCTTACTGTTAATGACCTTGGGAATATTGTATTTCAAGAACCCTAACTGGGCATGGTATCTAGTACTGGGTGAACTATTTCTAGGAGGGGCTGGACACTATATAGAACTAATGGGTCTTTCAATACGAACTTTGTTAATAGTATTCTTTCTATTTCTCTGGGCCTCTCACCATTTGGGGCAAAGAATATTGATACAAAAGTTCAAAATCCACAAATACGCTAATTACTTGATAATCTTTCTATTTATCTTCATTGCTCTTGCATTTTTCAATGGACTGGCTAATAGCCATGGATTCCGACAAGTAGTGGCTGATGTAATACCATTTTCTTTTCTTTTGCTAATATTTCCTTCTTTTCATCTTTTTAAAGATGAAAAGGTACAAAAGTACCTTATCCGCCTATTAGTAGTATTTGTAATAGGGACTGCTATTTTTTCCTTAACAGCATTCACTCTTTTTTCTACTGGTGCAACTGAAATACATAATGATTTCTATAAATGGTACAGAGATGTTGATATGGGGAAGATAACAGACATGGGGACAGGATTTTTTAGAATAGTAGAACCAGGACACCTTCTCGCAGTACCTATCATACTTTTGATAACATCATTGTTAATGAGAGATGAAAAACACCACAAAATGTGGCGGTTGGTATTAATACTCTCAATTATCATACTAGTACTCAACCTATCAAGAGGATATTTCCTAGCCTTGGTAATAGGTCTACTTGTTCTCAAGTACAAACACTCGTGGAAGCAGTGGATAAAAGAATCAGCATATACTATTCTTTTGATTATAGTAATATTTTCTGGTGTTCATCTCATTGCCAGCGGAGGAGGCTCGCTAGGATGGGAATTATTCGGCATGAGGATAAAGAGCTTTGCCCAGCCACAGATAGAGATAAGTACTGCTACCAGAATGATGGCTCTTCCTGAAATCATGAGTATGATCAAACAAAATCCTGTAATGGGTAGCGGATTTGGCGCATCTGTCACCTTTATCGACATGGCCACATATGAAACTGTGACTAAGCCTCATTTTGATTGGGGATATTTAGAAATGTGGGTGGAAATGGGAATCTTGGGAGCACTCTCGCTCATAGCCATGTATATATTTGTAATAAGGCTACTATTGGACAAAACAAAAAAGGTATTTGATTACCATGATTTTGATGTGGGACTATTAGCAGGTATAATTTCTCTCCTTATAATGAATATTACTGTACCCGCGCTCTTCCATGTCTTTGGGATCCTCTTCCTTGTGTTTGCACTCACCATTGCAGTAAAGCACACGAGTATATTTGAACACACTACTGTTCTGTTGTACCGAATATTTAACAGACTAAAAATTCAATAAATGTTAGAGCCCGCGACGAAAGTCACGGGCTCTTTTGAATTACGGGCTGGAAGTTCTACTTGGCCAGATGTCGTGCGTTCCTCCTTCTCCACTCTTTGAGATCCCCCTCACTGAGAAGAATAGGCCTGCGGGCCTGTTCAAAGCCATGGGACCACCTGTCCCCATCTTGAGTTGCCCTCCTTGTTACAGGAGTGACGTCTCCCCCATTCAAACTCGCGATGATGTCCAGTCCATGCATTCTGTTCCCTCCTTACCAAAGGACAAAAAAACTTGCCTTCACAAAAGGCAAGATCCTATACTTTTCCCAGCTATTACACTAGGCGCATCTTTCCCTTTGTAGGGCTGGAATTACCACCCGCCTATACGGGTTGGTGGGAGATCAAAGGGCCAGTTCCCTCACTCCACTCAACAATACACAATTGATTGTAAGTACATTCTAACTCATTGTAACAAAATCGTCAAATTACACTGTGGATATTCCTATAGACCATGCTTTTCAAGCACAATCTTCTTAGCTTTCTCATATTTTTTCACTTTTCCACGTATCCCAGGCAAAAATTTAAAAGGGAATTTATATGCATAACTTGGCAACCACTCACTAATCCCCTTCTTGTTCACTAACACACCTCTCAAGTACTCATTAATCCAAACTCCTGTTCTCCCCTGCTCCAGCATGGTAAGCCAAAGATCCCAATCTTGAAATCTCTTAATAGATTCATCAAACCCAGGAAAGTCTGCTCTACGAATCAGACTTGAAGTAGCAATATAATTATTTTTTTTCAAAACACCTCCATTAAATGCCCTAGCTGGCATTTTCTTTTTTCCAAAATAGAAGTTAGAGTATGCATAGCTGGCTTCAGGGCTTTCTTTAAGAGCCTTATACATCTTTTCCAGCATGTCTGGCTCTGCAATTACATCAGCATCCCAGAATATAACAAACTCACCTTTAGCAAATTCAAAACCCTTGTTCCTTGCAGCAGGGGCTCCAAGATTTTCCTGCCTAATTAATTCAAACCGAGTCTCTCCCAGAGCATCTTCAATCCCGCTCTTCTCAATCAATACATCACTGCCATCATCCACAACAATGACTTCAAGATTCTTCCAAGTTTGCTTTTGCAAAGAATCCAAACTTAATCCAAGCTCGCTAGACTGGTTATATACAGGAATGATTACACTAATTAAAGGCTGCATACACTGATACTTCTCATATCCACTTTGATATTGCCTTTAGTTGGCTATCCCACCTAAAGTTAGCTTTCACCCTTGCCTTGGCATTTTCAGCCAATCTCTTGGCATACTCTTCGTTTTCCAACATTTCGATAATTGAATTGACAACGATCTCGTCTCCCTTGTATATATCAACAATAATCCCTGTCTGAGTATCAATCACTGCCTCTTCCACTCCCCCACTCTTCCCAGCAACTACTGGCAATCCGGCTGCCGCTGCTTCTAAAAACACCAAACCCAGACCTTCTTCCCGTCCTTCATCAGGGTGGGTCAACAAAACAAAGAGATCAGCTAGATAGTAGAACTTCTTTATATCCTCATGAGGAACATTACCTACAAAGCGAACTACATTTTGTAAAGAATGTTTTTGAATTTCTTTTACGAGAAAGTTCTTTTTAGGGCCATCACCGACCACAAACCAAACAAGGTTGGGAACTTTTTCCACCACCTTGGGTAGCATGCGTATTAAATGGGTCAAACCCTTTCCTTCGTCAAGCCGGGCTACTGACAGCATTACTTTCTTTCCTTCTAAGGCATACTGGCTATTTAACTTAGAAATCTCTTCTTCTGTTAATGGATCATAGAACATCTTTTCAGGACAGGGATATACTACTTTTGACTTATCTTCTAATCCAGGAAGGACTTTTAATAGTCTGCGCTTTAAACTCTCGCTATTAAACACAACTTGTTCTGCTTCTTCAGTGACTAGTTGTAACATTTTTCTCTTCCAACTAGAGTGAGTAGCATATTCAATATCAGTACCATGTGAGAAAATAACAAAAGGAATCTTTTTCACCTTTTTCACCAACCATGCTACATACCCTATAGGGAGAACATGGTGGAGGTATATGATATCAATCTTTTCTTTCTTCACAATAGACAAAACTTGAAAAAACATTCTCAACCATCTTGGCCAGATAAAAGGAGGGAAATATAGTTTCCTCCTCACCACTTTGAAATCCCTTGCCTTGTCAAACTCAACATCCCCTTTTTGTTTAGGAACCAACGCTATCACATCTTCAGAAGACAATTCAGAAGAAAATTGATGCACATATGAAGCAATCCCACCCACCATTGGTGGATATTCCAGACTGATAATTAATTTTTTCATAAACTATTTTTTAATTAACACAATTGCCTCCTTAATTTGTTCCCTTGTCACTCCTCTCACAGCTAACAGCATTAGTGGATACACAACTGCTCCAGCTAAAATTGCCAACCCAAAATTCATAACAGTATTAGCATAGAAAACAACTACACCCATTACAAATGCAGATATAACAACTTGGAAAAGGGACTTAATTAAAAAGGAATGAGATATTTTAGTTATACTAGGAACAAATACATACCCGCTAATAGCCAGAACTACATTTCCAAACAAGGCTGACAAAGCAGCACCAGTCACTCCAAACTTAGGAATTAATAGCAGGTTCAAAATAATATTCAATGTCATTGTGCAGAACATTATTACTGTCTGTGTAACCTGCCTATTACAGGCATTAAGAAAAGCACCAATAGGAAAGGTTACATATGAAAATATTAATCCCACCAAAAGAATCTGCAAAGGAATAATAGAATTAAAATACTCTTCAGTGTATACAGAGAGGGTAATATCTTTTGCTAATATTCCAATACCCACTGCTATGGGAAAAACCACTATTAACAAATACTTAATCGCCTGTTCAAACACTTGAGCCAACCTTCCCTTATTATGCTCAAAATACTCACTAAATCTAGGATATAACGCAGCTATCAAAGCCAAAGGCATGAATTGGAACGCATACGTTATCTTGTACGGAATACTATACCACCCTACTGCTATATCCCCTGCTAACTTGGAAAGCAAGATTGAATCAATATATGAATACACTCTAGCAAATATGGCTGTTAAAGCAAAAGGAAGAGCTATCCTGCTGAAGAACCTCAACACCTGCCTATCCAACTTAGCTTTCAATCGTATTCCATACTTTTTGTACAACACTATACTTGAATAACAAACATTGAAAAAACTAGGAATAGTGAAAGCAGCTATCAGGGAAATCAAAGGAAAGTCTAGGTACAAGAAAGTGGTTCCAAGTATAAGGGTAGTAAACTGACTAGCAACTATCCCAATAGCTTCATACTTTAGATTACCCAATGCCCTTAACGTACCAAAGATTGACAAGTGCAAAGAATCAAATAACATTGTCACAGCTGACAAATATACTAGGTGCCTCGTCTCAATTGGATACCCCATCCAGTTAATGGCAGCAGAAGCGGCTATATATGTAAGGATACCAAGGAAAATCTTGGTAAATAACACAGTAGAAAAATACTGCTGTATTTTCTCTTTTGCCCTGGATGATTCTCTAATAAGGACATTGTTCAAACCAAGGTCAATGAATACTACAAAGACTGTGGTAAAGGACAAAGCAAAGAAATACTTCCCTGTCCCCTCAGCCCCTATATGCCTGGCAATCAAAGTAAAATACCCAAAAGAAATGATCTTCTGCCCAATAGAAGCCACTGTCATGAAAACTGTATTTTTAGCAATAGAAGCCATATGAATACCTATATTTTACGTTAAAAACAGGATAATTACAAGACTGAGGAAATATAGTGCCAAAGACAAAAAAACACCCTTTTTCAAAGGGGTGTTTCATTATTTGAACAATCTAATTCAAAATCGATTCTGGAAAAGCTCCTGGCCTAAAAACCTTGCTCACATCGTTTGCACTGATAACACTCCTCTTTCTAAGGACATCTACCAAAACCTTAACTTCACCGTCTCCTCTACGTATCATCATTACCAAATCACCACGTAGTTCAAACAGCTTTCTGTCTAAATAGTCCTTAGTTACCATTAGGGCCTCTATTTTAGTGAGCCTGCCCTCTGTTTTGTCTTTGAATACAAACATTTCTTCTTTGAACCCATACATCTCATGCTTAAACTCGTTAAAATCGTCCCTATGAACAGCCGTGTCCTTAAGGAAATTAACAGTCTCTATTAGAGACTTAGTATTCTCCAAGATTTCTTGAAGTATTCCTCTGTCCTCCTTTGTCATACTCTTGGTCAGTTAAGAATAACAGCCGCAAGACGGCTCTAAATTTTAGTATAAATAATAAATTATCCCTTGTCAAGATGTGTACTATAACTTGACACCCAACAAAGACCATGGTATATGTACATCATGCTTCTATCTATAATCTTTGCATTGCAAGAGGTGACATAATGGCAAAACCAACACAAAAACAGTGGAAAGAACTTCACAAACTGGCAAGAGAGGACAGATTCACCCAAGCAAACATGAAAAAGGTACTGGTCCAGTACCGTGATCCAACAAAAAGTAGTGGTCCAGAGCTTGCCCAGATTACGATGGACACCAAAGGTGTCACCATCATAGAGTTGGACCATGACTCTCTTGGCGACGAGCCTATAATGGCTCTTATCAGAGAGATTGGTCCTGAGAAGTACGCCGACACAGACATCACAGACAAGAGCTTCACCACCAACGAAGAGGGTGTTGTCCGGCTGGGATACAAGTCATTCCCTGGCAAGAATCTCAAGCCAAGTAGTGACTGGGTATGGAAAAAGGAGGTGGAGAAATACTTCAAGAGGAGAGGCATGAGATTCGCTGCCAATATGGTAGAAGCCCTGATCGTCGTAGCCAAAGACAAACAATTTGGCCGAACTCCTTCTCAAGTAATATTCATTCAGGGTTCGCCTGTCGCGCTCATGGTTATCGAGCATGAGCAGAATCGTTTAGTACGACTACATTCCAGTGACGGCTGGCGCCCAGAACTCAGCTTCGTCGGTTTCTGCGAGTAGGCCACAATCTTGTAGCACCATGCTCTTGATTCAAGGTCTTTGAACATTTGGCACTCCGCCATCCCGTAGGTAACACGCTTTTCAACAAGCTGTTCCTGCGGGGTTTTCTTTTTTATGTAAGAAAATTCCCGCGTTAGCGGGATTGTTGTTTATATTATCTCTTTCTCCATTGATGAGCTCTCCTAGCTCGATGAAGTCCAAATTTCTTTCTTTCTTTTGCTCTTGGATCTCTTTTCAAGAATCCTTCTGCCTTAAGTGCAGGTCTGAAATCTTCATTCCACTTGACCAAAGCTCTAGCAATACCATGACGAATAGCTTCGGCTTGTGAGTTAACTCCCCCACCAACAACTCTTACTGAAATATCAAAACCTTTTTCTTTGCCAACTACCTTAAGTGGGGCCATAATCTTGTCTGCCCAATAATCAATTGGAAAATACTCTGCTAAAGGCTTTTTATTTATCACGATCTCACCCTTTCCTAAATCAAGCCTAACTCTGGCCGCTGAAGTTTTCCTTCGGCCAACTGATTTTACCATTGAATCTTTTGCTTTATCTGCCATATATTAGGCTTTAATGGTTAGGCGCTTTAGCATCTCATTACGAAGCTTATTCTTTGGCAACATTCCATAGACTGCTTTTCTTACCACCTCTGTTGGATCTTTGGCAAAAACCTTACCCATTGCTATTGTTCTAAGACCACCTGGATATTGAGTATGGCGGTAGTAATCCTTTTGTGCTAGTTTTCTGCCAGTAAACTTTAATTTACTTGCGTTTATCACTTTCACATGAGCACCACTATCAATATGAGGAACAAAATCAGGCCTATTCTTTCCACGCAAGAGAATGGCTATTTGTGTTGCTAAACGACCCACTGCAATATCAGTAGCGTCTAATTCATGTTTTTCTCTTTTAATCTCTGTAGTCATATTAAACAAATTCAATTCTAGCCATAAGGGCAGCATCGTTCTTCCTAGGAGGAAGCTTTGTAATCCTGGTATATCCACCCTGTCTGTCTTTATACTTAGGTCCCACTTCTTCCATAAGCTTCTTTACTGCCTTTTCAGTATACAGTGTTTTCAAAATCTCTCTCCTAGCAGCCAAAGTATTCTTTCTTGCCTTTGTTACCAAAGGCTCTATTACTGAACGTAAAGCTTTAGCTTTTGCTTGTGTAGTCTTTATATTGCCATGAAGAATCAAGCTTTCTGCCAGGTTCCTAAGCATAGCCTCTCGTGGGGCCTTTTCTCTTCCTAAAGTTGCTTTTTTCTTCCTATGACGCATATATTACTCTTTTTCTTCTTTTTTCTTAGTAACTTTCTTTTTTGCTTTTTTCTTAGGCTTTTCAACAACCTCTTCACTACCAGCAGAGTCAAGAACAAGTGCAAAGTGATCCATTAGGATCTTAGTTGCCTGGCTCACTGCCTCTCTTGCACTAATAGTACCATTAGTTTCAATAGTCATTACTAACTTTTCATAGTTGGTCACATCTCCAACACGAGTCATTTCCACCTTGAACCCAATATCTCGTATAGGGGTGTACAGTGAATCAACTAAGATAGTTCCCAAATCAAGACTCTTACCATCCTTTTCCTCAACAGGCACATAACCACGCCCTTTTCCAACCACAACTTCTAAATCCACACTTTTCTTAGCATCAGTAATAGTGAAAAGTTTAAGTTTTGGATTAATAATCTCTACATCAGCATTTTTATCAAAATCTGCAGCAGTTACATCACCCTTACCTTTTTTACTCAAGGTAAGTGTAACAGGTTCATCAGAAAAGCTCTGTACTGCAACTAGTTTTAGGTTTAAAACTATTTCCACCATGTCTTCCTGCACTCCGTCTATTGCAGAAAACTCATGTTGGACACCATTTACATGAACAGACTCTATTGCTGCACCTGGCAAAGATGAAATAAGGACTCTGCGCAAAGCATTGCCCATAGTTGTTCCATAGCCTTGGTGGCAGGGAGTAATTACAACCTCGCCAACATTTGGTTGGTCTCCTTCATTGAATTCAATGGTATTTGGTAGTAATATTTGCTCCATATAAATTTGTTTGAACCACAGTTATGTGGTGGGGCCCTCCCCTAATTAATTTTATCTAGCTGAGTAGTACTCAATGATTAATTTTACGTCAAATACTTTATCAAAATCATTCTCTTCTGGTAGACCCAGGATTTTACCGGTCTTTGTAGTAGGATCAACAATCATCCAAGAAGGAAGATCTGTCTTAGCTAGCTTGTCTTCAATTTCCAAGAAAATCTGTTTCTTTTGCTTGTTTTCTTTAAGGGCAATTACATCCCCCACCTTTACAATATGAGAAGGGATATTCATCTTCTTACCATTCAAACTAAACAAGCTATGTGATACGAATTGACGTGCTTGAGCTCTTGTAAGGGCAAAACCAAGACGATACACAATATTATCCAATCGTAATTCCAATAATCTTTGCAAGTTCAAACCAGAATCACCCTCTTGTCTACTCGCTTCAGTTACATAGCGTCTAAATTGGCGCTCTCTTAGGCCATAGACGTACTTTGCTTTTTGCTTTTCCAATAGTTGTTTACCATAACTAGAAACAGAGCGACGTCTCCTCTTAGGACCGTGCACTCCTGGGGTTTGGTTCAAACGACGAGCAACTTTGGCTGAATTAGATTTCAAACCAAGGTTTACTCCGAACCTTCTAGCTATCTTATTTTTTGGACCGATATACTTTCCCATATATATTATACTCTACGCCTCTTAGGGGGGCGACAACCATTATGAGGGATTGGAGTAACGTCCTTGATAGACAAAACTTGCAATCCGTTAGTATTTAAAGCTCTAATTGCTCCTTCTCTTCCAGCGCCAATTCCTTTTACAAATACGCTGACCTCTCTTACTCCGTATGGAGCAATTACTTCTACTGCCTTCTTTACTACCTGACTAGCTGCATATGGAGTGGCTTTCTTAGGGCCTTTGAAGCCCACCATTCCTGCACTAGCCCACCCCAGAACATCTCCGTTCTGGTCTGTGATAGTGACAATAGTATTATTAAAAGTAGCCTGGATATATGCCCTTCCATGGCTCACACTCCTGATTATCTTTTTTTTCTTAGCTACTTTTTTTACTTTTTTCTTAGCCATATTTATGTCTTTTGAGCTGTTGGCTTCTTACCACTAGTAGCCAGACTTCTCTTGTTACCTCTCAAAGTGCGGGAATTTGTCTTAGTTCTTCCACCACGCACTGGAAGCTTCTTAGCATGTCTAATACCTCTATAGCTTTTAGTGTCTTTTAGTCTTTTTATATTACTAGCAACCTCTCTCCTCAAATCACCCTCTGTCTTGTGCCCTTTTTCAATTAATCTACGGATTAGATCCTCCTGTTCTTGGCTTAGATCCTTCACTCTTGTATTTTGATCAATATTAGCTGTAGCAAGAATCTTCTTAGAAGTTGTAGGTCCAATACCAAAGACATAGGTTAGACTTATAACCACCCTCTTCTCTTTTGGAATTGATACTCCGGATACTCTCATAATTATGCTGCTTTTTTCCTCTGCTTCGTACCTTGGCGCTGCTTGTGACGAGGATTCTCGCAAATAACAAAGACTACTCCGCTTCTACGAACAGTCTTGCAATTATTACAACGCTTCTTTACAGAGGATTTTACCTTCATAAATGTCAATAAAAAATACCAACCACTGCCGCGATATCATGGCTCTGCCTACAAGGGCCTAGCTCCACCGCACTGGCTGATACTATTAAAACCTATATGTAATACGACCTTTTGTCAAATCGTATGGGGTCAATTCTACCTTGACCTCATCTCCCACTCCCAGACGAATGCGATACATTCGCATCTTGCCTGCTAGATGGGCAATTATCTCATGGTCGTTCTCTAATTTTAGTCGAAATTTAGCTCCAGGTAGTAATTCTTCAATTACTCCCCGAACCTCTAAAGTATCTCCCTTTTTTGACATGATCAGCTGATAAAGTTAATCTGGGCATATTTTACCCAAATATGTAAATATTGTCAATAGAAAGCCCTGTTATGGGGTGTGTATAACTAAAATCCCAGAAAAAGGCATAAATAAGGTAAATTCCATTATACCATCATTTCCTCCTCTTTCTCACCCTCGTCATGGTCCTTATACACCCAGTACTTATACACAAAAAAGTTCCAACATCCCATTAACAGGATAGTGCCTGCCCTTACTAAACGATAGTCAAAATCAAAAAGATCATTAAATATATACATAGCCAACACTCCGAAAGAGTAGTTGAAAGCAATCAATGTCAAATACCTTACTAACTGTTTATGAGGAACTTCCCTGTTCTTGAAAGACCAATATTTGTTAAGGGTAAAATTGTATGCTATTAAAAGCCCTTGCACGATAATCACCACTAGGACAGGCCACCAATCAAAAACCTCTTTCAACAATATAACCAGCCCCATGTCTATCACCATCCCGCTTCCACCAACAAAAACATACTTTGAAAACTGTACTCTGACTGACCAAAAATATTTTACTGTTTTTTTAATCATCTCTAACTAAAACTAAGGATAACCACCCCAATGATCATGAGAAGAATGGCAGCTAGTTTGAACGCTATATTCCTCTTGTCTAGCTCTTCTTTGAAAAGGTGAGGGGCAAATAATGAAACCAGGATGGCCATTACAAAAACAAAAATCACTTGAAAACCCTCCATTGAAAATACCAGGGCCACTGGCCCCAAAGAAAGAGCCCATTGATGAACAAAAACAGCAATTCTGTCAAAAATAGAGACCCCTATTACTATTACAATTAAACCGCCACTTAGCCCTTTCCAAGCAACAACAGATCCTTGACGAAACTTAGGGAAAAGGAAAAGAGTCAGAGAGGATACAAACATTGCCAGATGAACCCAAAAAAATCCAACAACAAAAGGGACAAAAGCAGTGATATACCTAAATATAGCTCCATATATAGCAAACAGAATAGACGCTAGTACCATTAATAGTACAGCCTTAGAAAAAACAATCTTCTTTCCTCTAACATGTAAGGAAGCAATAATTGCACCAGATAACAGACAGAAGAAGGCCACCAACTGAACCGGGTCAAACTTTTCCCCTAAAAACAACCAGCCAATAACAAGAGCAAACAAAGGTATTAGATTCCACCAAATATTAATTCTAGTAGGCTCTTCAATCTGCATTGCCCGCATGTATGGCAACCCACCCACAAAATACAACACACCAGCCAACAAGAGCCATAGTAGTGTAATTGTTGGTGGAGTATATAGTTCAAAAAAAGGAAGAGTAAATAAAACAAAAAAGAAACCAAGTATCGTAACCCAGACTATGTATACATATGGATTCTGAATCCTCTTCCCCACCACGTATTTGTCCCCTATGTTAGCCATGGCCCAGAAAAAATGAGCAACAATGGCTAAAAACACCCAAAACATATAGCAATTGAATCAAATAAGATAGTATGCTAATATACTACCATAAAAAGAGAGAAAATACACCTATGCAAGAACCAATCATAGCCTCTGGACCAGTGATAATAGAGGACAACAAAGTACTACTGAATAAGGAAAGAAAAGAATATGGCATAACTCCATGGCTTTTTCCTGGTGGAAGAATGGAAAAAGAGGACGAGGATATAGAAAAAGTATGCAGAAGGGAAGTAAAGGAAGAAATGGGAATTGAAATTGAGATTATCAAGCAATTGAGAACACTGGAAATGGAAAATAGAGGGAAAACATACATCCTCCATCATTTTCTAGCTAAAAGAATCGGAGAAATAGAAATTGGAGAAGATATAGTTGAATGGGCATGGCATGACATATATAATCTTCCAACAGATTGCGCCCCCAATATATATGAAATAATCAAAGAATATATTAAAACTACATGATATTTGAATATTTAGAATTTAAGTAAGCAAAGGCTAATTTACTAAGCCTAATTTAATGAATATGAATAAACTAAAATTAGAAAACTTTGATCCAAAAATAAAGAGCGTGATAGAAAACGAGCTCAAAAGACAAGAATCTGGACTAGAATTAATACCCTCAGAAAACTTTGTATCCCTAGCAGTGCTAGAAACACTTGGATCAGTGCTAACTAACAAGTACTCAGAAGGACAGCCTGGTAAAAGATACTATGGAGGATGTGAATATGTAGATATTGCCGAGCAACTAGCTATCGACCGTGCTAAAGAAATATTTGGAGCAGAACATGTAAATGTCCAACCCCTATCAGGAGCACCTGCTAATGTTGCAGTATACTCTGCCCTAATGGAGCCAGGCGACACTATCCTAGGAATGGATCTGTCCCATGGAGGGCATCTAACTCATGGACACCCTGTTACTTGGATGGCCAAGTTGTTCAACTTCATACGATACAAAACTACCCCTGAAGGATTGCTAGACTATGACGACATCAGAGAGATGGCTATCAAGCACAAGCCAAAGATATTACTAGTAGGATATTCTGCATACTCAAGAGACATTGACTATGAGAAGATAAAAGAAATTGCAGATGAAGTGGGAGCATATACTATGGCTGATCCAGCTCATATTGCTGGATTAATAGCAGCCGGAGAAATGAACAACCCTGTACCAATCTTTGATGTAGTTACTACAACTACACACAAAACACTGAGAGGACCTAGGGGGGCAATGATTATGTGCAAAGAAAAATTAGCTAAGATTATAGACAAGTCTGTATTCCCAGGATTCCAAGGCGGACCTCATGAAAACAACATTGCTGCCAAGGCTGTTGCTTTCAAAGAAGCACAACAGCCTGAATTCAAAGAATATGCTAAGCAGATAAAGGCAAATGCAAAAATCTTGGAAAAGAAATTCAAAGAATATGGGTACAAGATTATGTTCGGTGGCACTGAAAACCATCTACTCTTGGTAGACGTAACTCCAAAAGGAATAACTGGCAAAGAAGCGCAACTAGCTTGTGACAGGGCTCTAATAACACTGAACAAGAATATGATCCCAGATGATCCTAGAAAACCAATGGATCCATCCGGAATCCGTTTAGGTACTCCTGCCCTGACTACCAGAGGAATGAAAGAGCCAGAAATGGAACAAATTGGTGACATGATTGAAAAGGTACTTTCTAATCATGACAATGAAAGCGTGTTAAAGGAAGTAAGGGGACAAGTAGAAGAATTGACCAAGAAATTCCCACTATATCCTGAACTAGTATAAATGCAGTACAAAACTACATCAGAACAAGAAATGATTGACTTAGGAACTAAAATATCAAGCCAATTACAGGGTGGTGATGTTTTGTTACTAGATGGAGAACTGGGGACAGGTAAAACTACTATAACAAAAGGTATTGCCAAAGGACTAGACATACAGCAAACAATCACCAGCCCAACCTTCACGCTAATGAATGTATATGAAATCCCAAATAATGAAAAGATAAAAAACCTGGTTCACATTGATACATATAGACTAGAAAATGAAAAACAATTGATTGAAATAGGAGTAGAAGATTATTTGGGAGATGAAGATACATTGTGCATAGTGGAGTGGCCAGAAAAAATGAAAAGTCTGTTAGAAAATAAAAAAACAATTGAAATTACAATTGTTCATGATGGTGAAGGAAGAATAGTAGAAGTAACTACTTGAAAAAAACAAGTTTAAACAAAACCACCTTCTTAGGTGGTCTTTGAATACTTGCATCCACAGTAATCTTGTTGGTATATCCCTTTCTTTTTTATCAATTTACTTGCTTTTTCTTGACGCCCCTTCTTTTTCCAATCTTCTTCTAAAAAATTTACACCATACTTCTCCCCCACTTCCAGTCCAATGGGATTAATAACTGAAGCGTATTTGTTGCGCCCACTAGTCAGACTAGTACAAAAATACTGGAACCCATTATCTTTTGCATATTGAGCTGCCTTTTCCAAACGCATTTGAAAACATACTGGACATCGTTTACCACCCTCAGGTTCATGCTTGTATTCTTCAACAAGTTCAAGCCACTCCTCTGGGTCATAATCTTCCTCCACAAAAGGTATATTCAATTCATTACACAATCCCACCACCTCTTTCTTCCTCTTCTCATATTCTTCTTGAGGATGAATGTTGGGGTTGTAGAAATGAACTACAAGTTCAAACTGTTTAGACAACTCTTCAAATATTGCAACTGAACAAGGTCCGCAACAAACATGAAGTAAAAACTTATCTTTCATACAAACAAATTACTTGTGTCCATGCCAAGAGTTATACAATCTAAGTATCACTCTTTCTTTAAACTTCTGCCACCTACCTCTTTTAACCCAATCAGTATCTTCTAGTTTTTTAGAAATCTTTATCCAATGCAACAGAGTTCCTTTTAGCTTCTTTACCACCCGTTTGTTCTTGAGACCAACACTAGCCTCATAGTTATCGTAAAAACTAGTTTGGTCTAAATTACTACTCCCTATCATTGCATAGTCATCATCCACTATCACTCCCTTACCATGCATCATATTGTCTGATAAATGAATATTCACTCCCAATTTCTGTAAAACTGCAAAACTAGCATATGCCACATACTGAGCTATCCTTATATCTGTACGAAAAGGAACTAGAAGATCTACCTTTACCCCTCTTTTACGAGCCTTCCATAATGCATACAAGAACTTTTTATCTGGAAAATAGTAAGGTGAGAAAAGAATGACTCTTTCTCTTGCTTTCAACAAAGCTTCTGAATATTTTTTCCTTATATTTGACCTTTTGTCATGAGCATCATCAAAGAAAAAATCAATTTCATCATGCTCCACTCTAAATTTATACTTCAAAAGATGTCTAACATCTTTCCTATCTCCTCCACAGATAATATATAGCTTAGCAAAGGATCGTAGTAATGAATGTACTGCCTTCCCACTTATCCTTATATTAATATCTTGCCAATCTTTCATTTTCTTTCGTATGTTCACTCCACCGATAAGGCCAATCTTTTCATCTACTACTAATACCTTACGATGCGTCCTAGTAATTAACTTTTTCCACAGGCCTCTATAGCGATTCTTTCTCTCATGGAAGAACCTAATATCAACTCCTGCTTTTTTCAAAGCCTGAGTTCTCTTTCTTGAAAGCCAAAAACTTCCAACTGAATCAACAATCAGCTTTACATCCACACCTTCTCCAGCCTTCTTTTCCAGTAAATCAAAAAAAGGATTCCCAGCCTCATCATCAAGAAATATATACAATTCCCAATAAATAGATTTTTTAGCACCAGAAATAGCCTGGTACATTGCACCCCAGGCCTCTTCAGAAGTGGAGTATATTTTATATCCTGAACCAATTGCCATATATACTACTATACCAAAAAACCGCCATATTGCAAGCGGTTTAGCCTATATAAATCAATATCTATTCAACCAACGTACCCTTAAATTTCTTCCCGCTAATCACTTTATCAACTTCCTTTAAATTAGTTCCTCTTAGTATAGACACCTTTAACCCAAGCTTCTGTGCTTCCTTACTTGCCACTGGATCAAAAGGAACATTCTTTCCAGCAACCCACTTCATTCCCACCACCTCTTCCCTGAATGTCTGCCAATCAATCTTAGTTATCTTCTTAGCTGATTTGTATTTCTTAGGGTCTTTAGTATATACGTAATCAATATTAGAAAGATTGATTACTTCCTTAGCACCATATGCTTTAGCTAACAGCACAGCATCTTTGTCAGAAGAAGAGCCTGGCTTCCAACCAGCGCCCACTATAATGGGTTTGTTAGTCTTTACTTTCTTGGTTGGGTTATCAACTATATCTTTATGCGCATAGTCTTTAAACAAATAACGGACAAACTTTGCATTAAACACAGTAGTATCAATACCAAGCCAATCTAAATCTTCATTACTCAAATTAGCCACCTTCTTGGCTGCATTTTGATAATTACGGCAAGTGTGTCCACCACCTACTACTAGAACAAACTTAGTACCCCTCTTCACGTGCTTTATAATCAACTTACGAAAATTTTTCAAAAACTGAACATTAAACCCTGTTTCAGGGATAACAATTGAACCACCTACTGATATTACTTTTAGTTTAGACATACTAGTCGCCTTTTAACAGCCAGCTTACCAACCAGCTAACAAAAGAAAGAATTAAAGCGCCCCAGAAAGCAGACCAAAAGCCTGCCACTGAAAAACCTTGAATAAAAGTACTAACAAACCAGAACAACAATGCATTGATTACTAGAACAAACAAACCTAGGGTGAGCACTGTGATAGGGAGAGTAAAAAACAACAGAATCGGCCTTATCAAAGCATTTACTAGCCCTAGTACAAGGGCTGTCATCAAGGCAACATACCAGCCTACCACCCCTATTCCTGGCAAATAATATGCTAACAACAATAAAGTGCCTGCACTTGCTAACCATCTTAGTATTAAGCGCATATAATTGATTATTCCCTTAACTTTAACATATCCAGACTTCTTTTACAATCCAGCAGTTATCCACTTGACATCAACATTACGTTAATGTAAAGTATACTTAATGATTAAACCACTTAAAAATATGGAAAAAATCGTCGCACTAAATGACTTACGTCTTAAAATGAATTACTATGCAGAGCAGGTAAAGGATGGTAATTCTTTTGTTATAGTTAAAAGATCAAATCCATTATTCAAAATCGTACCGATTGAATCTGAAGATAAATGGGAAGAAGTAATAGATTTTACTAAGATAAATAAAGGGGGAATAAATATTGACGACATCCTCCAGAGGCTGTAAATATGGATAAGATAGAAAAAGCATTAAAAAAATTAACTAAAAAAGAAGGAGGGGTAATAAAAAAAATATTACTCCAGCTTAAAAATAACCAATTAGACAACCTAGATCTAAAAAAACTAAAAGATAGAGATGATATCTATAGGATACGAAAAGGTAAAATAAGAATAATAATTAAAACAACCAATACGGCTCAAAAGATACTAGCTATAGAAAGAAGATCAGACAAAACCTACAAGAAAAATTAAATCCCCCAACAGGGGGATTTTAAAATATAATCTTAACTACTCTAGAACCGCCTCTTAACAGCATACACAACATAGAAGATGATAAATAGAATAAAGCAAATTAATGCTGCAAACTTTGCCACTGTACGCATAACAGCCTTGTTAGGTACCAAAGGCTCAGCATCATACCCATCTAGCCTGCCATCACCATCTGTATCAGAAACCAATGGATTAATACCATGTTCTTTTTCATATCCATCTGTCAAACCATCGTCATCACTATCTTCTTTCAGTGGATCAGTCCCCAAAATTTCTTCATCCTTGTCTAAAATACCATCGCCATCATCATCTTCATCAGAATTATTACCAATACCATCCATGTCTTTGTCAGCTGATTCATTTTCATCTAAAGGAAACAAGTCTAAAAGGTCATTCACCCCATCTCCATCTGTATCTTCTTTCAATGGATCAGTCCCCTTTTCTTTTTCATCACCATCATTTAATCCATCTCCATCTGTATCTGCCTCTAAAGGATTAGTGCCTAATTGTTTTTCCTCACTATCATTCAACCCATCACCATCAGAATCTGCAGAGGCTGGATTAGTACCTTCAACAATCTCATCAGGATCATTAATACCATCTCCATCTGTATCTACTTTAGTTGGATCACTGCCTTTTTCCTTTTCTTCCCCGTCTGTAAGCCCATCACCATCTGTATCAGGATTTAGTGGATCACTACCCAACTCCTTCTCATCTACATCACTCAAGCCGTCATTGTCATCATCACCATCTTTGTTATCTCCCACTCCATCGTTATCAGAATCAGCCCATTCATTCTTATCTGAAGGAAATAAATCTTTTCCATCAGCAACACCATCACCATCAGAATCTGCCTTGGTAGGATCTAATCCCTGATTAATCTCTGTCTTGTCAGCAATACCATCTCCATCTGTATCTACTAAAAGAGGATTAGTACCATAGTTAGATTCCTCTCCATCACTCAATCCATCATTATCATCGTCTGTATCTTCCTTGTTACCCACATTATCACCATCTGTATCTAAATCAACAACGTAGCTATTAGCAGTCTCATATCCGGCAACTTCTTCACTATTAATAGGGATTACTCCCCCCTCTGTATTCTTAGCTGTGAAGTTAGTAAGTATTGCCTTAAAATTATTCTCCCCCGCTGGTAGATCATAGTCAATCCAAGTCTGCTTAGCTTGCTGATACCCTAAATCGCCTACTTGGCTAGTACCTACCAATTCATCATTGTTATAGAACTCAACAGCAGCTGAAAAAGAAGAAAAGTCATTATTAACAACCACCGTATATATCCGCACCGAATCACCAGCAAAAGCAGCATCATCTGACAGATACAAACTTTGGTTTACTACAAAATTATATTGTTCTGCATGCGCAGGAAAAACTACGACTAACAAAGCAACTAAAACAAAAAAGAATATTCTAACTTTAGTTATCATAAAACAAACCATTATTATTTATCTCTACTATTATATCATCCATTAGGTCTGTACGCAAAACCTTAGCACCCGCTCTTTCCAATCTTTTCAACACCCTCAAGGAAGGATGTCCAAACCTATTACCCTCCCCCGCAGAAACTATTGCATAGTCTGGACTAGTAATATCAACAAAATCCTGGATTGATGAGCTGTTACTTCCATGATGCCCCAGCTTCAAGACATCAACATCTAATTCATCACCATACTTACCTAACAAATATTCCTCTAGCTCAGCCTCAGCATCACCCATCATTAACAAACTCACCCCTTCGTACTCAATTTGGAAGACAATAGAAGTATTATTTGATTCATCATTTTTTGTGACAGGCCTATCAGGATACAAAAACCTAATAAAAGTACCATCAAACTCCCAACTCTCTTCTCTGGATATTTCATAGTAAACACCACCCTCATCCTCTATTGCCTGAAAAAAAGAATTCCATGTATCACTTTCCTCTTTCCTCAACCCATTATATACCACGGTATCAACATCAAACCTTCTCAACACCTCTTCACAACCACCATAGTGGTCTAAATCAGGATGAGTTATCAACAGATAGTCTATATGATGATCATAGAAGGGCATTACTCTACCTAAAGCAGATATTACTCTAGCATCTTTACTACAATCAACCAGCATCTGCTGTCCATTGCTGAATTGGATAAAAGTAGCATCACCTTGCCCTATATCCAAAAAAGTCACTTCAATCCCCTCTTCCTTGTCTAAATAGAAAAAGGAAAAAAGAAACAAAAACACAAAACATATTTTAATCAACTTTCCCATATGATCTAACTAATATGAAAATAAAAAAATAACAAAACAATACAACCCATAATGACATTCCTAACTCAACTGATGCAAAACTAAAACTTCCAAACAATCTCACTATTGAAACAATATAGTACATCCCAAGCCAAGCTATCCATGAAACCACCATACCCAAAGGAAAAAATACAAAACTTAGTACAACTGACAAAAAACCCACAAGCATGATAAAAGGAACTATCCACAATATCATTACATTAACAAAAGGAGCCACCAAAGACAGCCTACTAAAATGAAACAACACTAAAGGAAGAGTAAATATAATGGCAGAGATAGTAGAGGCAGCAGACTCTTGCAATATCTTAGGAAGCCACAAAAACCACTTAATCAATATTGGAGACAAATATACTAAACCCAAAGCAGCCATAAAAGATAGTTGAAAGCCAGCATCCCAAAACAAGACCAAAGGATTATGCAAACACATCAAAACAGCACTAAATAACATTATATTAGCTACTCTAGAAACTCTCCCAGCTTGTTTAGCTAACAATACAAAAATCCCCATAACACCAGCACGCACTACAGAAGCACTAGCCCCAGCAAAAATAACGAACAATGATATTCCTGACACCAATAACCAGAATGACTCTTTACGTCCCACACCAATCTGTTTACAAATACCAATTAACACACCGGCCACAATACTTATGTTATACCCAGAAATAGCAACTATATGAGTAACTCCTGTACGATTAAATAATTCATTTAATTCTCCCAACCCACCTCTGTATCCATATAGCAGACCAGCCATAAAACTAGCATATGGTTCATGCCATATTTTATTCACTTGTCCTGCCACCAAACTCTTCAATCGAAAAATCCAAGATAGTAATCCACCACTCTCTCCACCATCTAATCTAATCACTTCTGGACTCTTACACAGCACAAACACCCCATAACGAGCCAAATACATGTCATAGCGGAATATATTACCACTCTCATCTTCAATACTTTCTACAACACCCAAATCACACCACACCCTTATTCTCTCTCCATACATATACCGAGGATATAAACCGAGCTTTATATACACTTTTCCACTAATACCCTCTAATTCAACCAAATACCTAACCCCATCTATCCTCACATCTGGTTCAGCTGATATGTGCCCATTCAATACCACACTCTCACCCACTTTACTAAAAACATCAAAAGGTAAATCTGGCGGAAATACAATTAAGAAGCGGATCATTCCCAAAACAAATAAAAAGATTGAAAAAAGAAAAAATCTCTTAATCACATCACTCCAAAAAATAATTAAAAAGATTACAACTAAAAAAAGAAAAGATATAAAATAAAAAAGATCAACCCTATGGTCAATCCAGGAAACAGAAGCAACTCCAAATAAGAAACAAAAGCAAAACACTGAAAATGTCTTGCTTTTTGAATCAATAATTTGTCTAACCACCCCCTCCTCCATATTCCCCCCTTATTTGAAATTAATATTCAATCCACCGGCCTCCTTCTTTATCATCTGCCTCATATACATATTCTTTTTTCAGTTCAATCACATTTTCTATAAAGTTATAGTCATAGTACATCAAAGCAACAACACCAGCATCACCAGTCATTCCTTCCATCTTTATCACATCATCCACTCTCTTGCCAAATTCTCCACCAGAAGCCAACATACCTCTTCCATGATCATTCATCAATGCTCTTTCTAGTACCCCTTCCTCGGTATCGAATTTAAACACACTAGGGGCTTGAGCATAGTCACCTGGAACTAGCATTACAAGGATATTACCATTAGCTGAATAGCAAGAATCAACCACATCTTCTAATCCAACTAATTCTGCATCTCTATTGATAACCGTCCCCTCTTTAGTCATACTCCTAAAATCTACATACATCTCTTCTTCTGCTACCTCTTCCAATTCCATATACCACCCCATACCTTCATATCGAGTTACTAACCCACAACCATCAAAGCTAATCTCTTCCACAACTTCCTCTTCCACAACGACTACTTCATCTTTTTGAACTACCATTTCACTTTGCAGTTCTGCCACTACCTGCTCAAACTGGAACAACTTCTTAGCCTGCATCAAGTAAATAACAAGCACAACTACCAATATTGCTATTGCTAACAAAACTACTCCCACGTGAGCTCTACTATCATTCTCCTTGTGTTCAATCTCCTTCTTTTTCACTACTTTCTTTTTGGCCATAGTGTTATGTTACAATTGAAATTAATTTACCTTTTACATAGATTATCTTTTTATACCCACCCTTGTCAAGCCACTTCTTCACCTTCTCATCAGCCAAAGCAATTTCCTTGGCATCCTCTTCGCTAATATCAGCAGAAACTTCTAAACTAGCCCGCACCTTGCCATCAATCTGCACTACTAGAGTAATCATATCATCAACAATCTTTTTTGGATCATATTCTGGCCATGGCTCATGTGTCAGACTTTCTTTGTTACCCAACAAACCCCACAACTCTTCACACATATGCGGAGCAAAAGGTGAAAGTATTTTTACTAACACACTATATTGTTCCTTGCCAATCTTTCCTTTCTTAGTCATATCATTTACTAGCTCCATCATCTTGGCTACCGCGGTGTTAAAACGCATCTTTTCAATATCCTCTCCCACCTTTTTCACTGTCTTGTGCACAACTGGCTCCAACTCACTATCATCTTCACCAAGAATATTCTGTAGATTCCACACTCTATCTAAAAATCTCTTGACTCCCACCAACCCATTGGTGTCCCACTCCACTGCCTGATCAAAAGGACCCATGAACATAATATATGCACGTAAAGCATCGGCACCATACTGTTCCACCATTTCATCAGGATTAACAACATTATCTTTAGATTTACTCATCTTTTCTCCACCCTTAGCGAGAATCATTCCATGAGAAGTTCTTTTCTTGTATGGTTCAGAAGATGGCACCACTCCAATGTCATATAAAAACTGATTCCAGAAGCGAGAGTACAGTAAATGCAACACCGTATGTTCCATTCCACCATTATACCAATCAACTGGCATCCACTTTTCTAATTTCTCCTTACTAGCAAACTCTTTGTCATTAAATGGATCACAATACCTTAGGAAGTACCAAGAACTACCTGCCCAATTAGGCATAGTATCTGTTTCCCTCTTAGCAGGTCCACCACACTTAGGGCATTCAGTGTTTACCCACTCCTCTATCGCTGCCAAAGGAGATTCTCCTGTATCAGTGGGCTCATACTTTTCTACCTTAGGTAGTTCTAGAGGTAATTGATCTTCTGGTAAGGGTACCCACTCATCACATTTATCACACCACACCAAAGGAACCGGCTCTCCCCAATATCTCTGTCTAGAAAATACCCAATCTCGTAATTTGTAGTTCACTGTCCTCTTCGCCCAACCTTTCTTTTCTAGATGTTCAATAATGGGCTCTCTCGCTTCATCCCATCTCATTCCCTTAAACTCCTCTGGATCTTCTAACAAACCATCTGGTTCACGATAGAAGACCTCTAAGTTCCTTACTTGTTCTGCATGCTTCTTGTCCTTAGGGAATAACACTGGTCGTAAAGGAAGATCATATTTTTTAGCAAACTCCCAATCTCTTTCATCATGTGCAGAACATCCAACAATACCAGTACCGTAGTCTACTAAAGCAAAACTAGCCACCCAAATAGGTAAATCCCTACCAGTATCTGCATAGTTTTCAACATACCTACCAGTAAATATACCCTCTTTGTCTTTCTCAATATCAAACTTACCTTTTAGTTTTTTCTTTTTTATCTTCTCCACAAACTTCATTACTTTTTTCTCCAGCTTAGTGCCCTTAACCATTTCAAGCACATATGGATGTTCCGGAGCAAGGATAACAAAAGTTTGGGCTAAGTATGTCTGTGGAACAGAATCATACACTTCAAACTCTAAATCCATGTCCTTTACCTTTAGCTTGAAGTTAACACCCTCGCTCCTCCCTATCCAATTCTCTTGCTGTACTCTAGCTTGAGGAATGTAGTCAACGTCATTCAATCCTTCCAACAACTTGTCAGCATACTTTGTAATTGCAAGCATCCACTGTTCTTTGTCTCTTGTTTCCACCTTGCCACCACATCTTTCACACTTCCCATCAACAACCTCTTCATTTGCCAGACCTATCTTGCAGTCTAGACACCAATTGATAGGCATAGCTTTTTTGTATGCCAAACCTTTCTTGAATAACTGAATAAAAATCCACTGTGTCCATTTAAAATATTTAGGATCTGTAGTATCAACAACTCGAGACCAATCAAAACTAAATCCCAGTTCTTTTAACTGCCTAGTAAAAGTCTTAATATTTTCTGCTGTTACCTCTGCAGGCGGTCGCCCTGTCTTTATGGCAAAATTTTCAGTAGGAAGACCAAACGCATCAAACCCTATTGGATACAAAACATCATGCCCTTCCATTCTCTTCTTACGAGCAACAATATCCATTGCTGTGTATGATCTGGGGTGTCCCACATGCAAGCCAGCCCCACTGGGATATGGGAACTCCACTAAAAGATATAGTTTTTTGTCAGAGTCATCAGAAACATTAAAAGTACTGTTCTTTTCCCAGTACTTCTGCCATTTAGGCTCAATGTCCTTTGGATTGTATGTATTCATAATATTAGATGAAAGATAGATATATTTTAGCCAAAATACACAAAAAGATCAAGCTATCACAAAAGATTGACTTTCTACACTAGGCATGGTTAAATATCCGCAACCAAAAAGCTCTTTCACAAAGAGGGTCATATGAAAGCCTTTATACTTGAACCAATGGGCGTTGCATTGGCTGTCTGTTTCGCCTGGGGAGTAATATTCTTTGTCTACAACCGCGTAGTAGGTCCCAGGATCACCAGGACGAAAACAAAAATCCGTAAAAAAACCAGACATGGAGGGAGAAAATGGCTATAGGAAAAGAGGCAGTATTGGCACAACTGTACTTCTGGATTCCAGTACTCCTTCTCGTCGCCTTTTTTCTGGCGATGCGGTTCTTCATCTTACCGTATCTGAGGAAGCACTACCTGCTGAGTGGCGTACTTAGCATAGTCATG
>CAYPPF010000006.1:0-37358 GCA_964412535.1 uncultured Gammaproteobacteria bacterium | reverse complement strand
GTCTGGGGATTGATGATGAGGATCCTGTGGTTGCGGAAGTTGGTAGAGCTATGGGGGAGCTCCGTGCGTTTGAAAGCGTTTACGGGCCAGCACTTCAATGGTTGTCTTACCAAAGGTGCGTGCTGTACAATTCAGTCACTCAAAAAGTGGAACCATTTCATGTTCCTCTGAAAGGCGAGTGGATGACAGGGACATTCTTCTCCCTAATGATGGACCTTTCGGTGATAACGCCGGTATTCTGTTGCAGAGAGACCAATGACACGTTGTACCAGGTGTTTAGGGCAAGGGCGTTAGCGGTTAGGAAAGCTCTTGAGGATCATACACTGATTCCCGACAACGCAGGCATTGACACTGTCGTAAAGGCAGACTTCTTCTACAGAGCAATGGAATCAGCAGATTTCGTTGTCTTTGAGGAGATAGGGGCTGAAAGGACATCTTTGTCGCCTATGCTATACCGCCGTGCAGTAAGGTGGTTGATGCACAAGGACAAAGTCAATTTTGGCAAGGACTATTCAGCTAAAAGTGACTTTCCTTTGGCTAGTCCGGGGATCAGGAGAGCTTTCCTAGAAGAAATGGCAGACTTGTCCATTCTTAGTTTCCCAGGCAAGAAGCCTCGAGGAAAGTTCACCGTAGACAGGGAACAAGCAACATGGTTTCTCGGTGGAGTGTATAATCCCAGCACTTTGCCAACGATACTAGGAGCCAAGAGAGGGGAGATAAGCTTTAAGGGAGTTGGGGCTCCTAGTGAACTTACCGACTCTGCATGGGATAAATGGGGACATGAGGAAACGAGCACACAGAACCCCATATTATATTTTCCACCAAGTCAGGATGATTTGGGTGATGATATAGAGGATAATGTTGTACAACTCAACAGAGAGGTGGACGAGATGGGACGGACAGGAGTAGTGATGAGCCGGGACGACCGAGCCGCTATGATCTACAAGGCTATGGCAGCAGAGGTCGGAATTCAGGTTCCAGTGAACGATGCCTTTGTCGAAGCAGCGGGTATGGGCAGTAAGGGGAGTATGCTCGGCATGCTAAAGAATCAAGAAAATCATGGTACTCTCACTCGCGTGTTCGGTGTGAAGGAATATGGAGGACAACCTCCCCTCGTTGCCGTGATTTTCAACAGGGATTTCTCCGACCACAATGGAGGTGGGGTCAAACAAAAGAAGGCCACCGCCCCGGCCAAGAAGAAGCCGGCTGCTGTAAAGCTAGGCCAGAGAATGTCTTTGCAGGAGAGAGCCACGGTGCTATACAAGGCATTGGGAGGCGAAAGCTTCTGCGCTACCAAGGAAGTCGCCCCGCTTGCTGGCTGCAAGAACAGGGAGACTCTCTATCAGTTCTCCAGGAGAATGGAGAGCGAAGGGATGGTGTCCGGTGAGGTCGGTGGTGATGGGCTCAAGGAGTTTGTATGGCTGGTGAACCCTGAGGATGGAACCAGTCTCGTTTCCGAGCCACCACCTGCGCTTTCCATGCTCGACGTGGAGCTCGCAGTGCTTCTCTACCACAAGAACAGGGAAACTGCGGCGCGCAGTATCAGCTACAAGAATCCCAAGTTCACACCTGTGGCCAAGTACATGGAAGATGTGGAAGCAGTGCAAGAGCTTCTCGACAGGCTCGTGGCCAATGGCATCATGGGCGAGAAGGACAACATGCGTGTCTGGAACATCGACCCGTATGATCTTCTCATGGACATGGGCTACCCAGTACCTTCGAAACACCGCTTGTGTGGAGTGTACCATCGGGTTGCACCTGGTGTGGATCTCGAGAAAAAACCGAGGATTCCTGATGAAGATCCGGATCCAGAGTTGTTCGGGTATAGCGCAGTCCACTTTGCCGTCAACTTCATGCGCAAGAAGGCTGTCGGCGGTGTAGCGATGGATCGGGACAACGGGTTTGATCCTGTGCAGTGGAAATTCCACAGGGATCCTCATGAGTTCCTCCCGGTTTGCACGGGTGATGAGATGCTTTCCGACACGGTTCTCAAGAATCTGCTGGAGAAGGAGACTGAGCCTGAACCGGCAAAGGCAGAACCGCCTAAGCCGGAAGAGTCACCTGCTCCGCCAGAACCTGAAGAGAAAGCATCTGAGGCCGATGAATCTACCGGACAGGCTCCTGAAGATGTTGAAGGAGCTACAGAGACTCCTCCCGAGGAAACTCCTCCGGAAGAAGAGTCTGAGGCTGAAGCAACGGCTGAAGGACAAGAGTCTGGAGATGTGAAGGCTCTCGAAGAGTCGGCAGCGCCAGGAGAACAGGAAACTGACTCTACTGAGCCTGAGGAAGCTGCCGGAGTTACGGAGTCGGAAGACGAGGCTCTCGAAACCGGGATTGGTGTAGAGGCTTCTGAAGAGACTCCTCCTGCTGAAGAAGAGCTGGGTGTCTCAAACGAAGATGCCCAGGTTGTGGAGATTCCACCCGTGGCAGTTGCCCAGGAGCAGATTCAGACAGCACCTTCGCTTCTACTCGAAGAAGTCTCTGAACAGACTGCCCAAGTCGTGGAGGCTCCCGTGGACCCAGTTGGAGACAAGATCGAGAATCTGTTCTCTGCTGCAGGTCAGGAAGAATTGGCTTTCCTCGCTGAAATGAGAGGGGCAGTCAACAAAATGGAAGAGCTGTCCAGAGCTTTCAAGGGACAGATCGATCGTTTTGTCCAGGCCGCTACTGACCTGGCAGGAGCTTCAGAGACAAAGGAGCTTGCTGAAGGGGAGCTCCTCAAGGCGAAGATGGCTCTGGATCTGAGAAGGTTCTCTCCGGCCATGCGCAGACGGATGCTGGAGGAGCTGTCTCACGACTAGTAGTCTCCTACCTAGTATTTCAGATCAAGTGTTGTTCCTTTTATGCCCGAGTCTCATCGAGATTCGGGCAAAAACGAAAACAGCTTTTTTAAAGGCTGTTTTTGTTTAATATTGGACAGTAAACAGAAAGATTTGGCTAAAGATGCACATTTTGATGGTGCTATTTACTATTTCGTCAAATTGTAGTATACTTTAATAAAATAAATCAAGGAATAATCTGTGTTTGTTTGGTATGTTCCGTCGAGAGATGTTTGAATCAAAAATTTCAGTTTTGTTTTGTGTATTAGTATCTGTCTATATAGGCATGATTGTTTGGATTACCCAGGGGTCAAAAGAGGTAAGAGCCGCAGGAACCACATACTATGTAGATGCAACAGATGGAAATGATGGAAGTGATGGTCTTTCAGAAGGTAATGCTTGGAAAACACTTAGTAAGGTGAATGGGGAAAGTTTTAGTCCAGGAGATACTATCAGTTTTCAAAAAGGTGAGGTTTGGCGTGAAACTTTGACAGTTCCTTCATCAGGAGATGCAAGTAACCAAATTACTTTTGGTTCCTATGGCACTGGAGATAATCCAGTGTTTTTACATCTTCCAGGACAACCCCGGACGGAAATCAAAGCCGACAGACGATAGATGCACCCCGAAGGGGGTGCTTTGGTTGGAGTCCGGGGTAGGAATGGTGCCATACTTGCCACAGATGTAATACTGTGGCAAGCTAGTTGCATGAGAACACAACGTTAGTTGTGTTCTCATGCCAAGAAAAGGAAACCCCGGGTGTAGGCGCTAGCCGGAACCCGGGGAGGAGGTCATTATGGTTCTGACAACTTGAGTGGAAGTTGGACGCAGCATGCTGGTAATATTTACAAGATCGCCCTTACAACAGAAACAGACTATGTGCTTAATAGTACAACAGCATTGACAGAGAATGACGGGAATTTTGGGACTTTGGGGGCTAGTGAATGGGATTGGGATACCAATCTTTTGTATGTTAATATTGGTGGTGATCCAACAGGTGGTAATATTGAGGCAAATCAAAGGGATAATATCATTTTGATTAATACTAAGAATTATATAACTGTTCAAGATATTGTTCTTAGGAATGGTAATGAAAATAATTTTGATGTGGCTGGACTAAGTAGTGGTATAATTGTAAATGATTGTGAATCATATGGTGCGGATAATGATGGGTTTAAACAGGCTGCCACTTCAACCGCTACATATAATTCAATAATTGGGAGTAATAATGGAGATGATGGACTGTCTTTGCATAGAGGTGCGACAGCAGTGGTAAATACAGGTACTTTTTCCGGTAATGTGTCAGGTGTTAATAATATTTTTACTGCCCAGATAACTTTAGATAACGTTACAGTTTCTAATAACACTAGCTATGGTGTCTGGGTTTTGTATGCGGCAAATGGGACAGGAGGCACTACTACGATCACTAGCAGCACCTTTACATCAAATGCCAGTAATATTCAATTTGAGAATGATCAGAGTGGTAGTATTACAAATACCACCATTACAGGAGGAACCACTGGTATTTATACAGATTCGACTGGAACCATTGCTCTAAGCAATGTCACCTCTACTAATCAAACAGGGGATTGTGTGTATGTGGATGGGGGTAGTATAACAACGGCTGATTCCACTTCATTGGGTGTATGTGGTGATAGTGCAATAGATATAGATGGTGCGAGTACTGTCACAGTTACGGAAACAACAATATCCTCCACAGTGGGACATGCAATTGATACTGCAAGCGGGACAACTTTAACTATTGATAATTTAGTACTTTTTAGTATACCTGAAAACAAGTTTGCCATTGCAGTTCGTGATGGTGTAACATCAACCATTAGAAATAGTGTTTTGTATAATAACGATCGTGGGCTGTTTATTCAGAGTACTACCACTCTGTATAACACGATTCTTTTTGATCACGAAGAAGCAATTTGGTTCTCAGGTGCTGGTAACACAAGTGAGCTGACCATGTCACACAATAATATGTATAGTAACACCACAGATTTTCAAGGTGGTGATGGGTCAGAGGCGAATTTAGACGGTATTGCTCAAGATCCTCTCTTCATGAGTACTTCTACTAATAATTTTACCCTTCAAGCTAGCTCTCCTTGCATAGACAGGGGAACTAGTAATACTAGTACTCCAACTACTGATTATTTGGGAAAGCAGAGATATGATCAACCAAGTGTTGCTGATGGTGGGGCTGGCACGTTAACGTACTATGACATAGGTGCTTATGAAAATGTTTTGGCTATAGATCCTGTACTCCAAAGCACCTCTCATGCCTCTGAAGTGACTTGGTATAATGATACAACACCTGATATGAGTTTGACGAGTGATGATTCATCAACCACACACTATCACTATTTAGTTAATCAGACAGCCTCTCCAACGGCCGCACAAGTGGCAGCAGGCACCGAAGATGCGGATGGTACTTTTTCAGTTGCTGCAGAAACGATTGATGACAGTGGAACATGGTATGTGCATATAATCTCACAAAATGCTGATAATGAAAATTCTACTAATTTTGATACTTATACAATCAAGTATGATGGCGATGCTCCTACTGGAGCGGCGATTTCTTTTGGAACTATAACAACCAGCTCTATTGCTCTGAGCACTTCTGCAGCCAGTGATGATAATGCTGGTCTGCATGCTACTCCATACTATTTTTTAGAAACAGTTGCATCTAGTACTGACGGCTGGCAAGCAAGTACTGATTGGACTGTGAGTTCACTATCAGTAAATACTCTTTATACTTTCCAAGTGAAGACTAAGGATAATGCAACTACCTCCAATGAGTCAAGTTTGACTACTGCTACATCAAAGTATACTCTAGCTACCGCTCCATCATCAGTTATAACCACTGGAGGCTCAGGACAAATTACCGTAGCTTGGTCTAGCTCTTCCACATCCCACTATATTGACAACATGACTGACGACGTAAACTCAGGGTGGACATCAGATTCAACATATACGTTTACTGGACTAAATTGTAGTCGTAGTTATTCTTTCCGTGTGAAAGCAAGAAATGGAGATAATACTGAAACAAGCTATTCAAGTACTGTATCTGGACAAACAAACGCTTGTGTGTTCGGTGGGTCAGGTGGCTCATCATCGTCTGTCCCTGCCACACCTGCGGAAGACACCACAGACGAAGATACAACACAAGAGTCTTCTGCAGACGCTTTAGCTACCTCAGAAGTCAGTCTTCCTCCAGGCACAAGTGAATCAATTTCTATTGGTGGTAGCACTCATACCATTACAGTAGGGACCCCTGCAGAGGACGGTACAGTTACTATTACTATTGAATCTGATCCAGTTACAGTTACACTGGCACCGGGCGAAGAAGAACTTGTTGATACAGATAGCGATGGCGAATATGACTTATTAGTTAAATTAGATAGTAGCGACGCGAGTGTAGTAGACTTGACAGTTGTCGCAGTAGGGGAGTTGGAGTTTTCAATAGCACAGGGGTTGTCAGAAGTATCGAGCCAAGCTGTTTTACTTTATATGAACTCTACAGGAGTTACTGAAATGGCAATTTCTAATGAAAATGATTTCACCAACGTGTCGTATGTAGATTACACAACCACATCAGATTGGACATTGACCGAAGGCAACGGAGTAAAGACAGTATATGTAAAGTTCAGGTCTACAGACGGTGGTACTACAAACACCAATGACACCATTACACTGACCGGTCAAAGCTTTGACCAGGAGATAGTGGTAGAAGAAGTAGTAGAAGAAGAAGTAGAATGCGATCTGACCAAAGGTGGAGCATACAAACACCTTGGCTCACCAGCTGTCTACTACATCACCTCAGACTGTACTAAACGGGCCTTTAAACGATCTGACGTGTTCTTCACCTACTTCGATGGTTGGTCAGATGTAGTGGTAATAACAGAAACAGAAATAGATGCTATTACTAACGACACTCTAGGCTTCATGCCTTGGGGCCCTAAATATGACCCTAAGTACGGTGCTCTAGTAAAGATAGTAACTGATCCAAAGGTCTACCTATTACTAGGTACAGAAAAGTATTGGATAACTTCAGAAGTAGTATTCGAGACCCTTAACTACGCATGGAACTGGATCGAAGACATTGCAGAAGGATTACTAGACAAGTACACTCTAGGATCAGAGATCAGTTACACTGATCATCATCCAAACTATACCTTAATCAAGTATGAAGACAACCCTAAGGTATACAGACTAGAACCAGATCCAGAAGACACAGAACTACAAGTAAAGAGATATATTCCAGATGAACCTACATTTGAGTCCCTTAACTTCAGATGGGACAGAATCGTAACAGTAGGTGAAGCTGAGGAATATACTGACGGTGAATTACTTACTGAATTAGCTACATAACAGGACTGAAAGATTAATCAACAAACCCGGGAAAACCCGGGTTTGTTTTTTATTAATTTGCGGAACGCAGAGGACGAGATTATAACTTGTTTTAGAGATAACAATGTAAATGGTCTTGTCACTTTCTGTCTTTATTGCTAAGATAATCAAATATGAAGGAAAGTAAAATATTAAAATTGATTAAACCTCGAATTGCCGTATTTATAGATGCTGGGAATCTTTGGGGTTCTTACAAGGTTATTGGCAAAACTATTGATTTTAGTAAATTGGCTCCCTTTTTGGTTAATAAGTTTAATGGCAAATTATTTAAGGTATTTTATTATGTTGCATACCCTAAAAAGGGGACCAGACCTAAAGATGACATTGGAGGTCTGCATAATTTTTTTACTTTTTTGAAGAAAGGACTGGGTTATCAAATCGAAAAGAAGCCACTTAAAAGGATATATTTACGAAATCAACGAGGAGAATTTATTTATGATCCGGACACTGGAGAACCTCATATTATTGAAAAAGGAAATATGGATGTTGAAATGGCCATAGATGCTGTAAGATATGCAAGCACCTATGATATAGCTGTCTTTCTAACAGGTGATTCGGATTTTTTAAGTTTGATAAATTTTTTAAGAACTCTTAAAAAACCTAAAAAAGTTTATATTTTTTCTAGTGAGGGCTGCATATCTCACGAACTTAAGACTGGGGGTGATGGTTATTTTGATCTAAAGAATTTTCCAGAGATACACAGAGGAGATTTGAAAAATAAGCAATAAAAAAATAACCCGCAAAAAGCGGGTTATTTCTATGGTTTGATTACCCCTCAAGTTTATGGCAAACTCAAGGATATGTGTATTGTACATGATACTGTACTTTTTGTCAATATGTGTGGATAAAGTTATAGTCGTCCTGTCGTCCATCAAAAAACTCCGCTTGAATAAGCGAAGATTTTGAATGCGGACCGGACGAGACTCGAACTCGCAACTTCCGCCGTGACAGGGCGGTGCTCTAACCAATTGAACTACCGGTCCGTATGCGAGGCAAAGTATACCAAAATTTGACTTAATGGTCAATTATTTGGCTTTCTTTTCTGCCTCTAGTTTTCTTTTTAGTTTTTTCTTGTCTCTTAATACCTTAGATTTGTCTCTTTGGATTTTTCTAATGGCATTGTTCTTTTTTCTTCTACCCATATTATTAGGTTAATGGTGGTAATATATTACAGGAAATCACTGTATCTGTCAAGCATTGTAATATCCAAGCTTCTCTTTTAGATCTTTGAGCCTGGCATAGAAGCCAGAAGTGTGGATTGAGCTTAGTTTAAGCTTTCTGTAGTCATAGTGGTGAAGCCATTCATGTAACAAGGTATCTAGGAAGGTCTTGGGTGCTAAGGCCTGTCCTCTTACAGCAGTTCGGTTATTGATATATATGTAGTTGCTTTTAGGGCGATAGTAACCATATAGTTTAGAAACTACTCTTCCTTTATATTTTTTGTGATATTGTTTTGCTGATGATATTTTTACATTAGCAATGTCTATTTTAGCTAGGTCAGCTAGTTCGTCCAATAGTTCTGTTGCTAGTTTTTGTCTTAGTTTCTCTAGTTTGCTTTTCAATATCTTTTTAACTAGCTTCTTGCTAAGATTGGAAGCTTCAAGGTCAGTTTTGACAATAGAGTTAGATTTTTCATAGTTGGATTGCATAGAAAGATATTATACCACAAACAAAAAAGACCCTTATAGTGTTCGGCGATGGCATAGGGGTGAAGGAGGGGGCACCCCGACCACCAACCAAACACTATAAAGGTCTTTGGTTTGTAAAGCTTTGTAATTCTAGCACATCTAATTGTCTTTGTCAAGTGTAGTAGATGTGGATACCCAAGTTATTTAGCTGCTTCCACTATCTTCTTAAATACCTTTGGATGATTTTGAGCTATTTGAGAGAGAATCTTGCGGTCAACCAAGATATTTTTCTTTTTAAGACCACCAATGAACTTGCTGTAGTTAGTACCCAATGCCCTTACAGCTGCATTTATCTGTACCTGCCATAGTCTGCGAGTAGTTCTTTTTTTCACCCTGCGATCACGGTATGAATGCATACCTGCTCTGGTATCAGCGGTTTTAGCTATCTTGATTAGTTTTTTTCTACCATCGCCAAAACCTTTGACTCTTTTCATCAATTTACGCCTCTTTTTCAAATGGCTTTGTCCTCTTTTTACTCTTGGCATATTTTGTTAATTAAGCGTGGGGGATAGCGCGGGTAATAGTCTTTCTTAGAGTATTTGACATAGTTTTGTCAGAGCGCTTATTCCTCTTTGTTTTACCTGATTCTCGTGAATTAAAATGATCCTGTCCATCAGTTCTTTTCAGGATTTTTAAACCTTTTTTTGTTCTTTTTATCCTAAATCTCTTTGCAGTTGCTTTGTGAGTTTTTATCTTAGCCATATTTTCTTGTTTTTTGATGGTGGGATTATATGCTAAAAAGCGATTTTCGTCAATAGGGGGCTGTTGATTACTTTTTAGCCACTATTGCTGTAACTTTATTACCTTGCTTAGTAGGCTTTTGCTCTACTCGTAAATCAGTATTTTCTTCTAGTTTTTTCTGGAATTTTGTTAGTACATCAAAGGCTAAACTAGGCTTGGTATTCTCTCGTCCCCTTAGGATGATTTCCATCTTTACCTTGTCTCCTCTTCCTAGGAATTTTTCTGCCTGCGTCTTTCGTACCTCCATATCATGTTCTCCAATACGGACTGATAATCTAATACCTTTTACTTCGCTTTCGTGAGCTCTTACTTTCTGTTTGCGAGCCTCTTTTTCTTTCTGGTACTTAAAGTGGGAAAAATCAACAATTTTACATACTGGAGGGTTGCTTGTGGGGTTTATTTCCACTAGATCCATTTCTTCTTCTTTTGCCTTGTCTAACGCTTCTTTGATTGGTAGTACACCTATATTACCACCCTCATTATCAAGTACGCGCACTTCAGTAGCCTGAATTCGCTCGTTTAGGTTATACCTTGGTATGAGGGGCTTTTTAGGCCTTCTTTTTCGTGATATTCTCATAATTTTGTGGAGATGCCGGGAATTGAACCCGGGTCTGAGCGGGCTACCTCCATAATCTACATGCTTAGACGCTTTGTTTTCTTGCTAAATACCTTGAAAGCGACAAAAAAGTATATAGCTAGCCTTGTTTGATTTCAGACTAGATTACAAGGCGGTGATCTAGCCCTACACTCAATGGATTTACACCGCTGATCCAGTATTGAGTATCATGGTAGCGATGGCAGTCGCAATTAAGCGACAGCAGATGCGAATGAAGGAACACTAAAAGCGTTAGCTAAAGCATTCTTCACTCTTGAGGTTAAGTTTACACTTATCTCATGTATCCTAGTATTAACGAGGATAGGGTACAACCTCGACATGCATATGATAGATAACGGATCCGTCCATCGAATCCTGTCATCCCCATGTTACTTGTTTTCTTTTATCATTCTGTCTGTTTCTCTCTTGAGCTCTCTTTTCTTAATAGAGGCTCTTTTATCATGTTTTTTCTTTCCTTTTCCTATCCCTATTTTCACCTTAACATGGCGACCTCTAGTATACACTGAAAGAGGGACAATTGTCAAGCCCCTTTCCATGGATTTTCCTCTTAAATAATCTATTTCTTTCTTTTTTAGAAGAAGCTTTCTGCTTTGTTCAGGATCGTAATCTTTCACATTCCCAGCAAATTTGTACTTAGGGATGTGTACGTTGGTAAGCCAAGCTTCATCACCTTTTATAGTTACAAAGCTACCTTTAAGGCTAATATGACCTGTTCTTATTGATTTTACCTCTTGTCCGGTCAATACTAAGCCAGCCTCGATTTCATCTAGGATTTCATAGTCAAATTTGACTTTCTTGTTTGTTGAGTATGTAGGCATATTATTTTTTGCTTTGTTGCCATAAATAGTGTATAATATTAGCAGCTTTTTTTCAAGCTCTTATGCAAGAGATAGTTATTAATATTAGCTCAAAGACAATTTTCAAGATACTGGGAATAGGGCTAGCTTTGTATGTATTATACCTTATTTCAGACATAGTACTACTACTATTCGTCGCCCTTATCCTAGCAGCCTTGATCGACCCTTTTGCTGACTGGTTTCAGAAAAAGAAGATACCAAGAACTTTGGCTGTTTTAGTGATATATATACTAATGTTTGGTTTACTGGCGCTAGCCATAGCCTTACTAGCCCCAATAGTGGCCAAAGATCTTCCTCAATTAGTAGACAATGTTGGTGAATTTTGGGTAAGTTTGCAGGATAATCATATTTGGCAGAAGGTGGTAGAAGGAGTATATAACGTACAAAATACTTTGTCTGGGTATGGAGTGTCTGTTTCAGAGGGTGGTACCCAAGGTTCTGCTGGAGTAGAGAGCACTATTTCTGGAGTATTTTCCACTATTTCTGGTTTTTTTGGTGGGGTGTTTTCTTTAGTACTGATTTTAGTGATGGCCTTTTATATGGTCGTACAAGAAGATTCTTTGAAAAAGATTTTGCGTTCAGTCACTCCAGATGAATATATACCGTGGTGCACCCGGTTGATGAAAAGAATACGGGACAAGCTGGGAGCTTGGATGAGGGGGCAGCTAGTCTTGAGTTTGATTATTGGAGTTTTAGTATTCACTGCCCTGTTCTTGCTTGACATCAAGTATGCAGCTGTTCTAGCTTTGTTAGCAGCCCTATTTGAGTTCATCCCTTACGTGGGTCCAGTGTTAGCAGCAATACCAGCCTTGTTCTTGGCATTTTCACAAGGTGGTTTGATAAAATTAGGGATTGTGTTGATCGCGTATATCATTATTCAACAATTAGAAAATCATTTAATAGTACCCAAGGTGATGCAAAAAGCAGTCGGTCTCAACCCGATCATCATCATTGTGGCCATCTTGACAGGTGTTAAGCTGGCCGGAGTCCTTGGGGCGTTGATTGCGATTCCAGTCGCAACTGCGTTAAGTGTTTTTTTAGAAGATGTTTTGGCAAAAAAAGCAAAAAGTTGAGTGGCCCATGATAATGTTCGGATTGATCGCACTAGGGATAGTAATATCCACTGTGCTTTTGGTTGTACTCTTACTGTCAAAAGCTGATGATACCAAAGGTGGTGTGTTGGGCAAAGTAGGAAAAACAGCCTTGGAATACAAGGAACAGGCGGCAATAATGGTGGTAACAGCAAAGTATGAAAAAGATTTGATTGTTCTAAGGGATGAAATAACAGAGGCTGATGATGAAGCTATTTTTTCGGCAGTAGAACAAAGTTTTTTCGAGATGCGTGTTCCAGGAAGCAGGTTAGACGACCATTTAAATACCCTGCTAGGAATACTTGCCTTGAAAGAAAGAAATGATTTAGTTGTAAAAGAAGAGGCGCTTGGCTTGATTAATAGTCTAATTGACAAAGTACAGGAAGAAATATGATACGATTAGTAGTCAGCATATTAATTGGTTTGATGAGTTTAGTGGCTCTGCTATTAATAAACTTTTTTCCTATTTGGTGGATTGTTTTGTTGATTTTAGTTGTCTGGCTTGGGTTGATAGTTTTTTTAGGAATACGACTGAACAAGAAAGGGGAGAGGCAGATAGTAAACTTAGTGTTGTCGATAATAGTGGGACTGGCTTTTGTTGTACTGCTAATGTTGCTAGAATGGGAAGGGCTCCGCTATCTGCTAATAGTATTGGCAGGAATAGTAATGGCTTTTCTTTTTAGCCAGGTATGCAGGTTTCGTGGATTGCTTAGTCATGAGACCAAGCCTTTTCGCAGGATGATAATGATGTCATGGGTATTTGTATCATACGTGCTTGCAACCTTTTTATTTGCACTAGATATTTTTTTTGAGACTATCCCTTTCTGGCCCCTTGCATTGCTAACGAGTGTGTTGATAGGAATAGTAACGTTAATTATCTGGCAAATGTATTTTTCTTTTTCCTTGCACAAGTTTGTACTATGGGCAATAATATTGTCTTTAGCAGTATGGGAAATAATTTGGGCAATACATTTACTACCTTTGGGATATCTTGTACTGGGAGCGTTAGTTACATGGATGTGGTATATTATCCAGTTGTTAATCAGGTTTCACTTGAGTAAGCAAGGTATAATGTGGAAAAAACAAATAGTATTTTTGTCTACTAACATAATTTTGTATTTTATTATATTATTCTTTTTTGTAAGATGGATATGAAGAAAGACCCTCCTCACTTGCCACCAAGAGCCTGTCGTATTGATACTCATGAGCGTATGGCTCGTCTTCGTTGGGTATTGTTTGTAGTTTTTCTTGCTTTCATTAGCGGAGTGGCAGCCTCTTTGTCAACTGTTGCTTGGATAGCTCCCGTTTTTGTGAATGAGACAGCATATTTTGGAGTTGGTCATAGCTCTTCTGTTAGTGCAGGGACAAAAGTTGATCCATTGATGATAAAGCAGGCAAAACAGAGAACAGTCACTGTGTATGACAAGAACAAGAAGGTAGACAATAGTTTCTACATGCCAAAGTCAGAAGTATTAGAAGCAGCATACTTGAGTTCAGATGGATGGGCAGTTGCTTTCTATCCTAATTTTGTTCCTGGAGAGGAAAGAAATTGGGAGGCTGTTGACTATCAGGGAAGCATTCGCAAGGTGGAGAGGACAGTGTATGATCCTTTTAGTAGGTTGTTGTATATAAAGACAAGTGGACAAGGTTTTCGTATTGCTTCTTTTGTTGATTGGAGCAGGATAGATAGTGGGTATGGCCTTTGGTCAGTCAGGGGGAGTGAGTGGGAGTTTGTAGTAGCAGATGATTTGGAGAATGTTAGTCTAGCTGTTTCATATCCTGTATGGCGTCCTCGTTTTTTGTACAGTCTTTCTCCAGATGCTGAAAAAGGCTCTCTTTTGTTTGACAGCCAGGGAGGTTTAGCAGGAATATCAGATGAAAACAGCAGGATAATACCTGGTTGGATGATAGAAGAACAAATGGATTCCCTATTGGAAAGAGGGAGGATATCATATCAAGGTTTGCCTTGGTCAGGATACCAAGTGAGTGGAGTGAAGTTTGAGGATAGGTGGCAGCCCTTACAAGGTTGGTATATTAGTGATGCTCCTTCAAGGGCTAGTAGTAGTACGATAGGGTGGGGAGATGTTTTGGTGGGAATAGATGGTCAGCCAATTTCTAATTCCCTTAATGCTAGACAGGTTTTCCTTTCCCCAGATGAATTTGTGGCCACTGTATGGCGTCAGGGAGAAGAGGTTGATATTTTAGTTAAAAAACAGATTGTTTCAGGTTGACTAGATTATTAAAACGTGTTTTAATAATATATTAATTAACATATTTACTATGTTCCTAAGCAAATCACCAATTAAGGCGATGGCGAAAAAAGCTAAGCTCATTTTAGCAGCTGGCTTGGTCTTGGCCATAGTCTCTCTACTGATCTCTTTGGTTCTTCCTGCAGAGTACAGGGCTGATGCCCAGGTTCTCATTATCTCTAAATCTCGCTATGGAGTTGACCCATATACGGTAGTCAAGTCAGCAGAGAGAGTGGGGGAGAATATTGCTCAAGTAATGAGTACTGATGATTTTTTTGAAAAAGTAATGAGTCAGCCAGGATATGTCATTGACAAGAGTAAGTTTGAGGATATTTCTGAGAGGAAGAAAAGAAAGGCATGGCAAAAGACTATTAGCACTTCAGTTGTGTATGGTACTGGAGTTTTGAATGTGAGTACATATAGTACAAGCAAAAATCAAGCTAGACAGCTAGCCGGGGCAGCAGTGGACACACTAGCAGCCAAAGGCTGGGAATATGTTGGTGGTGATGTAACGATAAAGGTGGTAAATAATCCAGTGGTTACTAACTGGCCAGTAAGGCCAAACGCATTGGTGAACACAGTACTAGGATTCATAATTGGAGTTGTGTTAATGGGATTCTCAGTGGCAAGGAAATATAATATCGCTTAACAAAGCAATATGAGCGAGGAGGACAGAACAAAAGGCCAACCCCCTAGAGGAGAAGGGGAAGAAAGGGTGCCAGAAATAAAGGATCAAAAAGAAGCCTTGAGTCTTTTGGAACGGATAATAAGAAGGCTGCGTAGAAAGAGAAGTCAATTGGCAGCGCCTTTGGCTAAAGATGTAGAAACAAAATTAGACAAATTACTTCAAGAAGCGCAGGTAAAAGCACGCACCCTTAAGTTTGTCCGTACTGAAGATGCTCGTGGGAATGCTATAAAGCAATTTAGAGAGGCTTTGGCAGGAGTTGCTGAGACTGAAAAGCAGATTGATGAATTACCCAAGAAAGAAGCTAAAAAAAATACTCCAGATGTTCGCAAGAAGAAAGAGCGCCCTCAAAAGAAAAGGAATGACAGGCCTGGTAGCGGACAACAAGAATGGGGTAAGTTAGAGATGCCCAGACAAAAGCGTGATGAAATTGTACCTGAGGAAGTTCCAGAAGAAGTAGTTCCTGTAGCTGAAGAAACTTCCCCCGAGCAAGCTCCGGTTGAAAAGGAGTCCAAAGACGAACCTGAGGTTGAAAAAGAAGAGATTGAAAAGACTCCAGAAAAGAAGTTGGGTGCTGTAGAGCTTTTTGCTTTGTATGAAGATTTATTGGGAAAGTTGGAAAAAGAAGAAAGAAGGGTTCTCGGTGAGGAGGATTTAAAAAGGATTATAGGGAAAGATGGGGAGAAATATGTTACTCAAATAGAAAACTTACTTTGGTCAAAGAAGGTTATCAAAGGTATGGCAGGGAAGCCTGGTACAAGACCAACAGCCCGACCTAAATTTGTTTTCTATCCACAGCGAGTTAAAAGTGCTCATAACGCGGCAGAGGCACAGGCAAGAAAGTTAGAATCTCCAGAAGCAAGAGAAGAGTTGGATACATGGATTAATAGGAATTTGGAAAAAGGTTTTCAATTAATAGGAGATAAGAGGAGAAATGTAGCTGGAAAGGAAATAGTGGTAAATAAATATTTTATTCAATTGACTAAGAACAGATTTTTGCCTTTGGCAAAATTATTAGAATTAATGGAGGAAAATCCAGAGGATCTACCACGAGCATGGCGCCTACCTCAGCGCCTTACTAAAAAAGGTATTAGCCATCATCATGTGAGAGAACAGTTAATGGCCTCTCCTGTTTTCCCTGATTCTTTTGCACTTAGGGAGAGTTTTAGGATCGGAGAGCCTGGAGATTGGAGGAGAAGGCCAGAGGAGAAGGAAACTACATTAGAAGAATTCCTTGAAGAAGAGGGAATGGGAGATTTGTTTGTACCAGAAGAGGAAACAGAAGAAGAGGTGCAAAAGGAAAAGCCAGCCAGAGAAAAGAGAGATTTTGATCCAAAGTTATTTGATCAGGCTGTGGGAGAGTACAAACAAATGTTGGAAGATGTGAGAAGTGAGAAGAGTGTGACTAATGAACATCTTGATTTGTTGCGCAATAGATGGAGAGATAATATAATCAGGCTTTTGGTATCTGTGAAAAAGGATGAGAATAATCAGCACGATGCATATCAAGGGCTACATGAGCTTTTTGAAATAATTAAGCAAGATTCACAAAAAGAAGTTGGTGTTTTAGGGGAAGAGTACGAGAAACAGGTGGTTAAACAGCCTGAGCCAGAAGTAAGACTTAAGGCAGCCTCCAAAAAAGAAGTGGCGCAAGAGGAAATGGCTGAAGACGTAGAGTTTGACCCAGAGGCAGTAACAAATATGCTGACTGCAGCGATGACTGTGAAAGCATACCTCATTGACCACCCGCAGGTGAGAACAGACGAGATACGCGCTCATTTAGGTAAAATATTAGAAGAGACAGGAGTTGTTTTGACTGATGAACAGTGGGAACAGATGAGTAAGTATATTCCAAAACAGGCAGAAGAAATTAGTAAGAAAGAAAAGAAAGGAGTGGTATATAGTTCGGTAAGAGAGACCGAGTTTGAGGTGAAAAAAGAGAAGGAAGCTGATGATTTAGAAGGACCTAAGGTACCCAAGGAAGTAATTGAGTCAGGAAGGTATGAAGGAAATACAAATAAAGAAGGTATGCCAGATGGTGTTGGAACGATAAGTTATCCTGATAGTCCGGAGATAGAGATGGTTGAAGCTAAGTTCGTTGGTGGTGTACTGCCTGAAGAAGGAAAGATCGTATATACAGACGGTAGCTACTATGAGGGAGATATTAGATTTTTAGAAAACAATGTAGACCATCCAAGAAGATGGGGACAGGGCACATGGTTTGATGAAGATGGTGAAGAGTTAGATGTAGGAAGATGGAGAAATGATGAACTACTAGAAGTGGCCGAGCCTACTTTTGACGAAAGGTTTGAAAAGAAAGACCAGGCTGGGATAGTGGAAAGAGCAAAAGAAATATTTGCCAATCTTCCTGATCCTTTTAAAGAAGTTGCTGCTGGTGATACAGATTTTGATTTTGGAAAGAAGGAGGCAGCTATGAAGCCAAGGATAGATGAATTGCAAGCAGAACTGTTAAGAGCATATGGTACTGAGAGTAGCAAAGAGCTTGAAGAAACTCTTCAGCAGATAATTGATCACTTGTTAGAAAACAATCAAGTTATTGCAGCTAAATTAGTGAAAGTTAATTTGTCAGCTGGAAGAAGTATCAACTTGGAACTAAAGCCAGAGCTTTTGATTCAAGCAAGAGATCATTTGGCTGAAGCAGGACAAACCACGGATCCTTCTGCAGATCAATACAAGCATGGTATGACAGACTATAGGCGGGCAACTATGTTGTTAGGTAAGTATGTAGAAGAGGAAAAGAGTGAAGCCGGTGGTGAAGAAAAAGGTGAAGAGAAAGATAAGTCTAACTATATATCTGATATACGAAGTGAGGTAGAACAATTTTTAGCGTCAGATCCTCTTCCTCCTAGGTGGAAGTTAAAGGTGAGTGTGGTGTTAGACGAGGCAAAAAAACAGGGAATTGAGATTTCTCCTGAAGATTTACAACCCTTAAAACTTCTTTTCCAAAATGTATACGAAGCGTTTTTGCGTACAACTGAAGACGGCATTGTGGATAAAACTGGTCTTGATAAGGATATAACCAAGTGGCTAGGCAAAGAACCTGAATTAAATGAGGACTCCCATAAAGAATTAGATAGAATGCGTACACGTGAGCTGTCAGCTCCAGGATCACCACTACCAACCATCGAATGGATAGAAGAATATGCAGAGAAAAAAGGAAAACCTTTAGAAAAGATAGATATAGTTACTGCTCAAGCGACATTTGATCGTTTGGTAGGTACAGGAGAAACAGAATGGATGAAGGCATTTGAGAATTTTGTAGAAAGAAGAGTTGATGGAAGTTTGTCTTTTAATGAGGCGGTTTTCAAGGATGCTTTTTATAAGGCAACAGGAGACGGAGAGGATGTGTCTTATTCAGCGAAGCTTTCCAGTCTCGTATTCTATGCAATAGAGAAAAAGGTTTTTCCTTTTGTTGATATAGATAGTGCATTGAATAAAGCAACCACAACATATGTTGCAGAGATTGGAGATAAGGTTTTTAAAGGAGAACTTAGTTTAGAGCAAATAAAAAAAGGTGAGCGTTAATAATATGACTCAAGATAATCAAATAACACAACAAGTAATCTCTGTCCTGGAACTACATAGATTTCCTGAGGAACAGAGAGATGATATGTTGGGGAAAGTAATGGATTTAGTTACCACTAATTTGATATTGCGTTTGTTAGATATGTTGGAAGGAACTTTAGAAAAAGAATTTAGACAGATAATGGATGGTGATGACCAAAAAGAGTTACAAGATTTTCTCTTGTACAAGGTTCCAAACATTCAATTCATGTTAGTGGAAGAAGTTACTAAGATAAAGACAACCTTGTCTATATAATATGGCTAAGTCAAAGAAAAAAGAATTAGCAGAGTTGCAAGAAAAGTTAAGTCGTTTGAAAAAAACGTATGCTGATTTTTTGAAGAGCATGGATGATATTGAGAAGCAGGAGAAGGGACTGGCCTCTAAAATACGTAGTGCAGTGGATCAAGAAAAGATTCATGGTGTACTGCAGAAGATAGTGGATATACAAGATTAATATGTCAGAGGAACAGAAACAACGCAGAATGATAATGAATGAAGAAAAGTTTCAAGAACTGAAACCTATTCTTTCTGCTTTCTTAAAAAAGAACAAACACAACCCTAACCTTAAATGGAAGTGGTACACAGAGGATCCTAGTACAGGCGAACCAAAAGTAAATCCTAGTACAGGCGAATTAGTAGTAAGAGAAGAGATTGGCATAGAAGTAGTTAATGATGTACTGTCCATGCTGTATGGAAAGGGAGCTATAGTAAAACTTACTAGTCCTCAGCGTAGAGAAATAAGGGGGATGATAGAGGAAGTTGTGATGGAAAAAGAGGTGGTAAAGCTGGTTAAAAAAGAGTCTACCCCAGAAGAGGCTCCTGTTGAAGAGGGGGTAGAAGAAGTACCAGATGCTGCCATAGATAAGGAGATTGGGGAGATAAAAGGACAGATCGAGCTCCTTAAAAATGAAATTGATACAATTGGTGCTGACAAGTTAAAAACAGTGAAAGAAACATGGGAAGGTCTAGTTGCTCAAGTGGCTGAATTAAGTGAAGATTCAAGAATACTACTATCAAGAGAGCTAGAAGAAATAGATAACGATATTAGACAGAAAGAGGGAGAGATGATGACAGTAGTTGATCCTGTGGCACGAAGGAAAGAAATTGGAAACAGAGTTGTAGGGTTGAGGCATGAGACTGATAAGGCTTCTTCAGAAAGATTAAAGGAAATACAAGAAGAATTAGAAGAGATAAAGAGAGTAATTGAAAAAGAGAAGATACCAGCCTTACGATTGCAAGTACAAAGACTTGGAGAAAAGATTCTTAAAAGAGAGGTTGTATTAGAGGGAGAAAGGGAAGAAGAAAGTGTACCAGAGGATCTTCCTGAAGAGTCAGAACCAGTTGTCTCTCCTCCAGAAGAGGAAGTGGAGTTAAGTGAAGATTCAAGAATACTACTATCAAGAGAGCTAGAAGAAATAGATAACGATATTAGACAGAAAGAGGGAGAGATGATGACAGTAGTTGATCCTGTGGCACGAAGGAAAGAAATTGGAAACAGAGTTGTAGGGTTGAGGCATGAGACTGATAAGGCTTCTTCAGAAAGATTAAAGGAAATACAAGAAGAATTAGAAGAGATAAAGAGAGTAATTGAAAAAGAGAAGATACCAGCCTTACGATTGCAAGTACAAAGACTTGGAGAAAAGATTCTTAAAAGAGAGGTTGTATTAGAGGGAGAAAGGGAAGAAGAAAGTGTACCAGAGGATCTTCCTGAAGAGTCAGAACCAGTTGTCTCTCCTCCAGAAGAGGAAGTGGAGTTAAGTGAAGAAGTAAAAGGAATGCTAAAAGAATTAGAAGAGAAATTTGGTTCAAGAAAATTACGTGATACTGATGAAAAAACTATTTTAGAAGGATTTGCTGATATAAGGGAAACACTTGAAAAATTACAAGAACATCCAGAGGCTAGAAAGCAAGTTGGAGAGTTTATCAAAAATAGGCATAGCAATTCTATACTTAATGCTCGATTTTGGAATGGAGAGAAAGATGCACATCTGCCTGCATTAGAACAAATAATAAATGATCTTTCATTGGATGTAGAGATTAGCAAAGAATACTTAGAGGGAGAAAGAGATAAGTTGTTTAGAGGGGGTTTGTTCCATTATGAAAAAGTTACTGGAATTGAAGATTATTATGCTGGCAAAGGCATATTAATGGATTGGCCTGAGCAAGCACTCATTCAAAGAGCTTTTAGTGAGAATTTAGGTATAGGCTATATTGAATCAGCTGATGAAGCTTTGAGATATGCTAATGAAAGAGTGGATACAGATTTGGATCTTAGTGAGACTGTCTTTTTGACAGCTGCTGAGGATATTATAAAAGAGTTTGGTTTTAGAAATCCTAGTTTAGTAAAGTCTAGAATGCAAGATTTAGTCACATACGCCGTACAAAGGGGTATTGATGAGAAAGTATTTGAAGATTTATTACAACAAGCTGAAGATATGTCTAGTCCTCCTGATCCAGAACCGGAAGCAGTGCCAGAAGAAGAACCAGTTGAGGTGGAAGATGAGGTGGTAAGAAATAAAAAAGAACAAGTTAGGAGAATGCTAGACAGGGTGTATGAGATGGTTGATATTTTTGTTGAAAATAATGAACCTTTGAATGTACCTGTTTTGAGAAGGGACATGGTGGAGAAAGGACTAGACGAGGTAGTAGAACTTTCCAAAGTAGAAGAATATATAGATGGTTGGTCTGGTCTGTTAAGACAGGTAACAGAAAGGTTTATCGAACTAGTCAAAGAAGAATTTAAATTAGTAGGGGGCTATACTCAGGATGAGATTGATGATGAGCTGAACAAGGTCAACCTCCAGCACGAAGTTGAAAATCAAGTACCCGAGTTAGTTGCACTATATCGTCGTCTTAGATCTGAGCAAGCTAGTGACCCGGATCGTTTAAGGAAAGCTGTGGAAGATGCAGAAGAGTTGTTGGGGGATGAAGAAGATGATTCAGATATTGACTTAACACCGACAGAAGACGCAGACAGGATCTTTGAAGAGGCTGTTTCTGGGTTTGATGAAGAGACCTTTGATGATTTTGATGATGAGGATCCAACAGTCCCAACAATTCCTTTAGATGTAAAGCCAAGAACAGGTCCACCACGTCATAGAGCAATTGATCTTGGTGATGGAAAAATGGCAGGAGGGCAGCTAGTAGAGGGGACAGAGTCACCTGATGATGAACCACCTGCACCAGAGCCAAGAGACATAGAAGGTCCTGATGAATATTTATATGGTTTACACATGGATCGGTTTAAGAGCAATTGGGAAAGATTAGAAGATGGAAATATAAATATATTTGCACTAGAGGGGGCTGCCACTGCGCTAAGAGGTGCCTTATCACAAAAACCTGGTTTAGAAGATAAATTGCCAGATGGTTTTGCAGATAAACTTATAGAGATATATAAGGAAGTAATGGAAGAGGAAAATAAGAATGATGAGTGGGAAATCCTAAAAGCACGCACTGAAGACCTTGCTGGTGTTGCCGAGGTGGTACTACCAACAGAGGCTGCTTTGGCTTTGGGAGAATCACCTGAGGAGTTTGTTGATAGTTTCGGTGATTCTGAATGGGAAGTGTCAGATGATGGTGAAGATGAAGCAGATGTACTATCTGGAGATGAAGTGGTCGAGCCAGCAGAAACAATTCCTCCTTCTGTGGAGGTACCTGAGCCAGATGAATCAGGGTATGTGGAGTTAAAATCTGGTGAAGGGTTGAAAGGTCTATTAGCCCAACTTACAGGTGAGAAGGTGGATGAAATTTGGGGCAGATTAAGGGAGGCATCAGGAATAGCAGCTAAACTTCATTTATTAGGTCTGAAAAAATATTTCAAGAAGTTTGTCGAAGGAATGAGAGATGCAGAAGAAAAAAGTAGCACATCAAGGGAACAGTTGTTGGAATATATGAAAAAAAATGAATTAGATGGTGGAATATACAAAGATTATGAGGCAGAAATAAATGAAGAACAAGAAAGAGTTGATTATATAACTGGAAGATTAAATAATATTCAGGAGATAGCTGTTTCAAGAGAAGAGGTGAAAGATGGCTTTGAACATCTATTAATAATGGGATGGGAAATGGTCAGGTGGGTTAATAAAAAGACTGAAAGTAATTTATACTTGTTAGGACTGCTCACTGAGTCAGATAAAGAATCTGTCCCGGATGTTCCTGAAGAGGAAACTCCTGCTTCAGTGGCAGAAGGTGGTGAACCAGCAGGGTATAACCCGTACCACAAGTCTCTTGAAGTAATTCCACCAACCTTAGATTCATCTGGTGAAGAATCTGAACCAGAAGAACCCACTGAGCCTGAGTATGAAGAGTTAGAGTCTAATGGAAATTTAGAAGATTTACTTTCACAGCTTACAATTGAGAAATTGAATGAGATTTGGGATAGGTTAGTAGAGGCATCAAGTGCGGTAGTCAGATTTTATTTACGAGACAAGAAAAAGATTTTTGCTCAGTTTGTGGGAGAGCTAAAGAGAAAACATGGTGAAAGAGTGCTTCCTCTCAAAGGACGTCTGACTACTAATATCCAGGAAATTAATGACAAGGCGGGGGCGAACAGAGCGAGAGTTTTTCAAGAACGCCGAGGCTATATTGAAGCTCAGGAAGTGGATTTGACTGATTTTTTAGAGGGCATGTTAAATAATACACCTAATATTGCTAGTTCAAGAAAGAAAGCAAAGCTGGGCTTGTCAAGATTATTTAAGGTTGGTATGGGTAGGATAAGAGATATTGTTGCCGATTACGAAACAATTGTTAGAAGTACGGAATCAGAGATTACACATTTTGGAGGTGTACTCAGTCCAGATGCTTCTACTGTTTCAGACCCTGATCCAATAGAAAAAGAATTAGAGGAGTTTGTAGGGCCTGAAGAGTATGAAAAATTAGATGGGTTTAATTTAGTAGAAGTAGAAGATGAGCTTACAAGTGAAAAGATAGAACAGATGTGGAAGACATTGATATGGAATGCTGATGGTGGGGCAAAATCTTATTTAGAAAAAAGGAAAGAAGACTTCGAGACTTCTTTGGGTGATTTTAGTGAGATAATTAACAAAGAAGTTTTTCCTAGAGAAGACGAGTTGTTTAAGGGAGTCCAAAAGTTAGATGATGCTAGTCATCCTGATTATGAAACTTTGGCCAGACAAGTATCTTCTATTTCAGAAAAAGATGTCTTGATTACTGAAGCAATGTTGGAAACCCTAAATTACATTACCTGGTATTCAGATTCTAAAAAAAGAGCAAAGACTTTGGTGCCTAGGTTGCAATGGATTGTTTCTAGAATAAGAGAAGAAGTAGTAAATCCTCTTAAAGAGTTGCAGGGGAAAATTAGTCTAGAAGTTATACAGATTGAAAGTACAGAAAGGGCAAGTACACGTGCCGCTACTGAAGGTACAGTGGTCGAGCCCCCTCCTGTTCCTGGCACTGAAGTAGAACCACCAACTTCTCCTCCTGTTGGACCTCCTCCTCCGCCTGAATCAAGCCCAATAGAAAGAAAGCTTGAGGTAAAGGAGCCTGCTGACAAAAAAGCAAGAGAAACTGCAAGAGAACAAGGGGGTATAGATTTTGCTGGAGGTACGTATACAGGAAAGGCTGTTGAAAGAGCTGGAGAACAAATACCAAGTAAGGGGCAGGGAAAACTAGAATTTCCAGATGGTTCATATTTTGAAGGTGTTTGGAAAGATGGAGTTCTTGAGGGAGAAGGAAAACACAATTCTGTAAATCCTCCCTTTACAGCTGAAGGTATATTTGTGGAGGGGATGTTATCAGAAGGAAAAGTGGAAGATAGTAATGGTACTAGGGAGGGTAAATGGAAAGAGGGGGTATTACATGGTCAAGGTAAACAAAAGTTTCCTGGTGCAACAGAGTTTGAAGGTAACTTTGTAGATGGGAAGTTTATTAATGGTAAAAAGATATTCCCTGATGGTAGCATCTTGGAAGGGGAGTATAGGGATGACATAATTGTTTTGGCAAGGGCTACAGATTTTATGGTGGATTCTGATACTAAATTAACCGGTCTAGTAAGATATATTACTGGTAAGGGTGTTGTGTTAGACGGTAAAGGTATCAAGGAGGTTTCAGGAGAGCTTCCACAAGAAGGTAAATGGAAGGAAGGAGAACTAATAGCAAAAAGAATAGGAGAATTGGGTTCATATGATAGTGAAGCAAAGGTTTTTCATGCTTTTGACAGGGAAGAGATTGGTGTGGGGATAGAAGATTGTGAAGGGCCAGAACTTAACTTTGTCAGTAATCCAGATACTGAGGAATTTGAAATAAAATATACACTGATAATGCCTTCGGATACTCCTGATGGTGCACCTGCCATTGAATATATAATGCATGGCGAATACAACAAGGAGACGGGTGAGTTTGCCAGTCAGGCTAATGATGGAAGACATGTATATGAAAGAAATACAGATTTTAATGAGGCTCTTAAGGAATTCGTAACTAGAGTCAAACTAGAATCAATAGATGGACCTCCACCTTCATCGGTAGAAGGACACTATCCAGAATCAGTAGAGCCTGAAAAAGAAAAGATAGGCGTTAAACTGGATAGGGCTAGGGCAGAGTTAAAGAAAAAATTAGGTACTAAAAAAGCAAAGAAATGGGGTGGTAGATTGAAGAAAGTACTTTGGGCTGCTGGCATAGCTGCAGTTGTAATATGGGGAGCTAGTTTTGAAAAGAAGTTTGATCATGAAGGAAAAGAAAAACAGAAGACAGGTCACGAATATCATCCAGAAGATGTAGATGTGGGCGAAGATGAGGATCCATACTTGTTTGTAGACAGGGGAGGAATAGAGGGAACAGGAATGGAAGTAGATGGTGGAATAGAAGATTTAGAAAAGCTTGGGAAAGTTAAAGCCAAAATGAAGGCAGAGGCAGAAGCCAAGGTCAAAGCAGAGGCAGAGAAAGAAGAGAAAAAGAAGATAGAAAAAAAGAAAAAGAAAACTAAGTCACCTCGTAAGAAGCGAAAGAAAAAAGAAGAGAAAAAGAAAGGTGGAACACAATCAGTAGATGATCAAGAATTTAATCAACCAGAAATTGATACTAGTGAAATTGAACCGCACGAAACGCCAATGTCATTGGAGGATAGGTGGGAAAAAGTAAAACACCATCATCTTCCTGAAGAGCCAAAAGAAGAGTCAGATGGATATGGAGAGGGGATAGACAGAGTAGAAAATTTAATAGATGACTCAGAGTGGAGTAAGGCAGATAAACAAGAGGCTGAAAACTATGCTTCATTCTTGCGCCATGGAAAGAAGCTATTAACTACTCCTGGTGAATTAGAATCCTTAGTTAGGGGTTCGGCCAAGAGCAAGAAGGTGAATGCTCCTCAACTGGAATGGGCTAGAAAATGGTTTAAGGAAACTAGGAAAGATTTGTTAGAAAGACAAGTGGGTGCATTGCGTAATTTTTCGTCAGGATTAGAAGAGCATAGAAAAGATGAAAAAGGGTGGGCAAAAGTGAGAAGTTCTTTAGACAAGTTTGATGCGGGAATTTTAGGTGTTCAATTTGTGCCATCAGGTAGAAGTACTCTTTCTCCTGAAAAACAGTATATTGAGTTTAAAATAGGTCTCCAAATCAATCTAGAAAAGAGTTTTCAAGATGCAGCAATCAGGCATTTTTCCAAGAAAGAGAAAGAAGAAGCAGAAAAAGATCAATCAAATGCTGGGGGAGCTGCTAAAGTAGAGTAAAATTCAACAAAAGGCCGGGAAACCGGCCTTTTGTAGTAGAAAAACAGTAAAAATTGGCTTATTTTAGCCAATTTTGTGTTTTTATCCCTTTTTAAACTTGACAAAACCTTCAAAATATGGTATATTATATCGTTATTTAACATGCTGAACACTATGGGAAATTGTTGGTTTTTGACTAATATTTCCTTTCAGTACAATGTTGAATATGGAGAAAATGTATGAATTAAAGCTTAGGAATACCTAAGCCTCGGTTCTTTACAACTAGGTAGGTTTTTCTAGTTTTTCCTCCGTATTTTGTAAGAATAAACTCAGTTACTGTGTAAAGCATGGTATTTGCTTTGTTTTATGCAGTAACTGATTCCTAAATGTGCAATGAATCGCCCGTAATGGGCAGGGAGGAGAATGTCATGAAGGCAAAGATCGTAGGTTTGATTATCGGAGTTTTTCTGTTAACCAGTTGTGCCACAGGTGGCCCACAAACCGCACTGCCTGATCCAGATTTGGCTCAGGGTGGTGGAGGTACTTCCAGCTCCGGATCTTCTGGAGGAGCCAGCAATTCCGCTGCAACAAACACCCAGGGCCAGACAGGCTCCAATTCCCCGGGTGTCGGTGCTGGTCTGCAGGCAAGAGCCAACAGTGCGACTGCACCGAAAAACACCTGTGGTCCAGAACCATGTCTCGTCACCTGCGTGGTGCAGGATGGAAGTTTGCCTAAGCCCGTGTGGCAAGGTAAGGACGGTGAAGATGCCACGGGTGCAAAGAAGTGCGAGACGGGGACAATCCCCATGGTCAATGGGACCGCAAAAGAACACGGCAAACGTAGGGCTGGCCAGGATGAGCTGGATGAAACGAGAGCCACCAACACTAAGGCAGTAGACGCTGCAGATGGTGCCTGGTGCCACGATCCCAGTACAGATATTGTGGGCACTGCGACGGTTCGTTGTGTGCCGCGATCCTGGATCGCAAGTGCTGGCAACGGACTGGCTACCCGGGAAAGTATGGCTCCTAAAGACGAAAGCGTCACCTCTGGTGAGCGAGTTATGCTCCGTCAGACGGATGCTGCAGAGTCTGCGGCCTTGCGTCAGACGCGCAAACAGCGTAGGGAGCACCATGCTGGATCATCAACCGACTACAACGCCACTAGCAAAGCCGCGGAAGAGCAATTGCTCGGACGCGCTTTCCGTGCGGAGTACGTCGACGCATACCAGTATCAGTACGTCGATACCAACCCCACCTTCTCTCCGGATTTCAAGGAGGAAGACGGGAGCCCGGTCGAATGGCTGGCATATACTGCAATCGGCGCCGGCATTGGAGCTGGTGGTGGCTGTGGTATAGGCTGGGGTGCAAGATCAGGTGGTATTGACAGCGATGGCGATTATGAGGCCTCCGGATGCGGTGTTGGTGCTGCGATTGGTGGTGCCGGCGGTGCTGTTCTCGGACTCGGCATCTGGGCCATCAAGAAAGCTGTCAACTAGGACAGCAACCTACCTAGAATATCTTTTCCTGTCCGCAGTATTCAGTGTTTATCATTGATGCTGCGGACGGGAGTGCAACTATCTTTCTTTGCTAGTAGTAAAGAGGGATTAAGCATTTAATCCGCTCATTACAACGGAAGGAATTCTCTATATAACTGCCTTACTGCATTTGATTGTTTTTTATATGCAGTTGAGTGTAGTAAGGTGGTTTTGGAGAAATGAGGAAATGAACCCAATGGGGAGGAGTACCATGAAGAAGCTTTCGAGCATCAGTTCGATCCTGGTCCTTGCGACCGTAGTTTTCATTAACGGATGTGGCACGGCAGACTACGTCAACGCCCAGAACAAGGGTGAAGAAACCGTAGTTTGTGAGGGTAATGATTGCCCGAAAGTCGAGCCCAAGCCTGACGTGACCGAACCGGTCGAAGAAGAAGGCTGTAAATCAGCAGCTGAGTGTGACACCAAGGATGTGTGTAAGATCGGGGTGTGCGTGAACGGCGAATGCGTTTCCATAGACAAGTGCCCTGATGGGTATGAGTGCGTGGGCGTTCTCGGCGAATGTAAGTTTCCGGTAAAGGAATGCCCGCCTGACCCGTTTATCTCGGATATGTGCATTGTTACGGTGTGCGATCCGATCACAGGAATGCTTTCATTCTTCGACGTCAATTGCGACGACGAGGACGAGGAGACCGTGGACACCTGCGAATCAGTCACTGGCAATTGCCACCACATATCCAGTACGGATTGTGGCAACTGCGCAGACGACGATCCGTGCACTGTGGACTTCTGCAATGTGCAGACGGGTAGTTGCGAACACGAGAAGTTCGTTTGTCCGAAGTATCACAAGTGCATGGCGCTCGAAGGCGAGCCAGAGTGTGTGTTCAAGTGCGAGTCGCATGCGGCATGCGAGGGTCCTAACCCATGCATGCCTGGACAGTGTGATCTTGACACTGGTCAGTGCGTGTTCCAGTCCAAGGATTGCGATGATGGTGACCCCACCACAACTGATTTTTGTGTGGTGGTGGACGCTGCTCCACCCTTTGATTGGTTTTGCACCAACGCACCAACAGATTGCACCGACGGATGCGACGATTCCAACCCCTGCACTGACGACTCGTGTGACCCACAGACTTTCAAGTGCGTGTACGAGCCCGTGTCATGCGGGAACGGAACGTTCTGTCAGGATGGAGCATGTATGCCTTCACCGGTCTGTCAGTCCGCACTGGACTGTGACGACAATGTTCTGTGTACGCAGGATTTCTGCGATGCAGGACAGTGCGTATTCCAACTCAAGGAATGCGATGACGGCGAAGTGTGCGATATGGATGGCGATTGCGTCAAGCTGGGCACTAACTGTCCGGAAAATTGCACAGACGACGATCCGTGCACCAAGGACTATTGCGATCCCCAGACCGAGCAGTGCGTACACGATCCCAAACCCTGCGGGGAAGGGACTTTCTGCAATGCCAACACTGGAAATTGCGAAGCACAGGGGTGTCTCACAGCAGTCGACTGTGACGACGAGAACGACTGCACGTTCGACTACTGCGATGGCGGTAAGTGCGTGGCTCAGGGCTTACCTTGTGTCGGTGGCACCATGTGCCAGAATGCGCAATGCGTTGTTGCAGGTTGCGAAGGCATGGCCGACTGCGAAGATGGTAATCCCTGCACCGTGGAGATGTGCGACCAAGGCATGTGTGTCTTCACGAACTTGTCTTGCAACCAGGGACAGGTGTGCGACGCGTTTTCCGGAGATTGTGTTGATATCGGGGCAAACTGCCCTGAGGACTGCTCAGACGATGATCCGTGCACTGTGGACTTCTGCAACGTCCAGACCGAGCAGTGTGAGAACCAAGAGTTCAACTGCCCGGACAACTTCGAGTGCCTGCCCGTTCTGGAGAATGGGCAAGTAGTCGGAGAGTGTACCCCTGTTCTGGTTGAACCACAAGAGTGCGAGGAAGATGAGAAGGCCTGCAAGACCTTCGGAGATCTTTCTCTGCAAACTGTGGCAGAATGTCAGGGTGGCGTATGGGTCGTCACTGAAGTCTGCGGACTCATCACCGAGTGGGTCTGTGTCAACCTGGTTTGCAAACAACCTTGATTTTCCCGAGGGTCCTTTCTTCTGGGCCTGTTCCTCCTTCCAGTGTCCTATACCCGCACCCTGCGACTTCGTGTCCAGGGTGCGGGTAGGGACACACAAGTACAATTTTCTAGATTATATTCCTCAATGCGCTTGAGAAATACAATTTGGGAATCTGTTTTTCCCACGATCGTTACATTTGATTGATAGGAAACTAGCTGCTGAAGTTTAGCAGCACATCTTTTTTGAATCTGCCTTTAACATGGAGGAACCAATGAAAAAGGCAATGTTGTACACTGTGGCGACCCTGGTGGTCGTAATTATGGTGGCTTGCGGAGCAGTGGAGAGCTCCAAAAAGTCCGAAGTGGAAATCTCCAAGGTGCCCGAGGCCAAGAAGGCCGAAATGCACCAGAAGGCCAAGGATCAGGGCAGTGTTGTCCTGGACAAGGGCGACTACAAGTGCCTCATGTCCAAGGACAGTGTTTGGTATGCCAAGCGCGTAGAGGACGGCACCACTTTCCGGTGCGACGGGGTTTGTACCCCAAACGGTTGCGTGGCGCTTCCGGATCAGACGGGGTATGTTACCTCGTATCACGCCCTGGAAGGGGAAGTGGAGTTGAAGGAAGCGGATCTGGACTCCAACGGCGATGGCAACTGCGGACCCCCCTATACCACCTGGTGTGGGGATGCGACTCTCGACGGTGTGCCCTACGACAGCAAGTGGGCCTGTCTCCCCTATGACTGTTCCGAAGAGACGGGAGAATGCACGCTGTACGCGACGGTCATGGCCTGTGATGATGAGCAGGCAACCTGCGAGATTTCCGGTATTTACCCGGATTGGGCCAAGTGCGTGCCCCCGCAGGCCTGCGAAGAGAATGCCGAATGCGACGACAGCGACCCCTGCACCACCGATTCGTGCAGTCCCGTAGGAGAGTGCATCTACAGCATGGCTCTCGAAGGAACGGTCTGCGACGACGCCAACCCCTGTACCATGGATGACCAGTGCGATGGACAGGGCAACTGCGTGGGTCCTCCGGTCGAGTGCGATGACGCAAACCAGTGTACCGAGGATTCGTGCGATCCGGCAGCCGGTTGTGTCAACGATCCTGCCATGATGGAGGGAACGGTCTGTGACGACGCAGATGCCTGCACTACCGGTGATGTTTGTACCGATGGGACCTGCACTTCGGACGGAGTACTTGATTGTGATGACTCCAACGAGTGTACTGAAGACACCTGTGCGCCGGCCGATGGCTGTCAGAACGCACCGCTCGACAATGTGGTGTGCGATGACACGGATCTCTGTACCGACGGCGACACCTGCGTCAATGGCCAATGTACCGGTCAACTCCTCGATTGTGATGACGCCAACGAATGCACCACTGACTGGTGCGACTTCCAGACCGGCCAATGCGTATACGACGACGAAGCCGACGGTACCGACTGTACTGATGGCAAGTGCGTGGCCGGCGCCTGCGAAGCAGACTGGTGTAACAGCATCGGACCTGCTTGTCGCAAGCCTCAGGATAGTGATAACCTGGGATACTGGGAGTGCCTCGATGAAGGCAACGGTTTCGGCGTCTGGGAATTGCTCATCGAGTGTGGTCCGTTCCAGGAGTGGTTTTGCTCGGATGGCGACAAGACCTCCGAGGCCAGTGGGTGTAAGGACCCGCAGAACACGGACTACTGCGCGGACGGCATCGACAACAACGGCAACGGTGAGGTTGACTGCGATGACGCTTCTTGTGTCGACGACCCCATGTGTAACCCCTGCGTTCCTGATTGCAACGGCAAACAGTGTGGCGACGACGGTTGCGGTGGTCTGTGTGGCAATTGCCTTCCCGGTGCCGATTGCATCGATTTCCTCTGCGTTATCCAGTGTGTCCCCGACTGTGTGGGCAAGTCCTGTGGCGATGATGGCTGTAACGGCTCATGTGGCGACTGCCAGATGGGTGAGGCCTGTAACGCCGGTGTCTGCGAGCCCAGCCCCGAAGGGGAGGGTGACAACTGCAGCGATGGTCTTGACAACGACCAGGATGGACTTACCGATTGCGATGACGACGGCTGTGCCGGATCACCTTTCTGCAACCCGGAATCCATGTGCAGCGACGGCCTGGACAACGATGGCGACAGCGATGTGGATTGCGACGACGCAGACTGCCTGGGACAGGACAACTGTCCCGACTGCATGGACGACGCAGATTGTGCACAGGGTGAAACCTGTGTTAACGGTGCATGCGAAGCACCTTGCGTTCCCGATTGCGATGGTAAGTCCTGTGGCGATGATGGTTGCAATGGTTCATGTGGTGATTGTGCGGACGGCGAGGCTTGCGACGCTACCGGCACCTGCGTGCTCCCGCCTGAAATCGGGCAGTTCGATCTGACCTACGTTACCGTTCCCGCGGCTGTACCAGGTGGCACCACCGAGCTCAAGCTTTGGGTTGAATGCAAGGGGCAGAATGTAGTGCCCTTGCCCTGGGGAGTTAAGGACACACTTCTCCCTCCGTTCGACGGACCGGTCGTATTCAACTATAGTACCGTTGCCAGCGGCCTGATCACCGAATGCAAGGTGAATATCGAAGCCGAGCCTTCGGGTGTGTATATGGCTTCATGTTTCGAGCCCCCTGATGGCTGTGGGACGGTCGGAACCGTCTCATATTCATACTTCGATGGTGTCAACACCTTCCAAGCCGTTTCCGTGGGCGACAAGGACAACGGCATGAGCGGTATCAACTGGTGGTTCGCACCAGGTACCGATACCGACGGTGACAAGGTCGAAGACGGCGCTGACCCATGTCCCGAGGACGCAGTCAACGGCTGCTAGTCAGGATTCCTTCCTGTCAATCATGAATTTCGTTTCAGTATAGCTTTGAGTGCGAGACTTCGCGCAAGGAGCAACCCTGAGATGATATCTTTCCCGCGGTGTGGCAACATGCTGCGGGAATCTCTCATGCTCATCATTTATGGTGTGCAGGAGAGGACAAGTAATCCCTTTAAGAGGGATTTTTTGTATATTGACCTTGTCGCGTGTGTGTGGTTTAATATACATCACGTACATTTCACTACTACCCACAAAGGAGGGGAATATGAGTCGGGAAAAAGCTTCTTCTTTCTTTTGGGGGAGTGCAGCCACGTATTTTGAGGTGATAAGCAAAAAGCCGTTGATGCCTCCAGAAGAGGAGGTACGTATTGCTGGTTTGTTTTTCGAAACCAAAGAGCAAAAGCTTGCTGATCAGCTGGTTGAGGCAAATCTGCGGTTTGTTGTAAAGGTGGCCCTGGAGTACCGTAATTATGGGTTCCAACTTCTTGATTTGATCCAGGAAGGGAACGCTGGACTGGTGAGGGCATTAAAGTCATTCAACCCTAGCAAAGGCTTTCGTCTCATTTCCTATGCTGTCTGGTGGATCCGGGCATTTATTCAGGAGTACATCCTGAAGAACTGGAGCTTGGTGAAGATCGGAACTACGCAGCTACAAAGGAGGATCTTCAATAACCTACAAAGCTCAAAGAAAAGAGCTAAGATAATGCAGGGTGTGGAGAACGAGGCAGAGTACAGGCAAAAGGTCGCAGATTATGTGGGCGGCACTGAAGAAGATGTTGGGGAAATGCAAAGGCGGATCAACGGGAGAGACTTTTCCTTGGATGCGCCTGTGAAGCATGGTGATGAGAGCTCTCAGATGTTGTATGAAGTATTCAGTACCTCTACTGATGGTGCAAGTCTGGTGGAAACCGAGTTCATGGATCATGAACAGGCTTGGATTCGCGAATTCAATCTTGCCAACGCTCTTGATTTGCTCGAGGAGAGAGAGGCAAGGATAGTTTCTTTGCGTCATCTTAATCCTACAAAGAACCTCACATTGCGGGAGTTGGGCAAAATGCTCGGTATCAGCAAGGAGAGGGTGCGCCAGTTGGAAAAAAGAGCCTTGCAAACATTGCATCTTGCCTTGGGTAGTTTGGAAAAGGCAGAAGGCGAGGTAATTGATTGGTCTGCTGGAGGTTATACATACTCTACCGAGTTTTTGGAAGAGGATGAAGAGCCTGAGGTGGTTCAATCTTCGCCTGAAGTTAAGCTTAATCCGCCTGTTGCTCCTGTGGAGCAGCCTGTCCTCAGGCTGGTGGAGCCAGTACCCATCACTCCAGTTGTAGAGGAACCGGTAGTAGTTTCCTTGCTACAGGCCAAACCAGCCAAGCCGTCATTGACTGTACAGCAGAAGTTGCTGGTAAGGCAGTTGCGGGTTGGCATGATTCATCTTTCACCTTCCCAGAGGTCAAGGATAGTGTCTGATCTTTTGGAAAGTGAGGTTTAGTTGTTCCTTTGCTCAAGCCACTGGTTTGAGCGTCCTCGAAAGCAGTTCTCTAGAGAACTGCTTTTGTGTTAGGCCAAAAGCTTGAAAAAAAGGTGTTTTTTGGTATAATATATAAGTAAATTATATGCAAAATACTAGAGATACAAAGGTATTTTTTGGCTTACCAATCTTTTCTATTTGGTGGATTTTGTTATTTGGGACAGTACTTGTGTTGTCATACATATTTGTCCCTTGGTTTTTACTTCTTTCTTTTCTAGCTGTATTGGTAATAGTGTTTGCGTTGCATCTGGATTGGGGCTTGTATGTGTTGGCTGGACTGTCTTTTTTCCTGGGATGGGAAATTAATTTTTCTTTATATAGTTGGGCTAAAGAGTATCCTGTTTTACCATACATAAACGCACCTTTGGTTGATTTGTTTGCAGTGGTGATTTTGATTAGCTTGTTTTTAGCATGGGTATTCAGGATAGTGAGGGTGGAAAAGAAAGACCTGAAAGGATTGATGTGGGTTGTTTTACTATATTCCTTGTTTATCATTTCTTCTTTTGTTTCTTTGTCAGGAGTGTATGAACAACATTATTTTGGCGCTAGCTTGAAGTATCTATTGCGTCCAATGGTATTTGTATTTTTAGCATATTTGTTTTTTCCTTATTTAGTTACTTTCAAAAAAGAAATTTTGTTGAAAGCACTTCGTGTATGGTTGTGGGTTGGTGGTGCTATAGCGTTTTTTGGTCTCTCATCTTTATTAGTGGTGGAGCAGGGGATTTGGTGGAGAGTGGTACCATATGGTATTAGAGGATTTGCTCCCCTGGGATATAATCACAACCTATTAGCCGAAGCCCTTATTCCTATAATACCAATTGCTTTGTATTTCTTCTTAGTTTCTAAGAAGAAGGGAGACATGAGTCGGTTATATTGTTGGATAACAGTTATCTTGTTTGCTTCTGCACTACTGACTCTTTCAAGAGCAGCTTGGGTTGCTCTTGCAGCACAATTGGTTGTGGGATTGGTTTTGTTGGGCAGGAAGAAGATAGCGGAGTTTATGAAAGGAAGGGTGATATGGCTGACATCTATTACTGTAGTTAGTTTAGTGGTTTTTGGATATATGGTGAGTTTTCTAGGATCTTCTACTGTTGCTAGTTCTACTCAGTCTAGGCTAGAGACTACAAAGACTGTGGCATACTATGTGGGGCGTTCTCCTTTGTGGGGGTACGGTCCAGGAATGTATGTACGCGTTCTAGGAGACACTTTTGTGCATGTGTTGGAGTATGGTGAACCACTAGACGCCCATGGATTATTGCAAAAGCTTGTTTTGGAAGAAGGATTAGTTGGATCACTCTTGTTTATTGTTTTCTTGATTGTGATTTTTTCTCACCTATACAGTGCACAGAAGAGGTCTGAAGGAGACACTAAACTATTTTATCAAATGATGCTATTGACTGCGTTAGGGGCAGTCGTGTTCCAGCTTTTCAATACCTCATATTTTCATGGTGTAATGTGGATGCCCTTGGGTATAGCTTTGGCTAGTACTAAGTTTATTCAAAAAGATATATGAAAAAAATAGTCCATATAATTCCCACCTTGCGATTTGGTGGAGCAGAAAGATTTGTGGTTGATTTGATTAAAGGAGGAGATCACGAGAATTTTAAATATTCAATTGTTTTGTTTTTTGATGATCAGCCCTTAGCTAAAGAATTAGAATCTTTGGATGCAGATATCAAGGTGGTGGAGAAGAAAGGAAAGATTGACTTGGGATTGGTTGGTAGATTGAAAGAAGTGTTGGCGGAGATGGAGCCAGACATTGTACACACTCATCTTTTTGGGGCAGATGTATGGGGAAGACTAGCAGCTAAAAAATTAGGTTTGCCAGTGGTGACCACAGAACATAATGTGAACAAAGACGAGGGGTTTGTAAAGCATCTTGTGAAAAGGGTATTGAAAGACAAGACAGATGCATATACTGCTTGTTCTAAAGAGGTAAAAGAATATATGGGAAAGGCGTATGGGATCAAGAAAGATGTACTTGTCACATATTTTGGAGTAGACATTCATGGTTTTGCTTCTGTTTCTCCAATACAGGATAATGAGGGTGTAAATTTGTTAATGCTAGGACGGTTAGTAGAGCAAAAGGGGCATGAAATTGCTATTAGGGCTTTGTCAGGATTGAAAGAATATAATTGGCATTTATATATAGTGGGTGAGGGGGAAAGAGAAGGAAAGTTGAAAAAGCTGGTTAAAGAGTTAGATATTGGTAATAGAGTTGATTTTAGTCCTCCAACTAATGATGTGGTGGGTGTTTTGCAGAATAATGAGGTTGTTCTAATGCCATCCCTTTGGGAAGGGCTAGGTATAGTAGCTTTGGAAGCTATGGCTGCTGGTCGCCTAGTTATTACCTCTAATGTGGGTGGGTTGTTAGAGATAGTGAAGCATAAAGAGAATGGACTACTCTTTGATGTGGGTGATGTTGATTTGTTAAGGAAGCAAATAAAAGATGTTTTTGAAAATAAAGAAGAATACTATACTTTAGGGGAGAAGGCTCGTGATTTTGTAGAAAAAGGCTTCTCTAGAGAGAAGATGATTAAACAATATAGTGATTTGTATAAAAAATTAGTATGAATATTATTCAAGCACATAAGTTCTATTGGTGGAGAGATGGAGCATCAAATTATGCTTTGTATTTGTCAGAGTTGCTGGAAAAGGATGGAAACAGGGTAATTCCTTTTGCGATGCGTCATAAGAATAATCTTTCTAGCAAGTATGACAAGTTTTTTGTGTCTGAATTGGAGCTACAGGATCCTGGAAAGGTTGGGCTGAGAAAGAAGATTAGCTCAGTATTTAGAATGATGTATTCTGTTGAGGCTAGAAAGAGAATGAAGGAATTGTTAAGGGAAGAAAAGATTGACATGCTTCACCTTCATAATATTTACCATCACATATCTCCTTCCATCTTACCAGTGGCAAAGAAGAAGGGGATACCAGTAGTAATGACCTTGCATGACTACAAGTTAATTTGCCCTAATTACACCATGTTTCATCATGGAAAGATCCATGAAGAGGACTGTAAAGGATGG
>CAYPPF010000005.1:4189-40968 GCA_964412535.1 uncultured Gammaproteobacteria bacterium | reverse complement strand
ATATGTGTTGTGGAGAAACCACAAGACGTACAGGTAATGGAAAAAACCAAAGAATACAACGGACTATATCATGTATTACGGGGAGTGATAAAGCCAGGTAATGTTGAAGGAGCTAAGTACATAAAAATAGTAGAACTCCTCAAAAGGACAAAGGACGAGGATGTAAAAGAAATTATCCTTGCCCTCAACCCAGATCTCCCAGGAGAAACCACAATGATGTTCCTGGAAAAGAAAATAAAAAGTGTCAGCCCGAAAGTAAAAGTATCTAGACTGGCAAGAGGACTTCCAATGGGAAGTGAACTACAATACGCAGACGAGATAACATTAGGGAGTGCATTGAAGAACAGAATAAGTAGTAAATAAACAAAAACAGCCTTTTTAAAGGCTGTTTTTAAATACTAGAATAGACCTCTTTCCTGTGTTTTACTCTCAAAACTAAAAGTACCACTATATTTCCTCTATTATCAACATCAAAAATAATTCGATAGTCACCCACTCTAAATCGATAAGTATTTCCCTGAATATTGGATAATTTTTTAGCGTGTCTTAGTGGCGCTCCCGTTTCTAGAAAAAAATCCAATTTATCCAAAATTCTACTTACTAATTTCTTATCTAACTTTTCAAAATCAATCCTAGCCCTTTCTGTATAAAGTATTTTATATTTCATATCCCCCCTTGTTAAAACTATAAGTCAAGCTTTTTTCTAATTTCTTCTACTGTATACAAACGACCTTTTTTTACATCTTCTCTGGCTTCTTCAATTTCTTTAGATAATTTTTCTAAACTAGCATCTTTTTTCTTCAAAGGCTCAATCTTGAAAATAGGCTGGTTTCGATTCAATACCACAAAACGCCAGTTATTCTTAATAGCCTGATCGTAAAGAGTGGTCATGTTTTCCCGAAACTCACGCACTCCTATTAACTTTGTAGTCATAGTATTAGATTAAGTACTGTGTATCTTAAGTGTATCTTAAAACCAACCACTTGTCAAATCACTTAAGCAATAAAAATCCAAACAAAAACAGCCTTTAAAAAGCTGTTTTTGGATTGGTCCAAACTTTTACATTTGGGCCAAGGGACAAAAGAACAAACGAACACAGGACTATTGGCGCACTGCCAGAAAACTATTCTTGAAATGCCACCCTCGGCCTGCCCAGTCTCTGCCTGTGCTGACCAGAAACAATTTGGTTTCATCATTGTAGTATCCCAGAGAAACTACACTGCGCACACCTTTTGCATTCACCCATGAAGATCCCAAACTTACCAGACTTTTGCCCGATATTGTCAGGATCGGCTCTAACTTACCTGGTACTGACTCTCCCGAAATCTGCATAGAAAAAGCTAATAATTCTACCAGATTCGCAGGCCGATATGCCCGCTCCTTCATGAACTCCGCCACTTCCGAAGAGCTGGGCCAATTTTTCTCGCCCATGGAGACAACAAACATCTCCAATGTTTTCTGCCCTGAGCCAGTCGTGGAAAAGTTGAGATTATTGATGTTCGAATCCTGGTAAGTGTGGTCTCCTGCGAAGACCAGTTCCTCAACTGTCTTGTCGTAGTCGACCTCCACAAACCAGGGGCCTGAGACAGATGGTGTCAATTCCTTTTCACTTGAACCACAGGCCAGCACTCCCGATCCGACCAAACACAATGCCGCTGCCACAAGTATAATCTTTCTCATGAACCCCTCCAAGGTGATGCCACACTTTCCCAACACAATAGGTTGGTCAAAGTATGGAATATTTAAAAAAACAAATCCCAATAGAACACTATAACAAATCCAGTCCAAAATGTCAAGACATATCTTGGATAAGCAAAAACAGCCTTTAAAAAGCTGTTTTTGCTTTTGCCCGAACCGAAGTTCAGGCTAGATTTGAGATTACTTCTCCTTGAAAGAACTACTCCTTGATCAGCCCCTCTGGAACCGAAATTCCGTCGAAACTGGCCTCCCTCATGTACACCACAGAAACGAGGGTATACCAACCTGGCACGATGTCGTCACTGCTTCCCACAGACCTGACCTTGACCTGCATGGTCAAGACCCCCTCTTCTGTGGGCTGAAGCTTGAGTGGCATCTGAAAGACGCTCGGCCGGCCGATCTCCTTGATCTGCAGTCTACCACGACCGATCTCCTCCTCTCTCTCGCCTTCTCCGATCGCTTCGTAGACCCGGAAAGGAATCAACCTGTCTTGGGAAAACGCTTTCAGTACATTTTCGTACGAAACGTGCTTCCCTTCTCCATCAATGAAATACATGTACCTCTTCATTCTTACTCCCTCCTTGCAACAGCGCATAGCACCGGTTATGAACCCAAGAGCTGACGATCATCGCCAATGTATAATACTATCAGAGAAAAGGGGTCTTGTCAATAGCTAAACAAAAACCCCCCTTTAACGGGAGGTTTGGTTTAGTATTGTGAATTTTTACACCTTTTTTACCTTTACCTTGGTAAAGTGCTGTCTATGGCCTCTTACCCTCTTATATCGCACTTTTCTCTTGAATTTGACCACTCGTAGCTTCTTACTTCGTCCTTGCTCTTCTACAGTGGCTGCAATGCTCACTCCTTCTAGGTATGGAGTACCCATCTGTACGTCAGAACCATCTTCTTTAGCTAAAAGCAGTACTTTGTCAAAGACAACTTCCTTACCAGCTTCTGCATCTAGTTTTTCCACTCTCAAACTATCACCTGTCTTTATCAGATACTGCTTACCACCGGTTTCTATTACTGCAAACATAGTTTAAATATTTAATCATTTGTTATTAGGAAACAGGAACATTTTATATCAAAACCAGAAAAAAGTCAAGTCACACCCTCCACAGCTAGTCATCAGGCCCAATTACCACCATCTTGTCCCCTATCCTAAGGTCATTCTTTTCTACCCAGCCTGTAGGTAGCTCTATTACCAGATTAGCTGACTTTCTAGGATAGTACTTGGTAAGGTTAGCCTCTGGAACACTAGGCTCTGCCTGTATATTAGGGGCAATATCCACCACCACCCCTTTCTCAAGCCATACTATGTCAATGGGAAATTCCATGTTGCGCATTACCATTGTATGCTTGTCAGAGTATGAAAAGAGAAACACCATTCCATCATATTCTTCAAGAGATTCCCTACCTCCCAAACCCTTTCTTTGATGGTGTGATATTTCTGCCACTAATACCTTTAGTTCCTGTCCTTTTAGCTCAATCACTGCACTAGGCCAGCGTAGTTGCCATAGTTTAATACCAAGGGTGACTAAAAGTATAATTCCTAGCACTATTAATAGTTTTTGTTTTTTCCACTCTATCATACTATTTATCTTTCTTGCGTGAAAATCCAATTCCCACTAACAACATGAGAACAAACAAGAATAGCAACGCAATTAATTTCTCACTGCTTTGCAAGAACAAAGTTGTGATTCCAAACAGAAAAGAAATTCCATACAACAGTAATACTGCTTGTTGCTGAGTAAGGCCAGACTGAAGCAAACGGAAATGAAGATGTTCTGCATCTCCCACATACACTGGCTTCTTTTTGTAAACACGTAAAACAATTACACGAGCCACATCTAGTATTGGAATACCCATTACCAGCAACGTAGTTGCAATCTTACTACCTGATATAACAGCCAGGGATCCGAGTACAAAACCTGCGAACAAGCTTCCCCCTTCTCCCAAAAATATCTTGGCAGGATGCCAATTCCAAAACAAAAAACCCAGACAACAACCGGCAAAGACAATGGAGACCAAAGCAACATCTGGCTGAAACCACTGGCTCTGTAAGCTCAAAAAAGCGATCATCAAAGCTCCAATAGACACTATGCCAGCCACTAAGCCATCTAAACCATCTAACAGCTTGGTGGTAAACATCATGCCCATTAACCAGAAAAACACCACAACGTCTGCTAATACCACCCAATTACCAAAGTTAACAGAATCTAACCTAAATACTCCTCCAAATGGGTTAGTAATAGTGTCAGGACCTATGCCAAAAACAATAACTATCAAGGCAGCTACAATTGGAAACCATATTTGCTGTTTTGCCCTCAAACTATACTTGTCATCCAAGACTCCAACTATCATCAACACCAACCCCCCTAAAAACAACCCTAGTAAATGCTTGGGAGCTATATTCTGACCAATATGGTCAGTTGTTAAAAATATAACTAACAAAACAAGAAAGAAAGACAAAAATATAGCCAGTCCTCCTCCTAAAGGAACCTTTTCCTTGTGGATCTTTCTTTTCTCGTCTCTTGGCTCATCTTCTATCATAAAATGCCGCATTAATATGCGGACCAGTGGTGTTAGCAATACAGCCAATGTTAATGAAACTAAAAAGTATGCTAAATACATGTCTTAGATTATTCTCCCTCTATTGATATATTACACTCTTTTCCAAGAACTACAACATCCCTGCGATTTAGCTTATTCCCAAGAACTAATTCTGCTAATTGATTTTCTACATGTTCTTGAATAGCTCTTCGCATAGGGCGGGCACCAAACTGTGGATCAAAGCCCACTTCTGCCAAGGACTCTAGTGCAGCTTCTTCCACTCGCAAACCAACCCCTCTTTTTTCTAAATCTTTAGCCACCCTTTTCAACATCAAACCAGCTATCTTCTTTATCTCATCCCTTTTCAAAGACTTGAACAATACAATACCATCAAATCTGTTGATAAATTCAGGACGATAGTACTTTTTCAACTCTCCCTTAATCAAATCCTGACGTATTTCTTCTAATTCAATCCCCTGTTCAATCTGCTGTTGAACATATGAAGTGGCTGCATTAGAAGTGGCAATAATAATGGAATTAGTAAAATCTATTACCTTACCAGTACTATCAGTCAATCTACCATCATCAAATACTTGTAAGAACAAATTAAGGACATCTGGATCTGCTTTTTCCATTTCATCCAACAATACTAAAGAAAATGGATTCTGCCTTACTGCTTCAGTTAATATTCCTGTTCCCTGCCTATTTGGCTGGCCAATCAACCTATATATACTAGATTTATCTTGAAACTCACTCATATCAACTCGCACCATTCTTTTTTCTCCACCAAAATATACACTGGCAATTGTCTTGGCTAATTCAGTCTTACCTACTCCAGTTGGTCCTAAAAACAAAAAGTTTGCAATAGGCCTCTTTTGTGAACGTATTTCTGCCCTAGCTCTACGCAAAGCACTTGCAACTATTTTCACTGCTTGATCCTGCCCTATTATCCTTTTGTGCATTTCCTCTTCTAAACGTAATAGTCTAGTAGATTCATCCTCAGAAATACTTGCTACAGGAATCCCAGTCTTCCCACCCACGATAGAGGCAACATCATCAGCACTAATTAAATGATTCTCCCCTTTTTGGTTGCGCACTAAACTAGCAGATTCTGTCATTATTGAAATAGCGCTTTCAGGAAGATTTTGATCATGTAAAAATCTCTTTGCCAGAACAACAGACTGAGAAAGAGCATCATATGAGAAAAATACTTGATGTTTGTACTCTAAGGGCCCCACTTTTGATTCCAACACCTGTATTGCTTGGTTATCATCCATCTCTTTCACATCCACTCGTGAAAGTACTGAACCTATTTCTGAATTCAAAATGTGTTGATTAAATCCCTCTGGAGTGGTGGTGGCCAAGGTAAGGAACTTACCCGGACCAAGAAACTCAGACAAAGTTTCGGAAACATCCAATCCTTCACTACCCTCATTAGAGCTTATGCTAATCAAATCATGTATATTTTTTATAAACAAAATTATATTCTTAGCTCTTGAAACCTCATTCATTATCCGTATTAATCTTTCTTGCGCCCCACTCAGAGTAGTACCTGCCATTAGAGATGAAGTTGATAGCTGTACCAACCTTTTGTCTCTAAGCCTCTTAGGAACTTCCTCTTCCACCATCTTTTGAGCAATTCCCTCGACAATACTCATTTTACCAACCCCTCGCTCTCCTACTAATACCACACTTTGTCTACCACCTTCAATAATACGAAAAATCTCTTCAATTTCTTTGTCTCTAGCAACACAAGGAGATAGGTTATTATATTTAGCCGCTATTGTTATATCCTGACTAAAACTATTCAAATATGGAGTGGCTATTGCTGTCATAGCTCGATCTAATCCATGTTTACTTCTCCTAGAAGCTGCCCTGTGAAATTTCTTGTATTGCCAACGTAAACGCTCGCGAATACGCAACCATTCTATTACATTAGACAGCTTGTCCTTGTCCACCTTAAGATCATATAATAATTCTTGTATTTTCTCATCTTGACGCACTGTTGTAATTAACAACTCTGTAACATGTACAAACTCCTGATGGTCGACAAATGCCTTTTCATATGCCTGGAAAAGAATCTGTTGCACACCTTCAGAAATCACAGGCACTCTGTTCTTTTTACTGGCAACAAAAGCTTTTGCTAAATGAGCCTGCAAGGTTTGTACTGGAATACCTAGGCGTATAAAAACATTAGCTACCTTATTTGAAGAAAGAAGAGCAAAGAAAACATGAGCTGGTGCCACAAAGTCGCTCTGATGCTTGTCTGCTACATAATATGCCTCTTCTAATACCTGCATTACATCACTAGTAAAGCTCTTGGTTATATCCTTTCTTTTTTTCTTTGATAATTTTATCGCCTGACGCCATGTTTGCAAGCCTGGACCCTTTTTCTCTTTCCTAACGGCTTCATCACTATCATACTCATGCCATTCCACTGGCACAGGCTGCTTGTCTACCACCACTATCCTGTATACCAAATAACTGAAGGATATAATGGCCATCCAAAACAACGGGGCAAGAAAATCATTCCTACTCGTCCAAAAATCAACCTTGAAGATTTCATTAAACAATCCTTTACCTGATACTAGCCAGAAAAATAACCCTAAAAACCCTAATCCAAATATTAGTGCCCCTATTGCCCTAAACTTGTCTAAAAACCTTCTCCCTTGCCTCACCTTTATATGATACCTAGTTAAAGGCTCTCCCCAGTACAAAAACTTGCCTCTCACCATTCTACCCATGCTCATGCCTTTGCATTCAGAACACTTGCGTACCCCAACATACCCGCTTCCAAGGCAGGTGTTGCAGGGTAATAGGTTGAGGGGGGCATTCTTAGTAAACAACATAATCAAGCTATAGATTGAAAAAGCATATACACTACAAAAACTGGGAAAACTAACCAAAGAAGGAAAATCATTACCACCACTATTAGCCAAACAAGGAGAGCAAAGCCTCTTAATACAATATTAGCTGAGCGCACAAAAAAACTGGTCAGCCTTCCTCGCCAGTCTGTTTGCCCATACATGGGGACAAAAATATTTTTCAGCCACAAACCAGGAGCCATTCGCATATTCCCGTCTTGCAGAAGATGATAGCATGTTATAGCTGCTTTTTTAGTACCAGCTGTATACCACCACAAAGGGAAGTATACTAAGTCAAGCACTAATTCCAACACCATTCGTTGTATCACTAAGATCCACATAACTTCAAACACCAATAACTATTGATTATTGACAATTTATATCGATATTATACCACAGAAATAAAAAAATCCCCAGTTAGGGGGATATATATGTAGATTCTTGTTAACGTCTAGCAACTGCTGTACCAACTAATGTAGCATAATCTACTCGATCTGCCATTACCAAGCCCAAGCCATCAAGTCTCTCTTGAATGCTTTTCATTGAACGGTGGGTGGCAATTTCAAATTCTAGTTTTTGATTTTCCTGCTCTAGAACTTGAATCTGCCCCTCAAGGTCATTGATTTCATACCCTTTAGTAGAGATAGAGCTAGTCTGTACTACGTACATTATACCGAACACAGCAACGGATGTAAGGAGTACACACCTAAAAGTAGTGCCTAAGAGCCATTGCTTTACAGCAAGCCTCTTCTGTCTCATGGTCTGGTGTTTTGTCTGGTAAGTGGTCATATTTTCTCCACTATTCTTAATTTAGCTGATCTAGCTCTAGGATTAGACTTAATCTCCTCCTCGCCAGCGATAATCGGCTTTTTATTTATAACCTTCACATCATCCCTACCCTTGAAAAAATGCTTCACTATCCTATCCTCTCCTGAATGAAAGGATATTACTGCTATTTTCCCACCAGGAGCCAGTACATCAACTGCCTGGGGTAAAACCTTTTCCAATACACCCAATTCATCATTAACCGCCATTCTCAAAGCTTGGAATACTTTAGTAGCAGGATGCAAGCCACCGATCCAAGGAATTTCCTTGTCTGTGTTAAGTTTTTCTCTATAAATTTGTAAAATGATTTCCACCAGCTCACTCACCTTTTCTATCTCACCCTGTTTTCTCTTCTCCACTATCCCTTCTGCTATCTCTCTACTTAATTTTTCCTCTCCACACTCTCTAAATATCTTTGCCAAATCATCCTTATCCCAATTATTAACCAAATCTGCAGCACTCTCTAACTCAGAGCCACCACTGTATCTCATGTCTAGAGGGTCACTTGCTTTATAAAAGCTAAAACCTCTGCGCCGCTCCTCAAACTGCGGGCTAGACCAACCCAGGTCAAACAAAATGGCATTAATTGGCGTAAAATCATTTTTTTCTATTATTTGTTTTAAATTTACAAAGTTGTCTCTAACAAACTCCACTCTTTCACCAAAATTGTATAAATACTGCTTAGCACGTAGGACAGCCTCAGGATCAGCATCAATTCCCAGAAGTCGCCCAGGTTCAATAGTGTTCAAAATCTCTTCTGCATGACCAGCATCTCCTAGAGTGCAGTCAACCACACTATCACCTGGCTTTAGTTCCAAGCCATCAATCACCTCTTTAATCAAAACAGGTACATGCTTCATATAACAGACAGATTAGATTCCCAACTCAAACATTTGTTCAGAAATTGCACTACTCTCACTTTCAGTCTTGTTTTTGTAATCTGCCCACTTCTTCTGGTCCCAGATCTCGAGGCGGTTGTATAGACCTGCAACGATTATGTTCTTTTTGAGACCAGCAAAGCTGCGCAGATATTCAGGAAGTATTACCCTACCTTGTTTGTCTGTCTTTACGTCCATAGCCCCAGCCAACATCAAACGGGCAAAGGCTCTAGAGTTTGCTTGTGAAAATGGCAAGCCAGCTAACTTATCAGCAAGCTTTTTCCATTCAATTTTAGTGTACAGAAACAAGCAGTTGTCCAAACCGCGGGTAACAACTGCTCCTTTAGACAGCTCAGCCCTAAACTTTTTAGGTACAGCCAAGCGTCCCTTTTCATCTAAATTATGGGTGTATTCACCGATAAACATAGTTGTCTTTGCTAAAGTAGGAAGACAAGCATTTTCCCCACTTTTCCCCACGTACTTCCATTATATACCACTCTGAAACACTTAGCAACCATTTACAACCACATTTATCCACACCCCAAAAAAACAAAAGGCTCTAATAAACCCCATATATAACCAAGGCACAGTAAAAAACCACCAGCCTATTACTGGTGGTTTTTATTATTTTGTCAACTCTAATCAATTTGATTCTTTTCCAACAAACTCAAGCGACATTTTTACTGAAGCATTGTCAGACGGAAGAAGAACCACATCATTTGGATGTTCTTGTTTAAGTGAAGAGATGAACTCATCAGCCCAAGATGGAGTTAAAACTTGTACACCATCAAAATCAATTTCTATTTTTTCTCCGGGTTGCTTGTCTTTTAAAATATAAGCACGCGTTACTGCCCACGCCTCTTTCGCAGCAGGCCGGGAGCTTAAAGTTGTACCGAATTTTTTAAGTTCTAATTTCATATTATTAAAATTAAAATTCTATCACGGCTACAGTGCCTTTTATATTTTTGTCAGAATCTAAAAATTTTGTTTTACCATTTTGTATTATACACTTAGCTGACCCAGAATAAAACCTTAACAGCAGCTTGTTTTCCTCAATTACCCGCCTTACAAACTTCAACCCATTCCCTCGATGTTCTGGCATTCGACCTGATAATATTTCTGTAAAGGCGATCTTTATTGCCTCTCTGTGATTAGGAATATTTGGTCTTACTTTTTGTAAGCTGGTCAAGACCCCCTGTCCTCTGTCTGCCAAAAGAATGACTCTCTTTTTAAAATCAATCCGGAAAAACACCCCTGGCATATCAGGCCAATTACCCAAATTGTGATCAAAAGAATTGTTCCCTATTTCGCCGATTACTGCTGACAGTAAAAAAACTAATTGTTCTTCTTTTATAACACTACCAAGATCTTTTGGTAACTTACCGTGCCTGGCTTGGAATACATCCCTGGTTTGACAGTGGTCATCTGGCTCCAATTCAGGTGGTGTCAATGAAGAAGTCCAGCTAATTGCCGGCTGAACAGCCAGCTCTTTTGGTGACATTGGTAAGTGATATAGCACGTGAGGAGGGCTTCCTGTTTTTTGTATTTTTCCCTCATCAATTAATTTTTTTAATTGACGGAAAACAGCTGGTGCACTAAAACCAATAAAATCAACAATTTCTTTAGGTGCTACTTGTCCCTTTTCTTCTATAAATTTAAACATTTTTTGTCTAGTATCAGTCTTCATACTTTATGGTATATAGTTTATACTGTATACTATATACCATAAATGATACGCTGTCAATACTAATTATCCACACCCCAAAAAAACAAAAGGCTCTAACAAGAGTAGAGCCTTTTAGAGCCAGATTTACCTTATTTTAGCCAAAAATATGCTATATTAACACATAACCCCTTGACAAAACTATCAAAATCTGCTATACTCCCCTATTGTCAGATGTACTTTCTAGTACAATCTGACCGAACCTTACACGCGCGTCGCACATGCGACGCCGATTGCAGACAACAATAATTGTCTTCAGCCGGCATCGCACGGACTGGTAACGGGACTAGGATAACTACAAGATCTTTTTGGACTATCGGTCCAGGATCTGGGTGGTAGACCTTGGAACCTGTATGCAGCCCATTGCGGTGGAGCGCACGGTAAAGCCCTGGTTGACCATGTCATAAGCGGGTGAGTACTCCAAAATGCGGACGAAGTATATTTCGTACGGCGGTGGGGGGAAACCTTAACTTGACTGGCAGCGGCAGGACGAAAGACCGTGTGGTGGTGTTGGGGGAGGATGTCCTTCTCTCCCGGCCGATGCGTTGGGGAACTTCCGGATTTGCACAGATGGGTTCCTCCATCGTGGGCACATTGCGCTGGATGACTGAGCGCCGTCCCTACGATGAGCAAGTGGGGGTCTCCGGTAACCCCACTCTACCGAGCCCCCCATTGGTTGGGGGCAAGCGGTTGAGGTTTTGCCACTTCGGGCACACCTCAATGTACTGACCAACAATTCAAGGTCAGACAGCCGCTACGTTCCGAGAGCACAGTGTCTTCAGCTGGGGAGTAAGCTGAATATAAACACTGTGAAAGGAACAACACGTCTCCCTAACCTGGCTAGGGAAGGGCGGGGGTTCTCCCAGGCTCGCGGGGTATATAGCCAGCCCGTGCAAAGCCTACACCCCACCACTCATTTTTTGGGAAGGGGGGCGGACGACTACGGTTGTCCAACCCCCGACCCTCTGCTCATTCCACCCATTCATTCTGAAAAACACTGGCGCCCGTTGTTTAATAGGGCGCCACAACTTCTATACTCATCTACACAGGTGGGTAGAGAAAAACAAAAAACTACTCCATGTGAGCAGTTTTTTGTTATTTATAGCTATATTTCCACTTCTTCTTCATATTCTGGGATAAGGGCCTCTGTCTTGTATTTGTCCCGTATCCTGTGAGCTAGTTCTGTTGCTGCATGAATTTCTCCATGAACACAAAACACTTTCTTGGGTACTTTCTTTCCACTACCCACCCACTTTACCAACTTTTTCTGGTCTCCGTGTGCAGACAAAGCTCCAATAGCCTTTACTGTACACCTTACATCAACATCTTCGCCAAATATCTTTACTTGATTAGCCCCTTCATATAATCTTCTCCCTAAAGTTCCTTGAGCCTGATATCCGACAATGAGAAGGGTGGAAGCTGGGTCTGGGAGATAGCGGAAAGCATGATGTACTATTCTTCCTCCATTCATCATTCCTGCTCCTGCCATTACAAGCTTGGATCCACGCATGTGGTTAATTTTTTTTGATTCTTCACGATTGTATGTGAACTTGAGTCCTGGGAAGTCAAAAAAATCATCCCCCACCATGTGCAGCTTAGCAGCTGCTTCGTCATAGTATTCTGGATATTCTTTGTATACTTCAGTAGCATTAATAGCTAACGGACTATCTAAGAACATTGGAATTTTAGGAAGAACCTTGTCATGTTCACTAAGTAAGTTTAGTTCATATAGTAATTCCTGAGTTCTTTCCAAAGAGAATGCCGGTATCATAATAGTACCACCTTTTTCAGCACCTTCTTTAATCAAATCTAGTATTATACCCCTGCGAGTATCAATATCTTCGTGAATCCTGTCCCCATATGTGGATTCACAAAGCAAAACATCCACATCATCATCTAATGGTTCTGTATCTTTGAGAATTGGAACATCTTCATTACCAATGTCTCCTGAAAATGCAATCTTCTTTCCTTCTGCACTTACCTCTATGAAAGAAGCCCCAAATATATGTCCAGCATCCTTCCACACAGCACTAATCCCCTTATCAATCTCTATTGTCTGACCATAGCCTACTCCTTGGCACTGGTCATATGCCATTGCGACATCACTCTCGCTAAACAATATTGGTGTATTATACCTCTTATTATTCTCCTTCATTATGTGGTGTGCATCCGACCAGATCAACTTAGCTAGTTCACGAGTGGCCTTAGTCGCATATATGTTGCCTGTAAACCCCTCTTTTATCAACTTGGGTATCCTACCAACATGATCCAGGTGAGCATGAGTAACCAAGAGAACGTCAACCTCTTTTGGATCAAAAGGAAAAGAATCGTGATTCTTTCCAGTATTGAAATCAGAACCTTGGAACATCCCACAGTCCACTAATATCTTCCTACCTCCTGCTTCCAAGAGATGGCAAGAGCCAGTCACCTCACGAGCAGCTCCACAAAATTTTATTTTCATAATATGGTTGATTAATATAGGATAGTATATCACAGAAACTAATACTTCACCTATACAAGCTACAAATTTTCTGGTATGATATATTCAAGAATAAAGATGGGCCCACTAATCTCACGGGCTTATTAGGTCTTCCTTATGCGCCGCAATATAGAACAAGTTGAAATAAAGGAACCGCCAATTCAAGAATTAGGCAAAAAGCGTTCGTGTCTAAAACGCTCATGTCTTACTGGCTGCGGATGCATAGTCATTTTTTTGATTGCTGGCATACTCCTGATCAAATTCGCAGCAGGACCAAGACCTAAAAAACTTGATAATGTGCCAGACCACTTCCCCACTAACATTCCAGTATATGATTCTGAAAATGTACAGAAAATTACTTTCATTTCTGGGAAAGACAAAGGGCGTGGATTGGAAATAGCTGCATTCATACCAAAACTAATACTCTCTCCAGTTGTTCTTGTTCTAGACAAGCAAGTTGCTACTGAAAAAACAACGGATGAAAATGGAGATGTGCATATAGAAAAAAAGGCTGGATGGGATGATCTTGTACGATTAATGAAAGAGCCTGTGGCTGATCATAGAGATATAGTGCAAATAGAATGGACTTCCCTGACTGCAGAACCCCACTTCTTTATCCAATACTACAAGACTGAACTGAGGAAAGGAAAGTATAGTATTGAAGAGGGTGAGAAGACAGACAGAACAAGGGAACTAAAATTTAGTCTAGGAGAAATAGACGGAATGCTATACACTGAAGACGATCCAGACGATCCAGGAACTGACTATTCTTCATTAACTATAAACCTGCCAATAGAGCAGATTAAGCAATAATAATATGGCCATAAAAACCTTGAAACAAGGCGACTTTACTTGGATAAACATAGACAAGCTTGACGATGAAGCTCTCAAATACCTAAAGGCCAATTACAATTTCCATCATTTGGACTATGAAGATCTGCAAGGAGAGGTTCAGACACCTAAAATAGATGTTTACAAAAACTATTTATTTTTAGTTTTTCACTTCCCTCTTTGGAACCCCAGTGCCCAAAAAGTAAGATCTCATGAAGTGGATGTATTTATTGGAGATAATTACTTGATCACTATCCAACACTCCAAAACAAAAGAAATGAAGAACTTTTTCTACCGCTGTATGAAAAATAGGAAAGTAAAAGCTGATTGGATGCAGGAAGGTCCTGGTTTCCTCCTATACCGCTTGATTGAAGCATTGTTCCACACCACTCAACCCATCATTGACAAAATTGGTAAACAAATTTCTGAGCTTGAAAATGAAATCTATGCAGGAGAACAAGATACTGGTACAGTGAAAGAACTAGCCATACACAGACGAAATGTACTACAACTAAGAAGGATACTAGATCCTCAAAGATATTTAGTAGCCAATCTCTCACACATACGCAAACCTTTCCTTAACGAAGACCTAACATTGTATTTTGACAATATTAATGATTATTTAAGCAAACTTTGGTCAATTACTGAAACATATAAAGATACAGTTAATGGCCTTCATGTAACAGTAGAATCCTTAATCAATCACCGTACCAACAAGGTAATTAGCGCCTTAACAGTAATGTCTGTGGCCTTGCTACCTCTCACCCTTTTGTCAGGCATATATGGAATGAATATATCAGGACTCCCATATGCTCAAAACCCTTTATGGGTCTGGATGATGTTTGTCGGACTATTGCTAGTCATTTTCATGGTTGTCCTTGTAATGAAAAAGAAGAAGTGGCTCTAAAATGATAAAAAGAATATTTTCTTCCCAATCTAAATCCATCACTGGCGCCGCCCTAGTTCTAGCTGTGGCGTCTTTTATAAGTCGAATAATAGGAATTGTCCGGGATCGAATATTTGCACACCAATTTGGAGCTGGTGATATTTTGGATACATACTTTGCTGCTTTCCGCATTCCTGATTTAGTATACAACCTCATTATCGTTGGAGCCCTTTCTGCTGGCTTTATCCCGATCTTTATGAAGCTTCTAGTAAAGGATCAAGAAGAGGCATGGCGCGTTACCAGTGCTATATTCAATATACTTGCCCTTGCCCTTGTAATCGTCTGTTCAATATTATTTTTCTTCACTCCACAGTTAATGGAACTAGTTGTACCTGGTTTTGATCCAGAAAAACTCAAGATGACTATTATCCTAACCAGAATAATGTACCTTAGTCCTGTTCTACTAGGTATTAGCGGTATTGTGAGCGGGGTATTGCAATCATTCAAAAACTTTCTGGTATATGCCCTCACTCCAATAATGTACAATCTTGGTATTATTATCGGCGCTATTTTCCTTGTCCCTAAATTCGGTATTTCTGGACTAGCATATGGGGTAGTACTAGGAGCTCTTCTCCACCTTGTTATTCAACTACCCTCTCTTGTGTATCACGGCTTTAGGTACAAACCTCTACTCCTGTGGAAGGACAAAAATGTGAGGAAGATTGGAAAGCTAATGATCCCCCGTACTCTAGGATTAGCAACCAGCCAGATAAATCTCCTAGTCATTACAATACTAGCCTCAACGCTAACAGCAGGAAGCATTGCTATATTCAATTTGGCAAGCAACTTGCAATACTTCCCTATTGGAATCATTGGAATTTCTTTTGCAATTGCTGCCTTTCCTACTTTAGCCAAGTTTGCAGCCGAAGACAAAAAGGAAGAAATAATTAACCAACTGTCTTCTACAATAAAACAAATATTATTTTTCATAATACCTCTTAGTATTATATTCCTACTTTTACGCGCTCAGATAGTAAGGGTGGTATTAGGATCAGGGCAATTTAATTGGGGGGATACTGTCCTCACTGCCAACACTCTGGCCTTCTTCTCTCTCTCCTTGTTTGCCCAATGTTTGATTCCCCTTCTGGCACGAACCTTCTATGCCATACACGATACATGGACCCCCTTCCTAGTAGGTCTAGTAGCTGCCCTAGCTAACATACTAGCTGCAATGTATTTGAAAAATGTAATGGGTGTTAGCGGACTTGCACTAGCATTTTCCCTAGCCATGATATTACAAATGTCTTTACTATGGATTGGGTTACGAACTAGCTTGGGAACCCTTGGAGAGAGCAAAATAATCATCTCCCTGTACAAAATATCTGCAGCAGCCCTAGCAATGGCTTTAGTAATCCAAGTTCTCAAACAACCACTGTCAATGATGGTGGATATGACTAGATTTTGGGGCATCTTGAGTCAAGGAGCAATATCTGGTACAATTGGTCTCCTAGTATATGGCCTGATCCTTCATTTCCTTCAATTAGAGGAAATGAAGCGATTAAATAGAAGTCTAAAAAAGAAATGGCTTAAACTAGCCAATGTTCAGGGTGAAATTAATAGAGGGGATGAAATATAGTATGAAAAATACACGTAATTTCTGTATCATAGCTCATATTGACCATGGAAAGTCTACTTTAGCAGACCGCTTCTTGGAATTGACCGGTACAGTGAACAAAAGAGACATGAAAGAACAAATATTAGACCAAATGGAACTGGAACAAGAAAGAGGGATTACAATAAAACTACAACCTGTACGAATGAAATACAAAGACCATGTACTAAACCTAATTGATACCCCAGGACATGTTGACTTCAACTACGAGGTATCCCGCTCTTTAGCAGCAGTAGAAGGAGCTATATTACTAGTTGATGCCACCCAAGGAGTGCAGGCCCAAACAATTGGAAACCTATACCTTGCAATTGATCAGAACTTAAAGATAGTTCCAGTATTAAACAAAATTGATTTACCAAATGCTGATGCAAAAAAAACCAAGGCAGAGATTATCCATCTTCTAGGATGCAAAGAAGAAGATATTCTCACTTGTTCAGCTAAGACCGGAGAGGGCGTAGAAGAAATATTGCAAAAAGTAATGGATGATATCCCTTCACCAGAAGAAGGTAATAAAAAAAATCTTAGTGCACTAATATTTGACTCTTCATATGATGACTACCGAGGAGTAGTTGCTTCTATTAGAGTAATGGATGGCGAAATGAAAAAAGGAGAAAAGGTCAAATTCATGAAAACAGGAGCTGAAGCTGAGACTCTGGAAGTGGGACATTACTCTCCTAAGCTGACAAAAGACAACACACTAGAAAATGGCCAGATTGGGTACATCGTTACTGGGTTGAAAGAACTGGAAGAGGTAAGAGTTGGTGATACTATTACCAGTCAAAAAAACCCTGCTAAACAAGCCCTAGCTGGATACAAGGAAGTAAAACCAATGGTGTTCGCCGGCATCTTCCCTAAAGAAGGTGATGACTACTCTGCCCTGCGCGAAGCAATGGACAAACTAAAACTAAGTGATTCAGCCCTTGCATACGAGCCAGAAAGCTCACAAGCTCTTGGCTTTGGCTTTCGATGCGGATTCCTAGGGATGTTGCACCTGGATATTTTTCAAGAGAGACTTAAAAGAGAGTTTGGTCTTCATATTATAGTGACAGTACCCAGTGTTGCATACAAGGTGACAAAAGCAGGTGGAGAAAAGTTAGTGGTAAAAAGCCCACAAGATTTACCAGAACCTAACCACATAGAAGGAATTGAAGAACCATGGATGAACGTGGACATTATCACCCCAGAAGAATATATTGGCAACGTAATGGGCCTGGTATCAGAACGTAAAGGCAGGTACCTAAATACCGAGTACCTAAGCAGCGGATCCCATCAAAGAGCCATACTACACTATGAAATACCCTTGGCTTCGCTAATCACTGACTTTTATGATAAACTAAAGACAGTAACTAGTGGTTATGCTTCTTTGAATTACGAATTCAAGCAATATGAACCCACTGACGTAGTGAAAATGGACATACTAGTGTCAGAAGAAAAAGTAGAAGCTCTGGCCACCCTAGTATGGAGAGATGAAGCTTTCAGAATAGGGAAACATATAGTCAAATCCTTGAAAGAAACTCTACCCAAACAACAATTCGTACTAAAGATACAAGCTGCTGTCGGTGGAAAGGTAATTGCTGGAGAAAGATTGTCAGCCCTCAGGAAAGATGTTACTGCCAAGCTATATGGTGGTGATGTGACAAGAAAGAGAAAACTTTTAGAAAAACAAAAAAAAGGTAAAAAGAAACTACTAAGCATGGGCAAAGGAAAGGTAGACATACCTACTGAAGCTTACTTAGCTGTATTAAAACGTTAATTAACATAAAAATCTATGTGGGGAAACAAAAAGTTCAAAATGGTGTGGACAGTAATAGGGGTCATTGCAATCATGGGAATGATTTTCTTTACTATCATGCCTTTGTTCTACTAAAGGTATGCGTTGGAAAAAATTCATCTCATACAAGCACCACTATCTTTCACCACACCACCATTACCAAATGGCTGTGATATTCTTGTTTTTCTTTCTCCTCCTTCTTTTTATCCCCTACCACATCTTTACACAAGAACTGAATCTAGATATGCAGGAATACCAGTGGTATTTTTTTATTCCAATGACAATCTTCTATGCAATCTACTGTCTTGTTGAAAGAGGTAGGATAGGAGAGGAAGAAAGAGTTAATTCCCTCAAAAGACCAATTGTCCACTGGGTGTTGCTAGGCATTTCCTTGATCGCCCTACAACTTCATCCACAAGAAAATTATTTAGAAAAGATTACTGCCCTCAACTTCGTATTCGCAGTGTTCTCACTATTCTTAGCTGACTCCTACTGGGACTTCAAAAAAATAAAGTTCTTCAGAAGATAGTATGGAAAAAATCTGGAAAGTACTTGACAATGCACCGGCTGAATTCCTAGCCAACCACCCAGAAATGCCATCAACAGTGGCTAATTTGTTGTATCATCGCAATATACACACACAAGAACAAATAGATGAGTTCCTTCACCCAGACTATTCTAAAGATATACACGATCCGTTCCTGCTCCAAGATATGGAAAAGGCCGTGAATAGAATCCTAAAGGCAATTGAAAAGCAAGAAAAGATAGTGGTGCACGGAGACTATGATGCTGATGGAGTGTGTGCCTCTGTAATACTAGTGTCTACTTTGAAAAAACTAGGTGCAGAAGAAGTAAGTGTATTCCTCCCCCATCGTGAAACTGATGGATATGGATTAAATATAAATACTGTAAAGAACTTAGCAGAAGAAAAAACCAACCTCATAATCACATGCGATTGTGGGATCAGCAGTAAAGAAGAAGTGGAATCAGCTAATGAAAAAGGTATTGACGTTATAATTACCGACCATCACGCAATACCTGAAGTCACCCCCCCTGCCTTTGCAATCATCCACCCCAATATGCCTGATGAACCATATCCTGACAAAGGATTGGCTGGTGGTGGAGTAGCCTTCAAGCTAATGCAAGGACTCCTTGCAAGACATAAGGAAACACACCCTTGTCTTGTTGATGACACTACCCACGAAAGTTTTGAAAAATGGATGCTAGATATGGTAGCAATTGCCACGATAGCTGATATGGTCCCTCTTACTGGTGAATCAAGAACAATGACAAAGTATGGTCTAACTGTATTAAACAAAACACAGAGGACTGGCCTGCAAAAACTACTCCTAGAGGCCCGATTAATGGAACAAGACGGTACAAAGAAAAAAGAATTAGTATCACACACTGTCGGATTCCAAATAGCGCCCAGAATTAATGCTGCCGGAAGAATGAACCACGCTAATGTTGCATACAACCTACTAATGACTGAAAGTCCCACCGAAGCAACAGAGCTAGCATATGAACTAAATCAAAACAACATGGAGCGACAGAAGGTTACTGATGACCTGATAAAAAGAGCAGACGAACAAATAGAAAAAGATAGTCCAGTACTGTTTGCACTTGGAAAAGAATGGCCTACTGGAGTGATAGGGTTGATTGCTGGAAGGATAAAAGACAAATACTACAAACCTAGCCTAATAATGGCAGAGAATAATGGCGAAATAACTGGCTCAGGGCGAAGTATAGAAGGATTTAACTTAATCCAAGCCATGCAAGAAATGCCAGAGGTTTTCGCAAAATTCGGAGGACATCCAATGGCCTGCGGATTTACCCTTAAAAACAAAGAAAAACTAGAAGAATTCAAAGAAAAAATGATTGCCAAGTTTCAAGAAGAAACTTCGGGACAAGAACTATTCCCCATCCTGGCAATTGATGCTGAAGTAGATATAGATGATGTAAACTGGGAATTGTATACTATTTTGGATAAATTCCAACCTTTTGGACAAGCTAATGAAAAACCAAAGTATCTTTCCAAAAATCTTGCTATCCACTCTTTAGAACCAGTTGGACAAGAGGGAAAACATTTGCGCATAATGATAAAGAGTAAATCTGGTAAAATCAGAAAAACTATTGGCTGGCACTTGTGTAATGGAAACGCTGGAGACAAAAAAGACTGGTGTAAGATGATAAATCCTGGAGACTTAATTGATATAGTGTTTGAAATGAGCATAAACGAGTGGAACGGCAATAGAGAACTACAACTAACAATAGTAGACCTTAAAAAAGTAAGCAACTAAATATGAAAAAACTAACTATATTTGCTGACGGAGGGGCACGAGGAAATCCAGGGCCGGCAGCTACTGGAGTAGTTATCAAGGACGAAAAAAAGAAAATCATTGCATCATATGGTGAATACCTTGGTGAACAAACCAACAACTTTGCTGAATACTCCGCTGTAATTTCAGGGCTAAGCAAAGCAAAAGAACTTGGTGCAGAAGAAGTAGAATGTATAGTTGACAGCAAATTAGTGTGCGAACAATTGAATCGAAACTGGAAAGTAAAAGAACCTACGCTACAAAAATTATTTGTCCAAGCATACAACACAATGCAACAATTCAAGAAAATCACTATTAAACACATTAGACGAGAAGGAAACAAGGAAGCAGACGCTGAGGTTAATAAGGTATTAGATCAACAGTAGAAACAAAAAACTCCCTAAAAGGGAGTTTTTTAATTTAATAATCTTTTATTCCATCCACCCTCTTCTTGTCTTAAACCTATAACCAAAAGCTAGTAACAAAGGAAGTAAAAACCACACCCATGGAGCAAACATGTTAATAAACAATACATGTATTAATCCTCCAAAACTATTCCTTACTTCACCAGGTAGAAAGTATAGTGCTACAGTAAAAAAGAAACCAGTAATCACTACCCTATACACAAGAGAAGTTGTAAAACTAGCTGTAGTTATTTTACGAGAAAAACTTGCTAAATTACTAAAAGAAAATAGTATATATAGTACAAATGTCAGACCAACAAACACCCCCACCTTCAAATAATCGAAGCTTGCTAAAAATTCTTTCACAGAATCTAACAGTGGAAGGAAAAGGAGAAGGAAGAAAGACACATACACAGATAAAAGACACACCAAGAGCTTTTCCTTTTTAACAAAAACTAAATGCAGTACAATTGCAAGCACAAATAAAAAAAGTATAAATATGTCTATAGATGGGAATAAATTAATAAAATCCATATAGAAAAATACAGCGGTATTACCGCTGTATATTATATCACAATTCCTCTTTTAGTTCTCCAAGCAACTTTTTTCCCTTTCTACTCATCTTTTTCGGAACATTTACAATCACTTTCACATATTGTTCTCCCCTTCCCACTCCATTTAGATGTGGAACTCCGAGACCCTTTAGCTTAAACTGCTGATGTGATTGAGTACCAGGAGGTATTACAAGCTTTTTATCCCCTTCTAAGGTGTCTATTTCAATCTTGTCCCCTAACACAGCCTGTGGATAACTAATATACCTTTCTGTATATATATCATGCCCCCTTCTTTCAAAACCCTTTTCTTCCCTTACGTGGACCACAACGTACAAATCGCCAGCATGGCTACCAACTCCAGCACTCTCCCCTTTACCTGATAAACGAATAGACTGGCTATTATCAATCCCAGCTGGGATCTTTACCATGTATTTTGAATCGCTCCTCACCATACCATCTCCCCCACAATGCTTGCACATTTTTTCTGGAACTTTACCTGCTCCTTGACAACTAGGACAGCTCACAACACTTTGCATAGCTCCAAGCATGGTTTGCTGTACGTGACGCACTTGTCCCTGGCCTTTGCAATCAACACAATCCTTTAATTCACTACCTGGCTCGTTTCCTTTTCCACTACAAACATCACACGGGTTGTTTTTAAGGAGATTAATTTCTTTTTCAACGCCAAACACTGCCTCACGGAAATCTAGCTGTAAATCGACTTGTACATCATTGCCTCTACTAGTCCTACCACCTCTCTTGCCACCAAAGCCAAAAATATCACCAAACAAATCAGTAAAATCCATCCCACCAGCATTAAAGCCTGAAAAACCCTGTCCCCCTCTAGCAGCATTCATAAAGTCCTCCCAATTAGCACCACCACCAAAACCACCCTGTTGATCAAAGGTGGCCCCAAACTGATCATACTGCTGACGTTTCTTGTCATCTCCTAATACCTGAAAAGCCTCATTCACTTCTTTGAACTTGGCTTCGTCACCATCTTTTTTGTCTGGATGGTATTTGTGCGCTAACTTTCTAAAAGCTTTCTTTATAGCTTCTTTTTCAGTACTCTTGTCAACGCCTAGTATTTTGTAGTAGTCCTTTCCCATATGCAAACGGTAAGGAGCGGATAACTACCCGCTCCAACACCTGTGTAATATAAATTATTTCTTTTCCTCGTCTACAACCTCACCCTCTACTGCTTCACCATCGTCTTTCTTCTCCCCACCATCGTCTTTCTTCTCCTCGCCCTCTTTATTTTCATCAGCTTTTCCAGCTGCTTGCTGTTCTGCCTGGTACATCTTCATTCCTACTGCTTGAGCAACTGTAGAAAGCTCTTCAGAAACCTTTTTAATCTCCTCTACATCATCCTTGTCTTTGACCTCTTTTAACTTAGCGAGAGCCTCTTCTACCTTTTTCTTTTCTTCATCACTAACATCTATCTTTTTCTCCTCCACGTCTTTCATCATCTTTTCTGTAGTATATACCATAGTATCAGCTGTATTCTTCACATCAATCATTTCTCTTTTTTTCTTGTCTTCGTCAGCATGAGTTTCTGCATCCTTTTTCATCTTTTCAATCTCTTCATCACTTAATCCAGAAGATGCTTCAATGCGAATTGACTGTTCTTTGCTAGTTGCCTTGTCAACTGCTTTCACATTTAGTATACCATTAGCATCAATGTCAAAACTAACTTCAATCTGAGGTAAGCCCCTAGGTGCAGGAGGAAGACCATCGAGCATGAACCTACCAAGGGTCTTGTTATCTGGGGCCATTTCTCTCTCTCCCTGCAATACATGTATCTCTACACTAGGCTGATTATCAGCAGCCGTAGAAAAAGTTTGAGTCTTGCTAGTAGGAATAGTACTATTGCGATCAATTAACTTAGTCATTACTCCGCCCAAGGTTTCAATACCAAATGACAGTGGAGTGACATCAAGTAAAAGGATGTCTTTTCCTAGATCGCCCTGCAACTGACCAGCTTGAATAGCTGCTCCAGTAGCAACCACTTCATCGGGGTTAACACCAACATGGGGTTTCTTTCCAAAAAACTCTTCCACTTTCTTTTGTACTAAAGGCATTCTAGTCATTCCTCCAACCAAAATCACTTCTTCAATATCTTCTTTTTTGAAGCCAGCATCATTCAAAGACTTTTGCACAGGAACCATTGTTTTTTCTACTAAATCCCCTACCAACTCTTCTAATTTAGAACGAGAGAGCTTTAGGTTTAGATGTTTAGGACCTTCTGCACCAGAAGTGATGAAAGGCTCGTTAATTTCAGTCTCAGGAGTGCTTGAGAGCTCTATTTTAGCCTTTTCAGCAGCATCTTTCACTCTTTGCAGTGATAGTGGGTCTTTTCCCAAATCAACCCCTTCTACCTTCTTAAACTCATCTAAAATCCATTCAATAATCTTCTGATCAAAATCATCACCACCTAAATGAGTATCTCCATTAGTAGATTTCACTTCCACAGTAGAATTACCATCCTCCTTATCATGTGAAATATCCAAGATTGAAATATCAAAAGTACCACCACCCAGGTCATACACAGCCACTTGCTGATCTTTTTCTTTGTCAAAACCGTATGCAAAAGCAGCTGCAGTAGGTTCGTTGATAATCCTAGCAACTTTCAATCCAGCAATCTCTCCAGCAGCCTTAGTAGCCTGTCGTTGAGAATCGTCAAAGTATGCAGGTACAGTAATTACTGCCTCCTCAATTTTCTCTCCCAAACGTTCTTCTGCATCAGCTTTTAGCTTTTGCAACACCATGGCAGACATTTCTGGAATTGTATATTCCTTGTCGCTCATCTTTACTTTCAAGCGATCATTGTCTGGAATAATTTCAAATGGTGCGTGCTTTTTAATCTCCTCTACTTCAGGATCATTAAAGCGACGACCAATTAAGCGCTTAATTGAATGAAGAGTGTTAGTAGGATTAGTAACAGCCTGTCTTTTTGCCAACTGACCAACCAAACGTTCTCCAGTCTTTGACATGGCAACTACTGAAGGAGTGGTTCTATTGCCCTCTTTGTTTTCCAACACTCTGGGCTGACCACCTTCTACGATTGCCATACATGAGTTAGTAGTACCAAGATCGATTCCGAGAATCTTTCCCATATTATTTTAATGTTATATTAATTATTTACTAGATTTCTTAACCACCTTCACATTTATTTTCTTTGCCTTTACAGCACTGGCCTTAGGGCAAGTGATGGTCAAAACACCATTCTTGAATTCAGCACTCACTTTGTCTTCCTTTACCGCAGCAGGTAAGGCAACCTGACGGTAGAAAGAACCGCTTCGTACTTCTTTACGATAGTAGTTCTTTTCATCCACCTCATGCTCTTTTTTAGACTCGCCTTGTACGGTCAAGATCCTATTTTCCACACTTACTTCCACTTCTTCTGGCTTTACACCAGCTAACGATGTTTCTACTACAACTGCATCCTTCTTGTCATACACATCCATAGCAGGAGCGAAAACTTGAGATCTACCACGCATTGCCGGCAGATTGTTAATCATCTCCTCAAATGGATCCCACGCAGGAGACCAACGAATTATTGACATAGATATAATTAGTTAATATCGTGGTAAAAAGTATTATTTACCCACGATTACTTTAGTTATTTTCAAAACTTTATTTTTAATCATATAACCAGGATCCACTTCCTTTACAACCACTCCTGATTCACCCTCTTCCTCTCCCACAGCTTCATGGAATTCAGGATCAAACTTCTCCCCCACACTCTTTATCTCCTCCACTCCATGCTGCTTCAAAATATCAGCAAACTGTTTCATGATATATTCAATCCCCTTTTTCCACTCTTCATTTACTTCTCCCTCTACGGCAAAAGCCTTCTTGAAATTATCATATACAGGGATGAACTCCTCTAGTATTACCCTTTCGCTGTATTGAGCCCACTCGCTTTTGTTAGATTCAACCTCTTTTTGCAAGTTCTGGTAATCAGCTTGTGCTCGAAGCCACCCTACTTTGGCTTCTTTAGCCTCCTCTTCTTTATTGCCACAATTCTTGCACTTGCGGAGTAATCCTTTTTTTAACTTCTTTCCCACTAGAAAGTTCTCTATTACCCATCTAGTCTTTTCTTCCACCTCTTCGTCCTTCACAATATCTTCCGGCTTTTTCCATGCATATTCAGAACTCTCATGATTCATCACAATCTCTTGATTGGAATCAATCAATTCGGCCCTGTATTGCAAGCCAACAAAATGATCCTTGCGAGGGGTAAAATCCTCAGGCTCAATCAAATCAACAACAGTTAGCAACTCTACATTACCCACATCTAACCCTAACTCTTCTTTAGCCTCCCTTACTACTGTTTCTTCAACTGTTTCACCATATTCTACATGTCCTGCAATCGGCACCCACTTGTTCTTCCACTTGGTACCTCGGGTCATCAATATCTCACCATTTTTGTTCATAATATACAACCCAGCAGTAACACTAGGTCTTGTCTTCTCATTATGCATATATCTGAGAAATATAGTTAATTAATCCAATGTTTACATTATAGTCCATTCTCATTGGCCCCATTAGCACAAACAATCCATCACCTTTCACCCTAGAAGCAACTAAACTGCAAGAGCTCCCTAAAGGATTGTCACTACCAACGAAAACATGAGTCTCCTCGCCCTCTACCAAACTAAACAAATCTTCCATCTTTTCTTCACACTGATCAAAAATGCTAGAAAAATTCACTACATGGAAATAGTCCTGAAACTCTGGCTGAGAAAACAAATTAGAAATACCAGTGTAGTATATGCTATCCGGACCAAGAGCTAGTATTACAGCACTATTACTTAATCCAGCAACCATTTTACCAGCTTTTTTCAAACTATCTGGCTCTCCTTTCTTTCCTAGCAACTCTTTTAACGAATCCTTTATCTTTCCCTTTACTCCAACTGGCTTCATAATATTCTCAACATAGTACTTGTATCCAGCCTCGGTTGGCATCCTGCCAGCTGAAGTGTGGGGGTGGGTCAAATACCCAGCCTCTTCCAAATCACGCATTTCATTCCTGATTGTAGCCCCACTTACCCCTAATTCACTAGTTTCCACCAAAAACTTAGACCCAACTGGCTCGGCCTTTTTTACGTAGTTTTCCACCACTAATTTGAGCAATTTTTCTTTTCTTTTGTCCATACAAATTAGCACTCCTATATCTTGAGTGATAATATATCACTTACTGTATAATATGTCAAATATCTAGTTATCCACACATCTCCACTACCCTACTCACCCTTGACAGATACATAAAAAATTGCTAAGCTACGGTCACAAATTGTCTTGACAACCTGAGGAGGAACTATGAAGACAAGTACTTTGACAGAGGCCCTCAAAAAAATGGCAGGTAAAGCCACACCAGGTATGGGTGCCACCCGAACTCTCAACTACCTCTCCCAAATGCTGGGAAGCGGAGGAAAAGACAAGTTGGTGTTACTTGTCGACTTCCAGCTAGGTAGCCTCTGGCGCAAAATCGCGGAAGAAAAAAACATCAACGACGTCAGCTTGGGCTACTTCAGGCGGCTGATAGACCAGGTGCGCGAACAGGTAGTTTGGCCAACAAACAGTGGTGAAATCCTGTTATACTGGCTTGCTACCGTGGCCTGTCACCCCACTCTCGGAGACATGCCTGATGACACGGCAATCCCGTTCTACTTCACAGCGCTGGTTCGTCTGAACGACCTCATGAACGAAGAAGGTGTCCAGCGCAAGCAGGAAGAAAGTGACCTGGAGACTCTGGCCGACCTGTTGCTGATGAGAGATGTAAAGGCTGAAGCCATCTCCATGAGTCCTGAACTCAGCTCAGCAATGAAGCGCGCCACAATGAATTTCCTGGAAATGTTCGCCTGCAAACCCAACGCCATTCTCGACTAGCCAGCTTCGAGTACCACTCGAACCTAGCTGTCCCTATCCCGGCCCTGGATACCACTGGTATCTAGGGCTGAATTGTTTTTATATAACAAAAAACTCACCTTAGTAGGTGAGTTTTTATATTGATTCTATTTTTTGGCTGTTCTCTTGTAATCTTCTACATCAGCTATCTCACTTAACAACACATTTTCTACATAAATACCTCTAGAATAGAAAATTCTTTCTAATTCGTTCTTTAATTCAGTCTCCACTGCATCTCTTTTTGCCCCTACTATATCTTGCCTATCAAACTTACTCATCACCATTCGTATTCTACTCCTTACCGTAGGGCGAATAATCTTAGCCACAAAATCCTCTCCAATAGTCTGCCAAATAGCTGGAATCTGATGAATGTCTAAGCGAAGCAGTACAGTACCTTCTACTCCAATTCTCTTGCCATCCTGAGTGACAGCAGCGATGGGGATATCTCCCATAGCTTTTTCATTTTCTGGATTAAACTCCCTAGAAATACTATATTCCAAAGTCTGGGTATTGAAAAGCTTTGCCTTTTGCCAGAAAGGAATCTTTAAATGGAGGCCTGGGGTCAGTACCTTTTTTAGTACTCCCCTACCTAAATCATATACACATGCTACATATCCAGGAGGAACATATATGAATACACCCTTGAGAACGTCCTCCATTACAAAGGAGTACATTAACTTGTCTAAAGATTCACTCATAAATTTGGTTGATAAGATGATTTAGCTTTTGATTTAGCCTTGGCCTTTTTAGGCCTAAAAATTAGTCTACTAAACTGGTGGATTATAACAGAAATTATCAAAGATGTCAAGATGAACAACGACTTCACCATTGGCAACATCCATAATATCACAAAACTCGCTAAAGGGAAAACCAAGAAATAGTACATATCTGCTTTAGCCAGACCAAGCTTACGCTTGCGAAACTCCATGTATATCTCTATTAAAAGGAAAATACCAACCACTCCTGACCACACTAAATCATGATCTGCTCCTAGTTCAAAACCAAAGAAAACCGTATTTATCTTCCCTGGAAAATCTACAAAAGAGTATAGGATCTTTAGGATCTTCTCACCAGTAATACCTCGCAAGAACACCTGGTACAAGAGAACCAAAACAAGGGCCTGTACGCCCAATACTACTATCTTGCTCCAAGGCTTTACCTTGCGACTTTTCAACACCTTTCGTATCTCTTCTTTTTTCAATACTGGATCATTATTCAACTCTTTGTCAATCCGCATTATATCCTTGTTCAATTTTAGGTTTTTCACCCTGTTTTTTTCACTGATCAAGGTAAAAGGAAGCAAGACAACCCTAAGAACTATTGTCAAATACACTACTGCCCAGCCCAAGTTAGCACCTGCCCAGTTATTATATATCCAAATCAACAGATTAAACACTGGCTGGTATAAAAAATCATGCCAAATAGTTATTAACATACACATATATATTACCAAATTAAGGGGAATAAGGCAATAAAAACAAATAATCCACAGTCACTTGACAAAAATAAACGCGTTTGCTACACTGATATTACTTGTTAAATTGTTGTACCTTTTGTTACTTGGTCACATAGCTCAGCTGGTAGAGCACTAGACTGAAAATCTAGGTGTCCCCGGTTCAACCCCGGGTGTGACCACCTCCTTCCTTGAGACCCCTTTCAACGGACCCTTCAAACGGGCCGATATGGTCTCAGCATGGAGACGCAGCGCAAGCTGCAGGGAAGAGAGGGCCAGGATGATGACTCCGGATCACCAACTCGATCCAGTCATCCCAACCGCCCGGCCCTCCTTCCCAGCCTCTCTCTTAAATAAAAGCCTCACAAGGCTTTTTTGTTTATAAACATTGACAAAAAGATAACAAAATGTGATAATGTTGCCATGGGTTCCTAAAAATACTTTCAGTTCCGCTTAACAATAGTACTTCTTGCCTTGCACACAAGAACGGAACCCACTAAAAACAGACCAAGCCTCGGCTTGGATCTACATATGTTCATTTCCTCACGTCCGCCTCATCTCTAACCGGGGCATTGCGGGATAACTACCCGCCCACCCAGGACCAGGAGGTGTCCCAGATTTCGTACCGGTCTTTTGACCTTTTCTTCCCACTTTCTCTTCGGAGAAATAGGCGAAAGGCCGGAAAAACGAAAAAGCCGTTTTACACGGCTGATCTGAGGCACTCTCCTGGTCCCTGGAGAGTCATTAACACACCCCTGAAAGGTGTGCTTTTTATTTTTCTACTACCCTACTCTTTTCTCAAAGCCTCTATTGGATCCAGACTGGCCGCTTTCTTTGCAGGATAGACACCGAAGAATAGACCAATTAGAGTAGAAAAGGTAATTGATAGTATGATGGAAAATATAGAGATTGAAAAACTCCAATTCAATCCATAACTTACAGCCCCGTAGTATATGCCAAAGGATATTAAAATACCCAGAATTGTTCCCACTATTCCACCCGCTGCAGTCAGGATCATGGCTTCAAATAAGAACTGCCACATAACATCCTTGCTTTTTGCACCAATAGCCTTGCGCAAACCAATTTCAAATGTTCTCTCTGCAACGCTGACATACATGATATTTGTGATTCCCACTCCGCCAACAACCAACGAAATACACACCAAAGCAACTAACAACAACGTAATACCACCAACAACTGTTTCCATCATCCCCCTGATCTCCTCCATAGTAGTAACCTTGAAATCATCCTTTCCTACACCAGTAATACCATGCCTGTCCCGTAACAAGTATTCAATATCTTCCTTAGTGCGGTCAATCTTGTCTAAATCAATAACTCTAGCATTAATGCCGATAGCATAATCTGTGCCCAAAAGCCTTTTCTGCACTGTTCGAGTGGGCACGTACACAAGGCTATCAAAATCAAATCCAAAACTTGCACCCCGCTCCACCATCACTCCAACTACTCTGAATGACTTACCATGCATATACACACTTTTCCCTACAGCCACACCATCTCCAAACAGATCCTCTTTCACATCCCAGCCCAACACTAATACTTGAGATAAGGAACTCTCTTCTTCCTCAGTATAGAATCTACCTTCGGCTAGTTCAATCACCTCTACTTTGGGAGCAGCTCCTCCATATCCAAAAATTATCACATTCTTATTCTGACTCCCGTATTTTATCACCTCCTGGCTAGTAACATAGTTATGAGCAGCATCAATATTACTATGATTAGCAATCTCTTCCATATCTGAATTTTTCAATGTGGTAATTGTCACACCAGAAACCATACTTGTGGCACTGCCAGTCTCTCCCTTTCCAGGCACCCTCACCTCAATATTCAATGTGTTGGGACCATAGACGTCCAACTCCCCCACTATCATTGATTCCAGTCCTTGGCCAGCTGATAGTATGATGACTACTGATGATATTCCAATACTCAAGGCAATGATAGTCAAAACAGTGCGCAGTTTCTGGCGTAAGAGAGCTTGGTATGATAGTAGTATCTTATCCTTTAACAACATAATTATTCATAACGCAATGCCTCTATGGCATCTAATTTACTAGCCCTACGAGCCGGGACAACTCCAAACAACAAGCCAATTCCAACTGATACCCCGCAGCCAAACAATACTGAACCCACCGTTACTACCAAATCCCATTGATACCCCATTAATTGGGCCACCTCGGCTACTAATACAGAAACAAGGATACCTAAAGCTATCCCTATAATACCACCTAGGAAAGTAATAACCACCGCTTCTATCAAGAACTGGGAAACAATATCACTAGATTTAGCTCCCACTGCTTTACGCAAACCTATTTCCCTTGTCCTTTCTTGTACTGTGGCTAGCATGATGTTCATAATTCCAAAACCACCCACTACCAAAGCAATGGCTGCTATTGCAACTAGGAAAAACTTAAGTGCATCAGTAATACTAGACAAAACATCAACTCCTTGAGCCATAGACCGAACTGAAAAATCATCTATCTCACCCTGCCTAATATTATGGCGATCCCTTAAAATATCTTTCATACTCATTACTGCCTTGTCTATATTGTCAGAAGAATCTACCTTAGCCCGTATCAAGCTAATGTGGTCAATTCCCAACAACAATTTTTGAGCAGTAGACAAAGGCACAAAAACTTGATCATCCTGGTTTTGAAACCCACTCACTCCCCGTTCAGTCATTACGCCAATAATAGTAAAATTACTTTTTTTGATTCGAACTCTCTTACCTATCACATAATCATCGCCAAACAATTTTTCTTTCACCTCATGCCCTAAAACTACCACCCTACCCAAACCCTTTTCTTCATCATCAGAAAAAAACCTTCCTTCAGCAACCTCTGTGTCTTCTACATCTAGGTATCCAGCAGTCACTCCAGAAAAGGTAGTATTAGCGGTAGTGTCGCCTATTGTGATCCCAACACCACCATTTACGTACATAGTAAGCGCCTCAATACAATCACATCCTCTTTTAATTATCTCTTCCCCATCTTCATTCTTTAGCGTGGTAATAATGACACCTAAAGCTGAAGCTGGAGGGCCATCTTCTTCTGCGGCTCCTGGCAACACTCCAACTAGATTTGTTCCCATGCTTTTTACTTGGTTTAGAATCAAGCTTTGTGCGCCTGCTCCTACTGACATAACAATAATGACAGCCATTACACCGATGATAATACCAAGCATTGTCAAAAACGACCGCACCTTACTGCGAACTATTATCTGCCAAGAAGAAACTATACCCTCGTGTAAGCTCATAGTCTATTTAGTCAATTCGCTATCAGTTTTTGCCCAATGTCGTTCAGACACGACCCTGTCCTCAACAATCAAACCATCTCTTAATTTGATTATTCTCTTTGCATGCTCTGCTGTGTACTTCTCGTGAGTAACTAAAATGATGGTGTTCCCATCTTCATTTAAATCTTGAAGTATTCTCATAATCTGTAACCCAGATTTAGAATCTAAATTACCTGTTGGTTCATCAGCAAACACCAAGTCTGGCCTGTTAACTAAAGCCCTGGCAATAGCCACTCTTTGTTTTTCACCGCCAGATAATTTGCTAGGTGAATGACCCAATCGATGACCCAGACCAACCCTCTCCAACAACTCCTTTGCCCTTTCTTCTCTCTCTTTTTTGGAGACATCTGTGTACAAAAGCGGGAGCATAACATTCTCCAAAGCAGAGGCTCTGTTAAGAAGATTAAAGGCTTGGAAGACAAACCCTATTTTCTTACTTCTCATATCAGCTAGTTGATCATCCTCAAGTCCGCTTACATCATGACCCTCAAAGTGGTACTTACCACCGGTCAATCTATCTAAAAACCCTAAAATATGCATTAAAGTTGACTTACCTGACCCACTAGGACCCATGATAGAGACAAACTCACCTTTTTTAATCTCAAAATCAAGGCCGTGTAAAACCTTGGTGACAAACTCCTCATTTTCAAACTGTTTTTTAAGGTCTTTTACCTTGATTAATGGTGTGGACATATGATAGTTGACTAATTTTATTTCTTATGATAATATCTTAATTACATTTATGGAGATATAGTTTAACGTGTATGTGAGGCTGCTACTGGCACTAGGGTAGATTCTACTGGGTTTAGTCCTAGGCTCTGATCCAGAACAATCTTAACACCCTCATGTATAGAACGCCGGGTTGCCAGCCTGGAAACTTGGGTAGCCAACCCCATAATCTCCGTCAGCCGGATTAGCTCAGTGGTAGAGCACGCCCTTCTAAAGGCTTTGTCAGGGGTTCAAACCCCCTATCCGGCTCCTTATGTTCTTTTTCCAGCCCCCCCATCCAGATCCCCAGGCCTTACTTCGCCTGGGCTTTCTTCTTTTTAAGATACTTTTTCCCAATCTTTAACGTCTTTTAAATACTCATCCTTTATCTTTTCAAAATAACCTTTAGCAGCAGCATATTCATTAGGGATATCACCATCAAGAATAGCATCTTCAATTGCTTTTTTCATCTTCCCCACAGTTGGTCCTGGCTTTAGTCCGCACATCTCCATTATCTCTTCCCCTCTTACTGGAGATTGGAAGGCTCTCAATTTGTCCTTTTCTTCTACTTCACCAACTCTTTTTTCTAAATAGTCATAGTTTTTCAATCTCTTTTTTAATTTACCAGGGTTTCCAGTAGTAACATCACTGCGACACAAAGCAAGAAGATCTGGTAAATCATCCTGTAAATTAACAATCAATCTCCTTACTGCACTATCAGTCACACCATCATCCATTAAACTGATGGGTTGCTGATGCCATCTTACCAGATTAGCCACATACTCGGTGTCTTCCTTGCTCATGCGCAACCTTTTACCCACATCTCTGACAATTTTTCTACCTAAATGCTCGTGCATATCAAAAGTCCACCCTCTTTCTTTATCAAGCTTCTTAGTACCTGGCTTTCCAACATCATGCATCAAAGCCGCGTACCTTAACAAAACCTTGTCTGTTTCTCCGGCAATATTATCCACCACCTTTAGCGTATGCTCCAGATTATCTTTATGGCCATGTCCATACACTTCTTCTACCCCTGACAAGGCTGTCACTTCTGGCAAAAATCTTTCTAACAATCCTGTATCATATAGTATCCTTAGTCCAACTGAAGGTACATCTGCTGAAAGTAGCTTGAACAATTCTTCCTGAATCCTCTCAGACGATACAATCTCCAATCTATCAACATTTTTTTCAATCGCCTTGTATGTCCCAGGCTCTATCTCAAAACCAAGTTGGGCGGCAAACCTTGCAGCACGAAGCATGCGCAAAGGATCCTCAGAAAAAGTCTCATCTGGATCCATTGGAGTGCGAAGTATCTTGTTCTCCAAATCCAACTGGCCATTAAATGGGTCTACTATCTTCCTACCCAATCCTAGAGAGCCCATCTTTCTTGCCATTGCATTTACACTAAAGTCACGACGCTTTAGGTCCTCATCTAGACTGGTTATCTCCACTTTAGGCTTTCTAGATTTAGAATCATATACTTCTTTTCTAGCACCTGCGAATTCCACTTCTAACAAAATTTCTTTTTTCCCATCATCTAATTCTTTTGTAAACAAATAGCGAGCAGTATCAAAATCTGGGAACTCCACTAAGCTACCAACCTGTTTTAGTTCGTTATCAAGCTTTTTTGCAAACTCTAGACCACTTCCAACTACCACAAAATCAACATCTTTGACTTTTTTTCCAATACCTAAAAGCTGGTCACGAACATATCCGCCCACCACATAGACTTCTGTTTTTTCTTTTTTTCCGACTTTGTATATCGTGCGAAAAAGCTTATTCAACCTCATACTTAATCTTCAATTATCCTTACAACTGCTTCCTGCCCTTCTTCCAAGCCTTCTAAGATCTCTATCAAGCCTCCATCACCACGAAGACCTGTCTTTACTCCAACTTTTTTAACTTCTCCATTCTCCATCACCCTTATATACTTACCTTGCTCCCCAATCCTTACTGCCCTTTGAGGAACATACAGTACATTCTGCTTCTCTTCAGTGAAGAACAATATATTTGCAGTCATTCCATTAAGTATTTCGTATTCAGGATTATCTTCCAAAGAAAGAGTGACAGTATAGTAGACAACATCTTGAATAATTGTCTCACCCTTTTCAACTTCAGTCACCATTGAATCAAACACTACGTCATCCCCAAAAGCATCTAACCTAACCTCTGCTGAATTGTTAAGGGATATTTTGACAATATCTGTTTCTGGAATATCCACCTTTATCTCAAAATGAGGGCTCACGATCTTTATAACCTCGTCTTGTGAATTAACATACTCACCTATCTTGTAATTTAGCTTCCCTATAACCCCATCAACTGGAGCTATAATCATAGCTTTCTTCTGATTAGCTACTGACTGAGCCAAACTAGCCCTAGCAGCTGACAAAGCTGCCTTGTAGCTAGCCAAATCTACTTCGCGAGGCGGATTTTTAGCATCATCATAATTAGCTTGAGACTGACTCACCAAAGCTTCATATGCAGCAATATCAGCATCTGCCTTATTCTTGATATTCTCTAGGTTATTTACTGCCTTGTCATATGCTATCTGAAATGCGCTATAGCTATTCTTTGCTGTTTCTATTGCCTGCTTCTGGTCTAGAAGAGAAGCATACTTAGTAGAAATATTAGAACGTTCTGTCTGGATACCAATCTTCAGAGTATTTAACTCTGCAGTAGTCAAATCACCGCCAATTGCAGGAGTGCTGCCTAGTACTTCTGAAACTGCAAACAAAAGATCTTTCATTACTAACAAACTATCTTCTGCAATGTCTGATGCCCAATCAATAATACCATGCTCAGAATGTACACTCAAAGTGTTAATTGCGTTGTCGACATTATTCTTTGAAGATTTTGCTACAATATACTTACTCTCTGCCATGCTCAACTTGCTAGTATTTAGGATAGACAGTACTTTTTCATAACCATCATTTGCCTGTGAATTATCTATTCCGAGAATATTGTCAGATTCAGTAAGGGCAGCCGCGACTTTGTCCTGTACAGAATGAAGTAATGCTACCATATCAGAATATGCATCATTCACTATCTGACTATCTTCCCCACCTTCAGCAACCTTGAGGTCATTTTCTGCATCCTTTACATCAGCTTCAGCATCATCAATACTATCGTCATAGCTTGCCTTTATCTGGCCAAGATTAGCCTTAGCTTGATCAACCTTTGCACTAAGATTGTTAATGTATTCATCAGTATTACCAGCTATCTCTTTATTTAAATCTGCCTGAGCCTTATCTACATTTGCTTTAGACTGACCAATCTTTGCATTTAGTTCACTTAAATCAAGAGAGGCTATCACCACCCCTGTCTTTACAGCATTGCCAACTGTCTTATACAAAGAAGCAAGCCTGCCACTAGCATCAAATCTTAGTCCAATCTCGTCTGCTGACTCTACTGCTCCAGTGGCATCCACTGTCTGAGTCAAAGTTCCCTTAACTACCTTGGCTGTTTCGTATTCAGGCCCCTTATTTGACTTCTTTACCTGACCATACACAATGCTGGCCACTAACAAAACAACTACTGCTATTACATACAACAGCTTACGTTTATACCACTTTTTTTTCTTTGAAATTATCTCGTGTTCCATATAATTATTTCTTAGTTTTTTTTAATTCCTTGCTTAACCCAGTGACAAATTGACTCATCATGTCAACAGGAGCCAGCATAATAGCCCCATGTTTTTCCATTACTAAAAACTTTTCTCCTTTTTTGAGCTGGAGAGACTCTCGTAGCTCTTTTGGAATGACAACTTGCCCCCTTTCTCCTAGGCTTGAAGTGCCATGAAAACCACCTAACATTTCTGCTAATTTTTTAGACATAGTATAAAAAGTATGAATAATCATACTTATCATACCACCTTTGTATGACCTAGTCAAACTAATATCTAACTAAAAAGTTCTTAAACACCTTTCTTGGATCCCCCTTA
>CAYPPF010000005.1:0-4179 GCA_964412535.1 uncultured Gammaproteobacteria bacterium | reverse complement strand
TGCAAAAGGCACTAATACCCCATGTTTTTTAGCTAAACGTAGCAAACATTTTGCTGTATCCACTCCTTCTACTGTCTGCTTAACTTTTTTCAAAGCAGGACCGCCCTTTATACCCTTCCCCAGATGCTCTCCAAAAGTCCTATTCCTACTATCTTGACAAAGCGAGGTGCCAATTAAATCCCCTAACCCAGCTAATCCGTATGCTGTTTTCTTCTTCCCACCCATTGCTTTTATTAGGCAGGCCATTTCATCCAATGCCCTGGTAAGGAGGGCCGCTTTGGTGTTTAACCCATATCCCAGCCCATCGCACATGCCAATTGCAATAGCATATACATTTTTGAACGAACCACCCACTTCTACCCCAATCACGTCTGAGGTAGGAACAAGCTTAATATACTTATTCTCCATTACTTCCCTTACTTTCTTGATCGCCCATCTGTTCTTAGAAGCAATGTTCATTGCTGTATAATGTCCTGCTGCCATCTGTCCAGCAACAGCCGGACCAGAAATCGTTACCACATTTCTTTTAAGCTTAGGTCGTACATGCTTTATTATTATATGAGGAATCAAGCGCAAGGACTGTGGCTCTACTCCTTTTGAAACATCCACCAATACAGCCTTATTCTGTATGCTTCTAGCAGCAAAAGATATAGTATGTTCCATTGCCCCACTAGGCACAACAAAAAATACAATTTCTGCCCCTTCCAAAGCTTCCTCTATATCATACTTTGGAACAATTTTCTTTGACAATTCCACCCCTGGCAAGTACTTCTTGTTCTCACAATGCTTGTCAATCTGCTTCAAAGGTCCATGGTCTCCTTCCCAATTCCAAATCCTGACCTCATGGCCATTATCTGCCAGAACATGGGCTACTGCTGTCCCCATGTTCCCAGCTCCTAATACTGCTAAGATACGTTTTTTCATACTAAAAATAATATAATCAAAATACCCACCACAACCCTATACACCACAAAAGGAGTAAAGCTCCATTTTTGTATAATCTTCATTAACAAAGACACTGCCAGCCATCCACTAAAGGCTGCTGACACCAACCCTACCAACAAAGTACTGTATGTCAAATCTCCTAAACCATTCTCTAACAAACCAACTACCTTTACTAATCCTGCTAATAGAATAACAGGCACGCTCATTAAAAAAGAAAATTCTGCTGCTGACTTCCTGTCCAGCTTAGAAAACAAACCCGCAGACATTGTTATCCCTGACCTGGAAGTTCCAGGTATCAAAGCTATAGCTTGTGCACAACTGATAAACAAAACCTTTTTCCAATTCAAAGTTTCTAAACTAGATTCCCCCCATCCAATTCTAGACTGAAGCCTGTCTGCTATTAGCAACACTATTCCCCAGACAATCAGCCCAACACCTATTACCAAAGCTGAGCGCAAATACTCTTCTATCCAATCTTTCCCAAACCAGCCCACAATTCCAGCCGGGATAATACTCAGAAGCAAAAACCACGCTAACCGCCTCTCCTTGACCAATCCGCTATTCCTGGAAAAGAAGGCTTTAATTAATAGCCACAATTTTTTCCTGAAATACACAATCACTGCCACCAAGCTTCCTAGATGAACTACCACATCAAAGGCCAATCCCTGGTCTGCCCAATTGAAAATCTTGGGAACAAAAACTAAATGCCCTGATGAAGAAATCGGCAAAAACTCTGTAAATCCCTGAATTACCCCCAATACCAATGCTTGTACAAAACTCATATTTTCCCCTAAAGCAAGGGATTTTATTATATTAAACTAGTTATATACATTATACCAAATAACTTGACAAAACCCAAAAAGTGTGCTATACTACTATATTAGTACCTAAAGGTATTTTACAACAACTTTTCCCTTAAATTAGCCAAATTACCATAAATTACACTATTTTGTACATAACCGGTAACAGATATACCTAGGTCTTGGGTAATCTGCTTCCACAGTGTCCAAAATCACTTGCTCCATAAAAGGAGCACAAAGGGGGAAGAATCATGAGACACATCGCTCTTTTCATCATCATCGCAATATTCGCAACCCTCGGCTGCACCGACGAACCCGAAACCATCCAGCCGCCCACACAGGAAGAAAAAGCCGTGGATCTGGAAAAGCTCATACGCACCAACATCAACAAACCGCTCCATGTCAGTGGACTGGTGGACGAACTCCTTATTTCCCGAGCCGTAGAGACCTGGCTAGACGATGCGCGCTGGGCCAAGGATGCCGGGCTGACAAGGTATCTTCTGTTCCTGCACGACTTCGCCCGCTGGGAAATCTTTGACCGATTCCTTGGAGGAGAAAAAGTGGCATGGAGTGTAATGTATGTATCGATGTGGCTGGAAAATCCGAAAGAGGACTCTTGGAGCCGGTCTGTCGGCCTTCCTGGATCCTTGCTCGTCAAGGTGTGGGACTGGCGACAGTCACTGCTCGACACTTTCCGAGAACACATGAGGGATCCAGCTCAACTCTGGAATCTCTACTCCCAGTGGAAATCTAGCATCCTCTTTCAGATCACCCTCAAAGGAGCGCGAGAGCTGGCCAAGAAGCAACTCCGAGAATTCCGGCCATACTTCGCTGGGGAAATAGATCCGGCCTACAAGAAATTGGCCGAAGATTTCCTGGCCAAGGAACGGATGCGTGATAAGTGCCGCAAGCTGGCGGATACCACTGGCCTAAACTCGTCAGAGTGGTGTTCGATAGAGTCCTCAGCCAAGTACGAAGCTGAGAGCAAAATCAGCTCCCACCAGGATGAGTTCGACATGGATTACTACAGCTTCGTCGAACGACGCCGGGCAGAGGGTGGCGACGAATTAGTCGCCATGTACCTCAAGATCCTGGATGACTTCCTGTACCTGCTGTAGCGATGATGAACGTTCGTTTTCTATGGGTGACACTTTCGTCACCCCTTGCGCTAAGCACTAAAATAGTTTAGTATTTAGCCTGAGAGATCCGAAACTGAAACTGAGGAGGAAAAGGATATGAAGAAGATCTTTACAGAGAACCCCTGGTTGTACCATGTGGTACAGATTACCGCGATTGTTGCAGTGATCACGGCATTCTGCCGCATCATCGGAGTGGATGCAAAATCGTTCGCACTATCGGGCGGTGAAGCCCTGGGAACGTTGCTGCTGTTCGCTGCGGTGCCGGTGCTCTACATAGTGTGGAGACTCGCGCGGCACTTCTTGGCCACAATCATTGTCCCCGCCTACATGCGGCCGATGGCCGAAGCTGAGAAGCGACGCCTCGAAAGGATGGTTCCTGCAGACTGCGATGAAGAAGAATTCAACACCTTCATCCGCCCCCACATGAAGCATTGTGGGGCATCCCAAAATGACGGTGTATGGGTTTTCATCAACCCGTACACAGCCTAGCAGCTTCTAGCTGTAAATCAATGTTCGTTTTCCACTGGCGTGACTTGCTCGCGCCAATGCCCTGTATAGTGATTATATGACTGTATAGGAAAGCACAAAACCCTGGTAATCCAGGGTTTTGTGTTATATATGTTTTATTTATACTGTCTTTTGCTTCAATTCTTCCACCTTGTCTGTCTTTTCCCAACTAAACTCGTCTCTTCCAAAGTGTCCATAACTAGCAGTAGGGGTATATATAGGTTTTTTGAGATCCAATTGTTCAATAATTCCTGCTGGAGTAAGGTCAAATACTTCTCGCACCGCGCTAACTAATTTTACATCATCCACCTTACCTGTACCAAAGGTCTCCACTCTCACACTTACTGGCTCTGGATATCCAATAGCATATGAAAGCTGTACTTCACATTCGTCAGCTAGGTCAGCTGCAACAATATTCTTGGCTACGTAGCGAGCCATGTATGCTCCAGAACGATCTTGCTTGTTAGGGACTTTTCCAGAGAAGGCTCCCCCACCATGTCTTCCTTTGCCACCATATGTGTCCACAATTATCTTCCTACCAGTTACTCCTGTATCTCCTTGTGGGCCACCAGTAACAAATCTACCAGTCTCGTTAATATAGTACTTAGTATTTTCATCTAAATACTCTCCACAGACTGGCTTTACCACCTCTCTCAAAACATCTTCCCTTAACTTATCCAATTCCACGTCAGGATCATGCTGAGCAGCAACAACAACAGCATCAACTCTCTTTGGCTTTCCATCAACATACTCCACTGTCACCTGGCTTTTCCCATCTGGACGCAAGT
>CAYPPF010000004.1:19899-44126 GCA_964412535.1 uncultured Gammaproteobacteria bacterium | reverse complement strand
AGAAATTTGAAAATTTTTTAAAACAATTGGGCGAAGCCCAGAAAAGGAAAAGGAATATTTCAGCTAACTATGTATATACCTACACACTAACTAGATATATACGTTTAGTATATAGGTATATGTATAGGCTTGTAAAGTTTTGTTGTGTGTGTTATGTTAAAAATATTATTCTTAACCAAGGGGGGATATGACTAAATTAGATTCATTGGGCAAGTTGATTCAAGAGATGAAGTTGCGTAATTTGAGCCAAAAAACAATTAAAAGCTATACATACTATGCTTCTAAGTGTTTGGAATTTGTAAAAAAAGATTGTAAAGCGATTACAGAGCTGGATGTAAGGGATTATTTGGGTCATTTGGCAGAAAAAGGGGTTAGTGCTTCTACGCTAAATACAGTATATAGCGCCTTAAAATTGTTTTTTGGTGTTGTTTTAGATAGGAAGTTTTTTGTTAGGATTCCAAGGGCTAAAAAATCTAGAAAATTGCCAGTAGTATTATCCAAAAATGAAGTTGTCAAGATGATAGAATTAACTAGTTTTTCTAAGCATAGATGTATATTAAGCTTGTTATATGGATCTGGTTTGCGGGTTGGAGAAGTGGTTTCTTTGAAGATTGGAGATGTTGATATAGACAGAAAGTTAATACACATTCGGGGGAGTAAAGGTGCAAAAGACAGGCTGGTTCCATTACCAGATTCATTGATCAGAGTGTTGGAAAGACAGAGAAAACTTAAAAAGTATGAGGATTTTTTGTTTTCAGGCATGAAAGGCGGGAGGCATCTGAGTATTAAAAGCGTTCAATCAATGGTTAAGCAAGCGGCTGTTCGGGCAAAAATTACTAAGTCCGTATCAGCTCATACGTTGCGACATAGTTTTGCCACTCATTTACTGGAGTCAGGGGTAGATATTAGATATATTCAAAAATTGTTAGGGCATGCTCGTTTGACTACAACTGAGGGCTATACCCATGTGACAAGGCATAAATTAGCAGGGATTGGTAGCCCCCTAAACGCTTGAAGCCAAGAATGGTTTCTGCTAAAGTATAGTTATTGACTTTAAATTCATAAATATGTCAGGACATTCTAAATGGAGTAAAATTCAACATAAAAAGGGAGCTGCTGATACTAAGCGGGGTAATTTGTTCACCAAGCTTGGCAAGGCCGTTACAGTGGCAGCACAGCAGGGTGGTGGTGACCCAGAAATGAACTTTTCTCTTCGTCTAGCCATAGACAGGGCTAAGGCTGCGAATATGCCTAAGGACAATATTGACAGGGCTGTTAAAAAGGGTACTGGAGAACTAAAGGACGGTGTTGCTTTGCAGGAGGTGGTGTATGAAGGTTTTGGTCCTGGCGGGGTGGCTGTATTAGTAGAAGTGGTGACTGACAATACAAATAGAGTGGTATCTGAGGTAAAACACCTATTTAACAAGTATGGAGGTTCTATGGGTGGTCCTGGTTCAGTCCAGTGGCAATTTATCCAAAAAGGAGTAATTCGGTTTACTCCTGACAAGAAGATAGGAGACTGGGAGAGTGCCCAATTAGAATTAATGGACGCAGGGGTGGGGGACATTGAAGAAAGCGAGGAAGGAGTTGAATTGATTAGTAGCAAGGACAGCTTCATGAAAGTATTGGAAGCAGTTAAAAATCTAGGGATAGAACCAGATGATTCAGGCTTGGAATGGGTGGCTAAGGAGAGTGTTGAAATAACCGAAGATGCAGCCACTAAGGTGGAGGGCTTGTATAACGCACTGGATGAGTTAGATGATGTAAAGGACATATATACTAATGAAGCTTAATTATGAAGAAGATAAGGATACTAGGTATTGATCCTGGCTTTGGAAGGACTGGCTGGGGGGTGATAGAGGGAAGAAGAGACCAGTGGGAAATGGTAGATTATGGCTGTATTGAGACAGAGGTTGGTAAGCCATTTGTGGAGCGTTTACTAGAGCTTAATGATGAATTGAAAAATGTAATAAAAAGGTATAGACCTGTGCGGGCGGCTGTGGAGGATCTTTTTTTTGCTAAGAATGTAAAAACAGCTATGAAGGTTGGGCAGGCTAGGGGAGTGGTCTTGTTAGTTTTGCAGCAGTATGAGCTCCCTATATCAGAATTTACTCCCTCACAAGTAAAGCAGTCCATTACAGGATATGGACAAGCAGGTAAGAGTCAGATGCAAAAGGTAGTACAGATGTTGTTGGGTGTGAAGAAAAAGATTACACCAGACGATGCTGCTGATGCCTTGGCTGTAGCCATAACTTGCGGGGTAAGTCTGAGAATGAATAATCCACAGCTCAAATAGTTGACAAAGTTTTCTATTTATTCGTATTCGTGGTATAATTTCATAGTCGAATTAATTACCAAAAACTTTGTGTTAGGGGCAGACTTCACACAAAATATTTTTCGGTTATTTCAATAGCCTCGTTTTGGCTATTTTATTTTTATTAATTTAATTAAAAAAAGCCTAATAATTTAAAAATCATATGGCAGAAAGAATCAAAACAGAATTTCTGAAAAGGAAATTCCACTACACCCTCTCTATAATGGCTGTGGTGCTTTTTATCGCCATCTTCGCCTCCATGTTTGGAGGGGCCGGTGCTGACGCAGTTTCAGGGGTTACCCTGGCTGACAATGACACTGTTAGCTTCGGGTTAGATGGTGCAGACTTTTCAATAACATGGACTCCTGGGGCAGAGCCAGCGGGATATCTTTATACCTCTGTTTACATGACCACCAGTTCTGTTGAATTGACTGAGGCAACGCTTGGTTCAGGTTGTGGCGGCCAATGTATGCCAATGGCGCAGTTTTCTCAGCATTCAGCTGCTTCGTTAACTGTACCTGATTTTAGGGTTACTGACAGTTCTAATGTCGCTTTCGCAACAGATACTAGTTATGTGGCTTGGGTGTACACTTCTTCCACTTCAGGTGGATCTCTTGTTTCTTCAACTGCAGTTTCATACGCTACATCATATGATTCAGTTGCTGATACTAATGCTCCACAGTTGGATCACATGGGCGTTAGTATAACTATAGGAGGAACTACAGGCACAATGTATGCATTTATTTTTGACGATCAAACAACAGCTGCTCAATTTGTGGATTTGAGCGATGCTACTGAAGAGTACTTTAACATAGTATATGGTACTGATGTTTCTGATAGTAGTGCCACTTCTTCGGCTGTACAGGTGGATGGTGATTTGTTCAGCTTTACTGTACCAGCTGTATCTGTACCAGCTGCAGGTAATACTTTTGAATATTATTTAGTTGGTCAAGATGGTGCAGCAACGCCTAATGTGCGCTATTTCTGTTCTGATCCTAACGCTTCTGACGCAGCAGGATGCGAGGCAAGTCCTTTTATAGTAACCACAGTTGCAAGTGGAAATCTTTCTTTTTCAGGTACTGTTACTTATGGACCAGGCCAGGCAGCTATGACTGATGGATATGTTTTTGCCGGTGGCTATGGTGGTACAACCGCTGTAACTACTACTGACGGAACAGGTGCTTTTACTCTTACTGGTCTAGTACCCAACAATTCGTATGACTTCACTGCACACAAGGATGGCTATTGTCGAATGTTTATCTATGAAGTATTAACTGACCTGAGTGAGACTGGATATAGTTATAATCTAGCAGCTAATGAATGTGGTTTTTACGTTGGCGGTGATGATGATATGGGTAATCCTTTCGTTACATTTAGTAGTCCGCCAGAAGGCTCTTTTGGAATGTCAACTAGTTCTAATATATTGGTTGGTTTTGATAGGGCTTTGAATCCTGGTGTTATAAACGACGCGGTGGCTGATGATGCTCAAAGTAATGTGTACTTAACCACTGATGACGGAAGTACCAAAGTAGCAGGTAAGGTAACTTTTTGTGAGGGTCCCACATCTCCCGGGTGTGGTTCAATATCTGAGTATGATTCTAATGTAATCATGTTTGATCCAAACGTTAATTTAACTTCTAGCACATTCTATACTCTTGTAATTAATGAATCAGTGACTGATCAGGGAGGAAGGATGGTAGCTGGTAATAAGGCAGGAGGAGGACATGAGATCACATTTACCACTGCAGGAGAAACCTATACCGGAGAAGGTTATGGTACAAGTGGTGCGGGAATGCCTCCTTATGTTAAATCAATGATTCCAGCGCCTGGTACAAATGCCTCTCCAAATACTTCAATTACAGTAGAGTTTAGTGAGATGATAGATTCTTCTACTGTTAATAGTACAAATTTTACTCTGATGGATGTCACTGAAGGCTTGCCGGTTGCTCTCACCACTGTAGATTTAGATAACAGAGAAAATCGTTTTGTGTCTATTACCTTTAATCCTTTGGCTGATGGGAATGAGTATGAACTGCGTGTTAAGGGGGCTGTGTCAAGTGTGAGTGGTATTACTCTTGGAACGGCTGAAGAGGCTACTAGCGATCGTTTCTTCTCTTCCTTTTTCGTATCTGGTTCTAACGATACTACAGCACCGACTATCTATCCGATGTTAGATGATGCTTCAACTGGTCTTGATGTGTTTACTGCTTTCGAGTTCGGTTTTAGCGAACAGATGGATCTCAATACTCTCAATAATAGTAATATAACCATGAGGAGGGGCTCCAATCCTGTCTCAGTGACTGTAACCTACAACCCTGGACCTAACAGTTTGTTTATTACGCCAGGGTCAGCACTATCTCCTAGTACAGCATACACAGTTACATTTAGTACAAGTACTACTGATTTAGCGGGTAATGAACTGGCTAGCGTGGCTAACTATACATACACCACAGGTGCTATGGACACTGTTCAGCCCATATTAAAGGAAGCACGGTGTGATGACTATAGTTGTGCAGTATTCTTTAGTGAACCAATGATGAGTGACGGTCCTGCTGGAAATAATTGGGCATATAGTACTACCAATCCTGCTAACTGGACAATATTAAAGACAAATACTCCTACTTCTACTTTAAACGTGTCTGGTCTGGCAGTGTCATATGATCCGGTAAATCGTTCAGCTAGAATAGAAGGTACCACAGGATTGGTTTTTGAAGATACTTTCCAGTTAGAGATTTCCACTTCTACAAGGGATCTGTCTGAGAATGCTGTTAGTTCTTCATTGTACACATTCAGTGGCTCAGTTGAAAGTAGTGCTAACACCTATGGTGACTTTGGTGGAGGCGGTGGAATGTTTGGACCCCCTATTGAGCATGGGGGCGGCATAGGTGGAGAGTTTAAGCCAGAAGGCTTTGGTTCATTTACTGGAGAACAATTCATGTTCGGCCAGGCTGATATGGCATTCGCATTCAATTCTATGGCTGGGCAGGATGTAAATGTGTTCCAGACCATGTTCACTCCTGATGGTGTAACTCTGATAGATGATGATCAGATAGTACTAACCTTTCCTAATGGAACTAATATAGCAAATGTAGAGGTTGATACTTATTCTCCTTTCTTTACAGATTTTAATGAGTTTGCGGCAGGTACTATTGCATTTGATACGGATTACAGTACCGATGGTGTGGCTCCAAACAATTCAACAAGAGAAGTCACTGTGCAGGTTGAGGTTACAGGTACTATAACATCTACTGATCCTATTACTATTGATCTTCGCAAGATAGTTAATCCTAACGTGCCTAAGGGTCCTGAAACCGGTGGCTATACTGTTGGTATAAAGATCGTAAGGGCAGGTGCTACTTTGCTAAGTAAAGAAACAATGCCTTACTACATAAATGAGGCGGGTGCTAATGATATTACAGTAAGGGTGTTTGCAGGCAGTGCTACTTCAAGCCCTACAGCTGGGGCTGATGGAAGTGTGTTCATGTTTGGCGGGGGCCCTTCAGGACCGTTAGATAAGGCCATTGTTTTAGAGGATGGTGCTGTTACAAGTTCTGATGGAGTTGCAACTTCTTCTGTTAAGCTGACAGGCTTGCCAGATGGTTGCTATCATTTTGGAACTGAACCATTTGTGACATTGGGTGGTGCAGACTATTTTGGACAATTTTCTCCAGAACCTCTGTGCGTATCTGGTGGGCAGTCAGGAGCTAAAGATATTCTACTGACTCCATCTGGTAATGGTGCTTCAGTAACAACCACAGTTAAATTAGCCGGTATAGCAGATTTTGGTGGAATAGGTATTGACATTTTTGCAGGTGGACCTGGTAGGTTTGTTGTGAAGAATTTAACAAATGTTACAACTCCTGCTGCTAATGGATATGATCTACAGCTACCAAGTAATGGGAATTGGTTTGTGGGCGTTGGTCCTGCGATGCCTAAGGGATCTTCAGGAGGTCAGATGGTGCAGCTACCAGGCGTACCTCCTCCGCCAATTGATTTGATTGTAAGTGGAATTGGCTCAACCCCAGCAATAACTACAGGATTTAATACTCCTCCAGGAGTTACTTTTGATGATGATAATGATATTGTTACCTTTACCTTTGCGGCTGCAGATAAGACAATTACTGGCACAGTAACTGATGGTACCACTGCATTGTCTGATATTGAGGTGTTTGTCCATCAGAATGGCTTTGGAGCCCCTATGTTTGATACTACTGATATCAATGGTACTTTCTCTATTGATGTATCAGACTATGGATCATATGAGATAGGTGCGTTTAAGCACGGATTACCTCCTTCCTTTAGACAAATAGAGGTGAGGAATGTTGCGGATAGCGCAGTTATATTCTATAAGGGCGAAGAGGTTACAGGTGGGAATCCTCTAGTGCTAACCCTTAAAAAACCAGACTACTATATTTCTGGTAAGGTTCTAGACACGAACGGTAATGGTATTAGCTATGCGCCAGTCTTTGGTATTAATGATGATGGTGATTTCATCGGTGGTGGAACAGGAACAGATGGTAGTTATACTCTGTTTGTTGATGCTGGCACATGGCTGGTAAAGAGTGAGTTGCCACCAGACAAAACTGACACATGTGGCACGTTTAGTAGAACTGTCATTGTCACCACAGAAAACCAGACTGGGCAGAATATTTCTCCTTCAGTAAACACATGCTATACACTGTCTGGTACAGTAAGCGTCGGGGGAACAGGATTAGCCAATGTCCCAATATTTATTGATGAATGGGATACAGCTAATGGTCGTCCTCTGCCTAGCGGCATGATGAGAGGTTCTTCGTCTGATAGCAGTGGTGCCTTTAGTGTAAAAGTAGGAAATGGAACGTACAAGGTGGGGACATGGCATCCAGATTATGGAGAATTATCAGCCACAGCAACAGTGAGTGGTAGTAATGTGACAGACGCTGATCTAACAATGGCTGCTACAGGAAATATTACTTTCGCATTTACTGGTGGGCAGGCAGGTATGGATGCTTTTGTAGAGTTAAAGAATTCTACTGATGCTACCAAGAGATTTGGTAAGCAGCATAATGGATTAGACAGTAACTTGGTTCTAACAGTTCAAGATAGTGTTACATATAATTATTTTGTAGATGTATTTGGAATAGGAGATTACAGTGGTACGGCTGCAGCAGGAGATACTGTTACAATTGATGTTTCCGCTGATGATTTCATCACGGTAACTGGTACCATAAAGGATGCTAGTGGTACTGTCTTGTCAGGCGCACTGGTTACTTTTTCTAATAGTGATACTGATGTGGTAAAGACAGGATTGACAAATGCAGAGGGCAATTACAGCGTTGATGTTAAGGCTGACACTTACTCAGTTAACGCCAGCTTGTCAGGTTATATAGCTGCCGCAGCTGTAGAAACTGCATTTATTGCCAGCACAACTGGGCACAGTTTTGCAACCGGAGAGGAGCATAGTGGTCTGACTGTAGCTGACCAAACTATCACTGGTGTGTTAAAAGATTCAAGTGCCGCAGCTATGGAAGAAGGTTATGTGTGGGCTGAAAACGCAGTAGGGGTTGTTGTGAAGGCAGCGATTGACCCTGACGATGGTACGTACTCTTTGGCAGTCAATGACGGCACGTGGACAGTTAAAGGTGCGGGCCCTTTACATGATGAGACTATATATGCTGATGGTATAATAATCTCAGGAAGCAGTTCGGCTGGGAATAACTTGACTTTGGATGCTAATACAGCGAGAACACCAACTTCTTCTAGTGGGATCTTAGCTGCTAATGTGGGTGGTTCAATAGATGACAGTGATGGTTCTGGTGTTAAGATAACAGCGGGATCTGGTGTATTAGAGTCGGGTAGTGGAAATGTTACATTGAATCTTAAGAGAAATTATACTGCCCCTGACTCGGAAACTTTTGAGGCACTTTCTAAAGCAACATTTGAGATTACAGCAAATGGTAACTCTACAATCAAGAACTTGACTGGTAACGCAGAGATTCAATTCGATTATACTGACTTGGTTGCCGATCTTCCTTCTGGTGTTGCTGAATCAGACTTACATCTCATGTACTACTCTCCAGAAAGAGCAGAGTATGTTCCAGTAGAGGGTGGATTCACTATTGATGCGGCTAATAATACGATTACAGGAATGGTTGATCACTTTACAGATTTCGTTGTCGCATATAGTCCAGTAGTAGTTGTAGGAGGAGGTGGTGATCCTGTTGATGGTGGCGATGGTGGTGGCGGAGGTGGTGGTGCAAGTAGTGATCAACAGTCAGTAGGGTTAAACCCACCTACCATATCTGATAAAGCTGAAGTAATAGAATCTACTAAGATTACCAACAAGTATGTTGTAAATGAGGCAAAGCAGGTTACAGTGGGTGGTTCCACACACACAGTTACTTTCTTGAGTGCAAGTGCTGAAGCAGCACAAGCAAAGATTGAATCTGACCCAATAACAGTTGATCTTGAAAAGGATGTTTCTCAGATGTTGGATACTAGTGGTGATGGAGTGGATGATTTGAAAGTAACATACAAAGGTTTGGACGAAGCAGCTGATCCTAAATTAGAACTAGTCAACCTTACAGACGATGGTGAGCTAGACAATGCAATCACTATCAATTCTGGTGCATACGAAACTGATTCATTGGAAGTTGTGTTGACCATCAATGCAGAGGGTGCAGAAAAGATGGCTCTCTCAAGTAGTTCAGCCTTCACCGGCGCCTCGTACGTAGACTACGCCACAACTTCAGACTGGACCCTCACCGAAGGCAACGGAGTAAAGACAGTATATGTAAAGTTCAGGTCTACAGACGGTGGCACTACAAACACTAACGACACCATTACACTGACTGGTCAAGGATTTGACCAGGAAGTGGTAGTAGAAGAAGAGGAAGAGGTGGTTGAAGAGGTAGAATGCGACTTGACTAAAGGTGGAGCATACAAGCATGTTGGTTCACCAGCTGTCTACTACATCACCTCAGAATGTACTAAACGGGCCTTTAAACGATCTGACGTGTTCTTCACATACTTTGATGGTTGGTCTGACGTAGTAGTGATAAAAGAGACTGAAATAGATGCTATTACTAATGACACTCTCGGCTTCATGCCTTGGGGACCAAAGTATGACCCTAAGTACGGCGCTCTAGTCAAGATTGTCACTGATCCAAAGGTCTACCTATTACTAGGTACAGAGAAATATTGGATCACTTCAGAAGTAGTATTTGAGACCCTTAACTACGCTTGGAACTGGATCGAAGACATTGCCGAAGGATTACTAGACAAGTACACCCTAGGATCAGAGATTGACTACACTGATCATCATCCAAACTATACTCTAATCAAGTATGAGAATGATCCAAAGGTATACAGACTAGAACCAGATCCAACTGATGCAGAACTACAAGTAAAGAGGTATATACCAGATGAACCAACATTCGAGTCCCTTAACTTCAGATGGGACAGAATCGTAACAGTAGGTGAAACAGAAGAGTATGCTGATGGTGAACTACTTACGGAACTATCTGCATAACAGGGCTGAAAGATTAATCAACAAACCCGGGAAAACCCGGGTTTGTTTTTTCTGGCAAAGGTGATATACTTGGGTAAGTAAAGAGGGATAATAATCTCTAATTTAGTAAAACAATATGATTAAACTAGCAATTAATGGGTTTGGGAGGATTGGTCGCCATGCTTTTAAGGTGGCAAAAGAGAAGAAGAATATAAAGGTGGTGGCTATTAATGACTTGACTGACAACAAAACTTTAGCCCATCTTTTGAAGTATGATACTGCATATCCAGATGTTAATTATTCGGTTGAGCATGCTGATGAACATTTGGTCGTTGATGGAAAGAAAATCAATACATATGCAGAAAAAGATCCCAGCAAGTTGCCGTGGAAAAAACTTGGAGTTGATGTGGTGATAGAATCCACAGGAGTCTTTAGGGACAAGGAAGGAGCAAGTCTTCACCTTAAGGCAGGAGCTCAAAAGGTTATCATTTCAGCCCCTGCAAAGGGTGATGGGATTGGTACGTATGTGCGCGGGATAAATTGTGAGTCATATAGTAAGGATGAAAAGATTATTGACAACGCTTCTTGTACAACCAATTGCACAGCACCAGTAGTGAGGGTGTTGAATGATATTTTTGGCATAGAAAAGGCTATGCTCACAACAATACATGCATACACAGCAGATCAGAATATACAGGATGGGCCTCACAAGGATCTACGTAGAGCCAGGGCTGCAGCACAGAACATGGTGCCTACCACTACTGGGGCTGCTGTGGCTACTACTAAGGTGATTCCAGAGCTTCAGGGTAAGTTTGATGGCATCTCTGTAAGGGTGCCAACTATTACTGTGTCTTTAACAGATTTTACCTTTCTTCTTAAAAAATCAACTACAGTGGAGGAGATAAACAAAGCAATGAAAAAAGCCTCTGAAGGATATTTGAAGGGAATTTTGACTGTTACTGAAGAGCCTTTAGTGTCTTCTGACTTTATTGGTAATGAATATTCTTCTATTGTTGACCTGGGGATGACCAAAGTGGTGGATGGAAATTTGGTTAAGGTGGTTGCTTGGTATGACAATGAATGGGGATATGCTAATCGTTTAGTGGAAATGGCAGAGGTATTAGCAAAGTAGAGCTTCAAATTTAGCCTGTCGTATGAGAACAATAAAGGACATACCTAATATAAGAGGCAAACGTATATTGGTGCGCGTGGATTTTAATGTACCTCTAGAAAAAGGAAAGGTATTGGAAGATTCAAAAATACTAGCCTCTTTGCCAACCATAGAGTATTTAGTGGACCAGGGAGCAAAGGTGATCCTGGTTACTCATTTGGGAAGGCCGGGGGGTAAAATAGTTGATTCACTTAAGATTGATCCAGTTGCTAAGTATTTGGGCAAGATACTAAAAAAGAATGTGCGCAAGCTAGAAACAGGGGATTGGCAAATGGATGGAAAAGAAAAATCCTCTTTAGAGCAAGAAACAGCAAAGATTGGTGCTGGAGAGGTGGTAATGTTAGAAAATATTAGGTTTTCCCCTCATGAAAAAGGAGACCAGGGTATATTAGGTCAAGAGTTATCACATCTTGCTGATGGGTTTGTACTGGATGGCTTTGCAGTGGCACACAGGGGAGATGCTTCTATATCAGGGGTAGCAAAGTACTTGCCAGCATATGCCGGTTTTTTGTTGGAACAAGAAATAGATATTTTAACTAAGCTGTTGAAAGAAGCTAAAAAGTCTTTTGTGGTTGTTATAGGCGGAGCTAAATTGGAAACAAAGATTCCTGTTATTAAAAACCTTCTGCCTCAAGTTGACAAAATGCTTGTGGGCGGGGCAATTTTTAGTACATATTTGAAAGGGAGAGGGTATGAAGTTGGCAAGTCTTTAGTAGATGATGAACTACAAAAGGATATTGTTAAGTATTGTAAAAAAAGAAAAATTATTTTGCCTCTAGACTTAATTGTAGGTACAGAAGATGGAAAAAATCACAGGCAGGTTGTGGTTGGTAAGGACAAGAATATTTGCAAGAAGAATGAAGCCATTTTTGATATTGGGCCGGCAACCATACAACTGTTTGCTCAGCATATCAAAAAAGCCCGAACTTTGGTTTGGAATGGGGCTATGGGATATTTTGAACAAAAGCCATATGATATTGGCACGCTTTCAGTAGCCAGATTAGTTGCTTCCCGTTCAAAAGGCAGGGCATACGGAGTGATTGGAGGAGGGGAGACCATTCAAAGTATGGATATTGTGGAAATGGCAGAATATGTTGACTTTGTTTCAACTGGGGGAGGGGCTATGTTAGAATTTTTGGCTGGAAAGAGGTTGCCTGGTATTGAGGTGGTTAGTGAGTAGTTTGTAAATGTGATATAATATACATAATATTTCATAATAAAATAAATATGCCTGTCAGAAAAAAAGCCGGTACTGGCGCAAGCCGGAAAAAGAAAAGCGCTGTTCTTCCTTTGGTAGATGAAAAGTGCGGATGCAGAGGAGTACATTGTGCACTTTTGAAAAAAATATTTGCTACGTTGTTTGGTATATTATTGGTGTATATAATAGTATTGCTTGGCACAATGATACGTAATAATTTGCAAGAGTACTACTACATTGGCCAGTCTGACAGAGCAGAAAAGACTATTGTTGTGGAAGGACAAGGCAAGGTGACTGCTAAGCCAGACATAGCTATCACAACTATGGGAATGGTTTCTGAAGGGGATACCGTATTAGAGGCTCAGAAAGCAAATACTTTGGTAATGAATAAGTTGATGGTTAGTTTGAAGGAATTGGGAATAGAAGAAGAGGATTTGCAAACATCTAGCTATAATATATATCCACGATATAACTATAGCGAGGAAGATGGCAGGGAATTGAGTGGATATGAAGTAAGGCAGAGTGTTAAGGTAAAGATTCGTAATTTAGAAAAAGCTAACCAGATCCTGGCCCTAGCAGGCAAGGTGGGTGTTAACAGTGTAAGCGGGCTTGATTTCACAATTGATGATAAAGATGTGTATAAGGCAGAGGCGAGGGCAAAAGCCCTAGAAAAGGCTGCAGAAAAGGCTTTAGCACTATCAAATGCTCTTGGTGTAAAAGTAGTAGGGATTGTGTCATATGACGAATATGAGTCAAATGTGGGTGGTCCTATTTACAAGGCATATAGTGAAGCTCTTGGTATGGGAGGAGAGGTAGCCCCTCAGTTGGAATCAGGTAGTACAGAGATTTTGTTGAATGTTAGTATAACGCTGGAAATAAGATAAAAGTTGGGTGTTAATAACTTAGTAAAAAGGGTCTTAAAAGACCCTTTTTTTTATCTCCATAAAATGATAAAATATAGGTAATGGAAAAGTCTCAAGGATAATGAGAAATTGTTCTTGTTTAGACTAAACGTTGTATAGATAGACAATTATGATGAAATCGAAATACCAAGATAGGTTATTAGTGTTATTAACTCTGGTACTTTTTGTTACCATGGTGTTTTTTGATATTGATTTTGTTAGCTTTTTTGCAAGGCCAGTAAATGCTGCGGCTGTAACATGGGATGGTGGTGGTGGGGATCTTGATTGGTGTACAGATGCTAATTGGTCCAATGATCAGGAGCCCACTAGCGCAGATGATGTTACTCTTAGTGATGGTGCCTTGCTTGATGCCACCACGTCAGGATGTGTAACTGAAGGAAAGAATTTAAACTTTAGTACACTGACTATTGGTGACGGGATCAATGCTAATAATTTAATAATGGAAGCAGGTATTGGCACTGGCGGAGATATTACTATCACAAATGCTTCTTCATTTATTCAAAACAATTCTTCCACCATTTCCATTACAGGAGACCTGACTATTAACAGTGGTGGTACACTTACTCATTCAGAAAATGTTGGAGGTGATGCTGCATATTGGATTGATATACGTGCTGATAATGTTGATGTGCAAGCTGGTGGTGTAATTGGTATAAATGGTAGGGGTTTTACAGGTGGTGGTGCTGGTGCGAATGGAAATGGTCCTGGTGGAGGAGTGGCTAGTGGTTCTGATGGTTCTGGTGCGGGTCATGGAGGAGAAGGTGGGAGCGATTTGAATGGTGGACAAGGGGGCATACCTTATTGTAATATTTCCAGCCCTGCTTCAATGGGTTCTGGTGGCGGAGGCCCCACTAACGGTACTGGTGGTGATGGTGGTGGCTTCGTTTTATTAACCGTAACCACTACTTTTACAATGAACGGTATTTTAAATGCTGATGGTGCCATGGGTACTAGTGGTGGATCCAATAGAGATGGTGGTGGTGGTGCGGGTGGTGGTGTGAAGATAGTTGCAGGCACAGTTGCTGGAACTCCACAGAGCTTTACTTCTAACGGAGCTAATTCGGTTGATAGTGGGGACGATGGAAGCGAGCAGGGTGGTGGCGGAGGTGGGGGTTGTATATATGTTGAATACACTAATACTACTTCTTTCTATGGTACAGATGTAGAAATGTGGGGTGGAAGTGGAAATCAATATGGCGGAGCTGGAGTTGCTTTGTTTAAAAAAACTAATGGTACTGATAGTAGGCTGTATGCGATAAACACAAGCACTCTTGGTGCTATAACACCCCAAGTGACTAATTCATTATCAGTAGATAGTTTGACCGTCAGTGATATGGCCGTCTATGTTGTTAGTTCTACTAATTCACTGACTTTGGATGATGCCAGTCCTTTTAGCGGGGGAGATGGCACTGGAAAGGTTTCATTTAGAGGTAGTAGTACATTTACACCCAATACAAGCCTTACTGTGGCTAGCACTACCTTAGAATTATATGAAACATCAGTGTTAACTTCTTCGAGTACGTGGGATATGATAATAGCGCAAGATGCTACTACTACATTGTATGGGTTTACCACGACAACCGCGTTAAGTGTTGATACCATAACTGTGCAAAGCGGGGGGGTTCTGACACATGTGGCAAATCCAACATCCACTCCAATACACGCTTTAAACGTATCAGCCACTTCAATTACTGTTAATGCAGGAGGGGTAATTAGTGTGAATAATCGAGGGTATGATAATTCTGGTAGTGATGAGGATGGTTTTGGTCCAGGCAAGGGTATATATGGCAATTCTGATGGTTCTGGTGCTGGACATGGGGGAGCTGGTGGCGCGAATTTGAATGCAGATGCAGGTGGTGCAGTATATTGTTCTAGTACTAATCCTCTTACTACAGGTTCTAGTGGTGGTGGTGCCACGCTTGGTGCAGGTGGTGCAGGTGGTGGTTTGGCCATTTTAAATATCACAGACACCCTTACCATTGCCGGCTCCTTGACTGCTGATGGTGAAAATGGTACTGCAGGTGCAGGCGGAAGCAGAGATGGTGGTGGTGGTGCAGGTGGTGGTGTAAAGATAACTACTAAAGATTTGACATTAAGTGGTTCTCTAACAAGTGATGGTGGTGATTCAGCAGATACAGGTGGAGATCTAGTGTATGAAGGTGGCGGCGGCGGTGGAGGTTGTGTATATATTGACTATTCAGGAAGTCTGAATGTAGCTGGCGCAACAACTTCAACTAGTGGTGGAACAGGTAATGTCAATGGAGATGCTGGAACATTTGTTTGGGTGGCATCTAATTCAGCCCCCTCAGTAACAGCAATTACCCCTTCACAAGTATCTTCTACAATGGTGCTGGTTACTACTACTATTGCAGACGTTAATAGTAATAAAACCAATTTGACGGTTGAATATTCTACTAATGGAACCACATGGGCTTCTTCCACTTTGGGTAGTGTGAGTCAGAGCGGGGAAGGAGACGGAGTGACAACATCAACAGGGTATATTGAGAGTATTGATACTGACAATGACGGATCTGTTGATTTGGAAATAAAATGGGATATATCTGCAGACATACCAAACATGGATACTTCAACAGCATACGTTCGTATCAAGCCTAATGATGGTATTTTGCAAAGTTCACTTGTAGTTTCGGCTGCATTTGCGGCTGATACGGCCATGCCTACTAGGCCCGGGCCTTTGACAATGAATACTACGAGTAGTGTTTCTGTGTTGTTGAACTTAGGTACAACCAGCACAGAATCTAATTTTTCTCAATATAAGCTTTTCTATGCCGAAAGTACACCAATATCAGAATCTGATACAGAGATTAATTCCTCTACAATGACAAGGCTAGGGAATATAGATTTCCAGAATTTTACCACAGGCACTATTTCAGGCCTTTCGTCAGATACTAGGTACTATGCAAACATTTGGTCATATGATACCTGGTTGTATTCAACCTCTTCTTTACAAGAAGTCAGCTTCTATACATATGCAGCAACTCCTGCGGCCCCAACTGTTAATGGAGCTACTCCAATCACCCTTAACGTCACTGTAAATGACGGAGGAACTAATCCAGCTGCCACAACATATGCTATCTATTTAAACTCTAATGGACAGTTTGCAAATAATTGGGTAGCAGCTAATGGTGGGTTAGAAGCTTCCGAGGTGTGGTTGACATTGGCACAGTGGGGAACTGTAACGGTGGGGGGGTTGAGCGAGAATACTTCATATAGTTTTAGTGCGAAAGCCAGGAATCAAGATTTGGTAACAACAGCTTTAGGCTCTAGTGCTTCTGGTACTACAACTAATGCACCTGATCCAGTGCCACCAGATGCTGATGGTGATGGAGGGGCAGATGGTGATGAAGATCCAGATCCACCACCAGAGTGTAAGGGTCCTAACTGTGCGTTAGGGGGAGATATTGATGGATATATTGTGATAAACGACAACGATGAGTATGCAGCGTCAAAAGAGGTTGTATTAGATTTGTATTTCACAACTTTTGTTACACAGTACAGGGCAGTTGAAGCAGAAAATGTTGAAGGCATAGGCTTTTTGTGCAATTATCTAGGGGTAGGGTATGATTTGACAGGTGGAAGCAATCCCACTGATGATCCAGATTACAGGACAATCGAGGCGCCTTTTACACTGTCAGCAAATAGTGGTGAAAAACAGATTTGCGTAGATTATGCTGGTTCAGTAGACGGGGAGATGCAGCAACATGAGGCAGCTGATGATATAATTCTTAGTGAAGTTGGGTTGCCAACTAAGATAAGTTTTGATTCTGGCATGAAAGATGGAGTAAAGATTCATGGTACTCCCAAACTGACTGGCGGGATAGACAAGCCAGATGATAATATGTTGGATGCCGCTTTTGTAAAATTGCGCAATTCTTCTATTCCAGGAGATGAGTATAAATCAGCTTCAGTTGTTGGAGATAACTGGACATATACTTTTAAGACGCTGGGCATTGAGTCTTCAGTGATTTTGCTGAATACAGGTTTGAACCTCATTAAAGCATATGGCCAGTCTCTTGATGGTGTCATGGGTAATGAAGTTACTATTGAGTTAACAGTGCCGCCAGAAGGGGGCGACGAAGACGAACCTCCTCCTGGAGACGATAATGACGAGCCGATTGATGATGATCCAGCTGATCCAGTGGATGGTGGAGATGATGATCCAGCTGATCCAGTGGATGGTGGAGATGATGATGGAGGGGCGCCAGTAAATGATGGAGGTGGCGGGCAGGACGGTGGAGGTCAAGATGGTTCAGGCCCAATTTCTAGTGGCGAAGGAAATGTTCCTCCGGCTTCTGTTCCAATAGAAGAGGAAAAAGTTGATGTTGTGGAAGAAGAGGTCGTGGAAAAGGAAGAGGTAAAAGTTATTGCGATTATAATAGAGGCCCCTAAAAAAGTAATTAAGGCTGTAAAGAAAGTTATAGACAACCCTAAGGTCGAAAAAGCAAATGAAAGAGTGGCTGCTCCAGTGATGGTGGCAGCAGGTGTTGCCAATGTGGCAATTGGATTTAGCTTGCCACAAATTTTAGCTTTTTTACGCAGTATTTTTGCAGAGCCTCTCTTGTTATTGCGTTTGCGTAAGAGAAAAAAGTGGGGTGTTATATATAATGCGTTTAATAAACAGCCATTAGATTTAGTTGTAATTCGCTTGGTTGATGCTAAGACAGATAGGGTGGTCAGTTCTCAAGTAACTGATTCGCAAGGCAGATACTTGTTGGTTGCAGAGCCAGGGGAATATCGTTTGGAAGTTGACAAACAAGGTTTTGCTGGATTTAGCGAGCATTTGAGAGAAGCAGATGAAGATGGTTCATATCTAAATTTATATCACGGAACAGTTATCAATGTCATGAATGAGAATACTAGTTTGACCCAGGCAATACCTTTGGATCCAGTTGGTGAAGAGGTTCCTACCTCCCAAGTATTGAGGGACCATACTAAAAGGAGAATACATAAAATTGTCGGGATTGTTGGCTTGATGGCCAGTGTAGTTTCTTTGGCCATTTCTCCAACAGCTTTGATTTTTGCAATTTTCTTCCTACATCTTCTTTTCTACAGCTTGGCTCATAGGTTTGCACATGCGAAGTTGCCAGATTCATGGGGTGTGGTAAGAGAAATTTTGAATGAAAAACCTTTGGGCAAGGTTGTTGTCAGGGTGTTTGATTCTGCATATAACAAACTGGTAGATACTGGTGTTACTGATCGAAAAGGTAGATATGCTGTTTTAGTTGGACCTAGTAAATACTATGTTACATATGAAAAACCTGCTTTCCGTACTAAAAAGAGTCCAGAAATAGATTTTTCAAGTAAAAAGACAGAAGGAATGGGTGGCTTGATAGACAGAAGCGAAAAGATGAGTAGATTAAAGAAAAAAGTAGTTGATGACACAGAGATTGACAAGCCTGCCTAATTATCATATAATCATAACATAATTACAAAAGCATTTGACCTGATATCACCAGGAACGCTAAAGGAAGAAACCGCAAAAAGCGGGAGTAGAGCCTTTCGGGTAAGCCCGTAATAGCTGTAATAAAGATGCCACTAAAGGTGAAATCGAGATGGTACCACCCAACGCAGGGTTCTCGATCTAGCGGGTGGTTTTTTTTAATCACAAAAATATGCCATATAATGCAAATGAAAATGAGCAAGAAGTACTAAAATACTGGGATGAGCGCAAGTGTTTTGAGAAATCAATTGCTTCTCGTCCCGAGGACAAGCCGTATGTTTTTTATGACGGCCCTCCTTTTGCTACAGGACTTCCTCATTATGGTCATATCTTGAGTTCAGTTATTAAAGACGTTGTCCCTAGATATTGGACTATGAAGGGGTACAGGGTTAGAAGGCGCTGGGGATGGGATTGTCATGGATTGCCAATTGAAAGTATAATTGAAAAAGAGTTAGGAACCTCAGGCAAGAAAGATATTGAAAAGAAGGTTGGTGTTGCTGGGTTTAACGAGGCATGCCGTTCAAAGGTTTTGATATACACTCAAGAATGGAAGAAGATGATTAATAGGATAGGGAGATGGATTGAGTTTGATGATTCATACAAGACAATGGACCCCACATACATGGAATCTGTGTGGTGGGCATTAAAAACTATTTGGGACAAGGGATTGGTATATGAAGGGAACAAAGTTTTGATGTATTGCCCCCGTTGTGAAACTCCAATTTCCAAGGCAGAAACGGCAATGGATAATAGCTACAAAGATATTGAAGATTTTTCTACAGTATTCAAATTTAAGGTGGTAGGTGAAGATGATACATATATTTTGGCTTGGTCTACTACTCCTTGGAACAAGTTGGTGACAATTGCCTTGGCAGTTCACAAAGATCTTGAATACGTTAAAGTAGAGGAGGGGGGAGAAAAATATATTCTAGCTAAGGATAGGTTGGAAATATTGAAGACCAAGGATTACAAGATTTTGGAAGAAATAAAAGGAAAGAAATTAATAGGCATGGATTATGAGCCTTCATATGACTTTGACTATGATAAGCAAGGTAAGAAAGCTCATTATGTAGTTGGAGCTGACTTTGTGGGTGATGATGAGGGTACTGGTGTGGTGACCATTGCTCCGTATGGTGAAGAAGATATAGAGGTCATGAAAGAGAATGATTTGCCCATGGTTCTGCATTTAGATAGCACTGGCCATCTAACAGATGTCATTCCTCCTTGGAAGGGGATGTACTACAGAGATGCAGACCCTTTGATTGTGGAGGATTTGGAAAAGCGAGGATTAATTTATTGGACTGAGAAGGAAAAGCACAACTATCCATTTTGCTGGCGTTGTGATACTCAGCTTTACTACAACCCAATTAATGCTTGGTTCATCAACATCCAGAAGGTAAAGAAGAGGTTAATCAAATTGAACGAAAAAATTAATTGGTATCCAGAACATCTAAAGCACGGTAGGTTTTTAAACATTTTGGAAACAGCTCCTGACTGGAACATTTCTAGGAATAGATATTGGGCAACTCCTTTGCCGTTTTGGAAATGTGAAAAAGAGGATTGTGATCAGGTAGAATGCATCGGTAGTGTGAAAGAGTTGAAAGAAAAGGCAGTTAATTTTGATGAGGTATATTCCACTGACAAAGTAGAGGAAATGGATCTGCATAAACATTTGGCTGACCAAATAAAGTTGAAATGTGATAAATGCGATAGTGAGATGTCTAGAACTCCAGAAGTAATTGATTGCTGGGTAGAGTCAGGCTCAATGCCTTTTGCAGAGTTCCACTATCCATTTGAAAATGAAGAGGTTTTCAAGAAAAGGTATCCAGGACAGTATATTGCTGAATATATTGCACAAACTCGTGCCTGGTTCTACTATATGCATGTAATGGCTATCCTGTTATTTGATGACATTGGCTTTGAGAATTGTGTTACCACTGGCACTATTTTGAATGATAAGGGGGAAAAGTTGTCTAAGTCAAAAATGAACTATACTGATCCATGGGAAATTATTGAACAATATGGAGTTGATGCTCTTCGGTACTATCTAATGAGCGGGGTGGTGATGCAGGCTGAAAATTTGTTTTTTAATGATCGAGATGTACGAGATGCGTATAACAAGGTGGTGAACTTACTCCATAATGTGCTTTCCTTCTATTTAATGTATGCTGAAGAAAAACCTTCACAAGATCCAGCTGATTCTCCTAATGTTCTTGACAAGTGGATATTATCTAGGCTAAACCAATTAGTAGCAGAGGTTACTACACAGATGGACAACTACAACACAGTGAAAGCAACTCGCCCTATCAAGGATTTTATTGATCAGCTTTCCACTTGGTACGTGCGTAGATCAAGGGACAGGTTTAAGGGAGAGGATGAACAAGACAGACAATTTGCCTTAGCTACGTTGAATGAGGTGTTGATTACATTGAGCAAGGTGATGGCTCCATTTACTCCTTTTATCGCTGAAAAGATATATCTAGCATTGGACAATAGCAAAGAAAGTGTGCATTTAGAAGATTGGCCAGAGGCAGATAGTAAAATGGTGGATGAAAAATTACTAAACAATATGGAAAGAGTGCGCAAGATAGTTGAAATGGGTTTAGCTCTTCGTGCAGAGAATGGAATCAGAGTGAGACAGCCCTTGTCTGGTTTGATGGTGGATAGTAAGGATCTTTCAGATGAACTTTTGTCAATTGTGGCCAGCGAGTTGAATGTCAAGGAAGTAAGTTTGGGTCAGAAACCAGAAGGAAAGGATTGGGTGGAGAAAGAGGATGGGCAATTAAAGGTGTTCTTGAATACTACAATTACTGAAGAACTCAAGAAAGAGGGTTTGGCAAGAGAAATAGTGCGTACTATTAACCAGATTCGTAAAGAGCAGAAGATGACTATTGAAGATACTGCGGTAGTGGAGTACTCTACTGAGGACAGTCTCCTTAAATCAGTATTTATTGATTTTGCTGATGATATTAAAAAGAACGTGTTAGCTAGTGAGCTAAAAGAGGGCAAGAAAGGCGAAGAAAAGGAAGTCGGTAGTGCAAAGGTCAAGTTGAGTGTGGAAAAGTAATTAAAGATTAAAAAGGCGGAAAACCGGCTAAATAGCCGGTTTTTTACTTGGGTATAAGTTGACAAAATGCGCCATATCAGCTACAATACTGCAAAGATGGTATATATTAACATATAATAGTATGATGACGGTAAAACAAGTATTTGAGATGGGTCTGAAGATGGCTGTTAAGGCTGATATTCGGGGTCAAAAAGGAGTAAAGGAGTATTTGTCTGTGGTGAAGAAAGAGTACGAGAGCCTCAAATCAAAGGATAAAGAATATTTTAACAAAGGTCTTTTAGACAATCCATATGCTGACAGCCAGATTCATGTTGATGATTCTAAGGCTTCAATCAAGAGAGTGATGGTAGGTATCGACATAGGTCCAGGTGAAGTTTTGGTGGCTAGTCAGCTAGGTGAGAGGGGTAAGCCAATTGATCTAGTAATAGCACACCATCCAATTGGATTTGGGCTAGCCAGTCTTCACACAGTAATGGAACTACAGGTGGAAGTGTTAGCCAAGGCAGGAGTGCCTGTACATGTTGCAGAAAAGATTATGGAAGAGAGGATAAAAGAAGTGGGTAGAGGAGTACATCCTGCCAATCATGAGAGAGCAGTTGATATCGCAAAACTTTTGAAGATTAATTTGATGAATACCCACACTATTACTGATAATCTAGTGACTGATTTTTTGACCAAGTATATCAACAAAAGAAAACCTCGCCTGGTGGGCGATTTGATTGATGTGTTGTTGGAGATTCCAGAATACCAAGAAGCTAGGAAGCGCGGTGTAGGACCTAGAATATTTACTGGTAACAAGAGGCATCGTGTAGGAAAGCATACGGTGGAGATGACAGGAGGTACTAGTCCATCTGATAAAGTATACAAGGAAATGTCTAGACATGGGATAAGTACGGTTATTGGAATGCACATACGAGACAAGGCCATGGAAAAAGCTTCAGAACACTACTTGAATGTTGTGATTGCCGGACATGGAGCCTCAGATTCATTGGGAATGAATTTGTTCTTAGATGAGCTGGAAAAGAAAGGGATAGAGATTGTCCCGTGTAGCGGAATGATTAGAGTAAGTAGGGTGAAGAAAAAAGGTAGTAAGAAATAATAATAACACCCTCCCTTTCCGGGAGGGCTTGTGTTTATGCCCAGAAAAAAGAAGGTTGAACTATTAGTACCAGCAGGCTCCCCAGAAAAGATGGAGTATGCTTTTGCGTATGGGGCTGATGCTATATATATAGGGATACCAGATTTTAGTTTGAGAGTAAGGATTAATCGTTTTAAGTTAGGTGATGTTGAAAGAGCCATTAAAAAGGCTCATGAATTGAAAAAGAAAATATATGTTACAGTGAATATATATGCACACAACAGGCATCTGAAAGTATTGCCTGGGTATCTAAAGAAATTAAACCAATGGAAGCCAGATGGATTGATTGTTTCAGATCCTGGAGTGATGGAACTAGTTAAAAAGTATGCACCCAATTGTGATATTCATTTATCCACTCAAGCCAACGCTGTTAATTGGCAGGCGGTAAAGTTTTGGCATGCACAAGGGGTAAAGAGGGTGATTTTGGGTAGGGAAGTAAGTTTGGAAGAGATAAAGGAAATACACAAGAGAGTTCCAAAGGTGGAACTAGAGTACTTTGTTCATGGAGCAATGTGCATGAGTTATTCAGGTCGTTGTATTTTAAGTTCGTGGTTGGTTGGTAGGAGTGCTAACTTAGGAGATTGCGCCCAGCCATGCAGATGGAAGTATAAGATGGGGAATACTAATACCGTATGTGCTGACATGGAAGAGTTAGAGCATTCGGGTATTAAAATACCAATTGAGGAGGACAAGAATGGTACATACATCCTTAATTCAAAAGATCTTTGCTTGATTGAGCATTTACCAGAGCTTGTCAAGGCTGGAGTAGGTAGCTTCAAAATAGAGGGGCGTGCAAAAAGCGTAGCTTACTTGTCTGCAGTGGTCAAAGCATATAGAGAGGCTCTTGATTTGATTGGCGGGGATGCTGGGATGATAAAGAGAAGGTTGAGGTATTTGAAAAAGAATGTTTTAGAAAAGTTAATGCACAGAGGATATACAACAGGCTTTTTATTTGGTAGGGACAAGGTGGAGCAGGACACAGAACAGAGTCATGTAAGTAGTGATCAACAGTTTGTGGGGGAGGTTGTTGATTGTGTGAAGGGAGATAAAAGTTTTAATGTTTTTGTAAGGCCTCACAATGCTTTGCGAGTGGGGGACAGAGTTCGAATCATGAGACCAGGAGAAAAAGATTTGCGAATCTCTATCAAAAAGATGTATAATGAACAAGATGAGGAGATTAAGAGTGCGCACGGAGGGGCTGGTTATCTAGTAAAAGTAGTAACTAGATCTACTGTGCCTGAGTATTCAATTTTACAAAAAATTATTTAAATTCATTTTATGAAAAAAACAGCTATTAAGAAAATTACTGCCAGAGAGATTTTAGACTCTCGTGGCAATCCCACCGTAGAAGCCACTGTAGTTCTTCAAGATGGTTCTGTTGGAGTGGCCTCTGTACCGAGTGGGGCTTCCACAGGAGTTCATGAGGCCTTGGAATTAAGGGATGGGGCTAAGCGGTATGGTGGTAG
>CAYPPF010000004.1:0-19854 GCA_964412535.1 uncultured Gammaproteobacteria bacterium | reverse complement strand
ACGTAAATACCAGTATTGCCAAAGCTTTGAAGGGGGAGGATGCCATGGGTCAGAGGAGAATTGATGGTGTAATGCTTAAATTAGATGGTACTGAGAACAAGAAAAGGCTTGGAGCCAATGCTATCCTGTCTGTTTCTTTGGCCAGTTGTAGAGCAGCGTCTGCTTCAAAAGGAATTCCTTTGTACAGGCATATACGTAGAGTGTTTTCTTTGAAAGAAAAAGGATGGCGTTTGCCAGTACCCACTATGAATATTTTGAATGGAGGAAGACATGCTGATAATAATCTGAGTGTGCAGGAGTTTATGATAATTCCTTTGCACAAGAGGTTTTCGGAGAGGGTGAGGATTGGATCGCAGATATTCCATTCTTTATCTGAGATTTTGAATAAAAAAGGATATAGTACCGGTGTTGGTGATGAGGGTGGTTTTGCTCCAGATTTGCTAAACAATGAAAGAGCTATTCAATTAATTATCCAGGCGATTAAGAAAGCAGGCTTTGTACCTGGTAAGAATGTTTTTCTTGGATTTGATATAGCTGCTTCTGAATTCTATCGTCGAGGGAAGTACTACTTTGTAAGCCCTAGACAGGCTTCTACAGCTGATAAGATGGTGAGGGTACTGTCTGGTTGGGTTAAAAAGTATCCAATTATGTTCATTGAAGACGGACTGTCTGAAGATGATTGGGATAATTGGAAGATTTTGACTAAAAAGTTGGGCAAGAAGGTGTCCTTAGTTGGAGATGATTTGTTTGTCACCAATGTTGAGAGAATACAAAAAGGAATTAATGAAAAAGTTGGCAATGCAGTGTTAATCAAATTAAATCAAATAGGTAGTTTATCAGAAACTATTGATGCTATTAATTTAGCTAAGAAGAATGACTATAAGGTGGCCGTGTCCCATAGGTCAGGAGAGACAGCAGATACTTTCATTGCTGATCTTTCTGTTGCTGTAAATGCTGAGTTTATCAAAACAGGCTCCCTGTCTAGAAGTGAGAGAGTGGAGAAGTATAATAGATTGATGAAGATTGAAGGAGAGGTTGCGAAATAGGGCATGAATATTCAATAAATCAGGGCAGCCAATATGGCTGTCCTTTTGGTTGAAATAATTAACCAGATGGACTATAATACCCACTACTATGATAAAGAAGCAAACTAGTCAAGAAAAGAAAAGTTTCCCCACAGCCCTCATTATCTTGGATGGTTTTGGTTTGGCAGATTTTAAAAACAAGGGAAATGCAGTAACCCCAGAAACAGCGCCAAATATTTTTGGCTATATGAAGAAGTACCCCAATTCCACGCTTAAGGCACATGGGGAGCATGTTGGTTTGTTCAAGGGACAGCAGGGAAATTCAGAATCAGGACATATAAATATAGGGGCTGGGAGGATTGTTAAACAGGATTTAGTCCAAATTTCTGAGGCTATTCATGATGGAACTTTTTTTAAGAAGGAGGCTTTCAAGCAAGCAGTCTTTCATATAAAAAAATACAACACAGCTGTCCATGTGATGGGTTTATTGACAGATGGTAATAGTGCTCATGCATTTCCAGAGCATTTATATGCAATGTTGGAGTATTTCAGGAGAGAGGATATAAAAAAGGTTTTCATACATTTGTTTACTGATGGTCGTGACTCTTCGCCTCATGGTGCTACTAATTATCTACATGAGTTAAGGGGGCATATGCTGGGTCATGAAAAGATTGCCACTATAATGGGACGATTCTATGCCATGGACAGGAACAAGATTTGGAAAAGAACCAAGCAGGCATATGAAACAATGGTGCTTGGTAAAGGCTGTGCTGCTCCTAGTGCAGAAGAGGCTTTAGCTCAATCATATAATAGGGGGGATACTGATGAGTTTATTTGCCCTACTGTAATTACTGAGGACAACAAGCCAGTTGCAACTATACAGGACAATGATGCTGTTTTTTTTATTAATGCACGTAGTGACAGAGCCCGCCAGATAACTAAGGCTTTTGTACAAGATGATTTTCAAAAGAGTAACCCAGGGGCTTTCCGCAGGACTAAGTTTTCTAAGAATATTCGTTTTGTTGCAATGACAGGTTTTGGTCCTGACTTGGATAACGTGATGACAGCTTTCCCTTCTGTTGACTTGGAGCATACTTTGACAATGGAATTGTTAAACAAGCGACAACTATATATTTCTGAGTCAGAAAAATATGCACACGTTACATATTTTATTAACGGGGGATATGCAGATCCTGTAGCAGGGGAGATCAGAGTGAAGGTGGATTCTCCTACTGTGGTCAGTTATGGCAAGAGGCCGGAAATGGCGGCCAAGGGGGTTTCCAATGAAGTAATCAAACATATTGAAGAAGGCTCTGTTGATTTTTACTGCGTTAATTTTGCCAACCCAGACATGGTGGGTCATACTGGCAACTTCACAGCTACTAAGAAGGCAGTCAAGGTTGTTGATGGTGAGATTGACAAGATTATTAAATTGATCCTTTCTAAAAAAGGACAGGCACTGATAATTTCTGATCATGGGAATGCTGAAGAGATGCTTAACAACAAAACAGGGGAGATTATGACTGAGCATACCATTTACCCAGTGCCATGTATCTTAGTGAAAGATAATACCAGGGGTATTAAATTAAAGGATGGTATTTTAGCTGATGTCGCACCCACTCTTTTAAAAATGATGGAGGTAAAGAAACCAAAGGAGATGACAGGTAGGGCACTTTTTTAACAGATTTAACAAGAATATGATATGGGAAAATCAAGGCCAGTAGTATTAGCAATTTTAGATGGTTGGGGAGTGGCCCCAGAAGGTGATGGTAATGCGATAAGTCGCGCTAAAACCCCTATTTTCGATGGGCTATTAAGGGAATATCCGGTGATGACGATAAATGCTTCTGGAAATGAAGTTGGTTTAATGTTTGGTGAGATGGGAAATTCAGAAGTGGGGCATTTGAATATTGGGGCAGGGAGAGTGTACTACCAGACACTTCCTAGAATAAACAAAACAATTGCTGATAAGAGTTTTTTTGATAACAAGGCTTTTATCAAGGCAACAGGTCATGTGAAGAAGAAAAAATCAGCACTTCATCTGATTGGTCTTATCAGTCCTGGCAATGTCCACTCTAGTCAGGAGCATTGCTTTGCTTTGTTGGAGCTGGCCAAGAAACAGAAAGTAAAAGAAGTATACATCCATGTTATTTTAGATGGAAGGGATTGTATATATAATAGCGGGATTGATTTTGTAAAAGAGCTAGAGAAAAAGATCAAAAAGTTGAAGAGAGGGAAGATAGCCACAATTTCCGGCCGTTACTATGCCATGGATCGAGACAACAGGTGGGACAGGGTTCAAAAGGTGTACGAGGCGATGGTAAATGGCATTGCAAATAGTTATTTTACTGATCCTGAAAAAGCTATTGAAGATTCATACAAGAAAAAAGTATATGACGAAGAGTTCGTGCCAGTAGTAATAGGCAAGGAGGGTAAACCCACAGGTGTTGTAAAGAAAGGTGATGCTGCAATTTTCTTCAACTTTCGTCCAGACAGGGCAAGACAACTAACAAAGGCTTTTGTTTTACCAGGCTTTTCTAAGTTTAAGCGCGAATATATAAAAGACCTATTTTTTTCCACCATGTCTGAGTTTGAGAAAGAACTACCTGTTGCTGTGGCATTTTCTCCTTTAGTAGTGCACAATTGTTTGGCAGAAGCTATCAGTAATGCAGGATTGAAACAATTTCATGTTGCTGAAACTGAAAAATATGCTCATATTACATTTTTCTTGAATGGTACTATTGAAGATCCATTTCCTGGAGAGGACAGGAAGATTGTTTCATCGCCTAAAGTTTCTTCATATGATAAAGCTCCTGAAATGTCAGCAGCAGCTATTACAAAGGAAACAGTCAAGGCTATTGAGTCAGATAAGTATGATGCTATTATAATGAATTATGCTAATGCTGACATGGTGGGACATACAGGGAAGGTGAGGACCACTGTCAAGGCATGCGAGGCTGCTGACAAGGGGCTTGGTAAAGTAATAGAGCATGTATTGGCCAAAGACGGTATTGTCTTGATTACAGCTGATCATGGGAATGCAGAGGAAGTTGTTAACCTGCAAACAGGGGAGATAGACAAAGAGCATAGTACAAACCCAGTTCCATTCTTAATTGTGGGGAATAAGTACAAGGGACAGGCAAGTTCAGCAGGAGATCCACCTGATGGAGACCTTAGTCTGATGCAGCCGGTTGGGATGCTTGCTGATGTGGCTCCTACTATGTTGAAGATAATGGGCGTCAAGAAGCCCAAGGAAATGACAGGTAGGGCTTTAGTGTAGGTTACTAAGAATAAAAAACAACTCCTTGTAAATGGAGTTGTTTTGTTTGTTAACAATTAATTCTTTTTAGTAACCTTTCGTATATGGTTCACAATTTCATTCTCTACTTCCTTCAGCTTTTTACCAGCCACAATGCAGGTGGCCTGCTTCCTATTTCCTGTCACAGGAGTATATGGCTTTAGTAGTTCTCTAGCATCAAAATCTTTACTAGTATCTAGGATTACATGTATGCGTGGATTTTCTTCTCCGCTACTGTGTTCATGAAGCAATAGAATTAGTTTTGCTTCAGGTGAGTTACCGATTAGCTCGTCTACAATGTCATATAGGTCATGTGCATGTGCTCCAGATCTAGTGAAGTCATCTCTTGTAATGGAAGTCCATACTAGTCCTATGGAATTGTCATATTGTAGGTGGGATAGAGCCTGGCCCCAAAGCTTAAGGGTTGGCAGGCTTCGTGTGCGGTAAAGATTCTTTACAATATTGTCTCGGTCAGCTCCAAGGTGGATTAACTTACTAGCTGTGGTGAGTGTTTGTGGCTTTACATTGGATGCTTTGAAGCTGTTCGTATTGAAGATCATTCCTGTAAGGAGGGCAGCAGCTACATCCTTGTCAATATTCTCTTCTTGCCACTTTTGCAAGGTATTGAATAGTATTTCCGCAGTAGAAGTGGCTGTTATATCCACCATGTTTATATTCCCGAAATGTTCATTAGCTGTTGAGTGGTCTATGTTAACAATTGGTTTTTTGTAGAAGAGTTCAGTATTTTGATCATAAAGTCTTCCTAATGATTCTAGTTCTTGAGTGTCTATTACAAAGATTAGGTCGTATTTGAAATCAGATTGTGCAGTGCGCACATCTTCCTTGGTAAGGAAGTTCTGTTCAGGGGTAATGAAAATACGAAGTTTTTCATCTTTAAGGTCATAGCTCAATTCTTTGACCCCCGCTTTTTTAGCATCTACAGTGATAACAAATTTTTGCAGGTGTGAGAAGTTTTTTCTAATCAAGTCAGACTTTTTCAAGAATTTCATTTGTTTAGGAAGTTTGAACCCCTCGCTTATCACGTCAACATCCTTGCCCAGCTTTTCTAAAAACAACAAAAGGGCGATGGCACTAGCAACAGCATCGCCTTTAGCATTTTGGCGGAAGGTGATAAGAATATTCTTTTTTTCTTCTACCAGTTTTTTTATTTGTTCAACTTCACTTAATGGCATACAGTAGAATACTTTAGAAACTATTCTAGTGTGTACCCCTCCTTGATTTTGTTGGAAGGTGCGGATTATTTTTCGGGGTCGTCTGGTACTTTTTTTCCTCCTAACAGTGTGACAATACCCACTATGCCGAGGGCAATTCCCATGGCAGGGAGGTCGGCGTGAGATGTCTTTGTCATGTGTGGCACTACGAGTGCGCAGATGGCCGCTAAAAGTATTGCTCCTCCTATCCACCTCATCTTTCTGTCTTGAGGAGAAAGACGATCATTGTGGTTGCGAATCCTGTCAGTCCGTATATGGCCAAGAGTAATCCGCACATTGATATGGTAGGCGGGTACAGTAGGTTTGCCACACCACCCTCAATCACGGTGATCCCGTGGCCGATGAGGGCAAAGGTGAGTAATACCTTCCTCAGCTTGGGACGACCTACAGCTTTTCTGATGATCAGGAGCGCCAGCATGGTTCCTACTGATGTCATAGCAACCCCGATTGACACAAGGATCAGGATTTGACGAGGTTTTTCTGGGCTGGTTTCAAACAGTCCAGAGGCGAAGAGAAGTGTCCCCATGACTAACAGGGCGAGTATAAAAGGAACAGCAGCATAAAACTTTGTACTTCTACTCATATCTTTCCTCCCTTATAGACTGAATTGAGTGATAGATAATTATATCAATTAGGAGGCTTTCTGTCAACCAATATACTTGTATTTAGTTTGTGGATAATAGAGAGGGTATTTTTAGTGTATTTTTAGCTAATTTTAGCCTTATCTTGCTTTTTTGGGCATAGTTTAGTATCATATAGGTTGACTAGCCATGATTTTATGAAAATTGATGAAAAATTAGCTAATATAGAAAAACAGGTCAATCAGATAGGAGAAAGGAACAAAAAGGTGGAAAATGACAAGGCCTGGGAAGTTAGTGGGTTTAGAAAATTAGTGATTTTTGTCCTTACCTACATAATTGCCAGTATTTGGCTGGTATTGATTAATGATACTTTTCCTTTGCTAAAGGCATTAGTACCAGCCCTGGGATGGATGCTATCAACTCTTTCTTTGCCATTTATTAAAAAATGGTGGATAAAAAAGAATAACTAATATGAAGGAACTATCCAAGGCATACGAGCCACAAAAGTACGAAGATAGTATATATAGTAGCTGGGAGAAAAGCGGATTCTTCAATCCAGATGTTTGTGTTGAAAAAGGTATTTGTAGTGAAGATGCAAAGCCTTTTACAATCTCTCTTCCTCCACCAAACGCCACTGGCAAGCTTCATATAGGACATGCAATGATGCTTGCAATTGAGGATTTGATGATTAGGCATCATCGTATGAAAGGAGATAGGGCGCTTTGGATTCCTGGTACTGATCATGCAGCTATAGCAACTAATGCTATTGTGGAAAAAGAGTTGGTTGCAGAAGGTAAGACAAAGCATGACTTGGGAAGAGAAAAGTATGTTGAGCGTGTTAAGGAATATATTTCAAAGTCACAAGAAAATATTAGGCAGCAGGTGCGGAAAATGGGTTCAAGTTTAGATTGGAGTAGAGAAGCATATACATGGGATGAAGAAAGGAATCTGGCAGTGCGCACAATGTTCAAGAAAATGTATGACGATGGGTTGATATATCGAGGACATAGGATAGTTAATTGGTGTCCTCATTGCCATTCTACTTTGGCTGATGATGAGGTGGAATATAAGGAAGAGGATGGAAAGTTCTATTGGATTAAGTATGGCCCTTTTGTTCTTGCTACAGCCAGACCAGAAACAAAGTTGGGAGACACAGCCGTTGCAGTACACCCCAAAGACAAGAGATACAAGAAGATGATTGGTAAAAAGTATATGATTCCAGGCGTATTGGGTGAGTTTGAGGTTGAGGTAGTAGGAGATGAGGCAGTTGATCCAGAATTTGGAACAGGAGCGGTAAAGGTAACACCAGCGCATAGCTTTGTTGATTATGAGATTGCACAGCGACACAACATTCCTCTTAAGCAGGTTATTAATGAAGATGGTAAGATGATGGAAAATTGTGGGAAGTATGCTGGCATGACTACGCGTGAGGCAAGGGAGGTAATCGTGAAAGATATGGAAAAGATGGGTTTGATGGATCACATAGAAGACGATTACAAGCACAATCTCTCTACATGCTATAGATGTAAGAGTGTTGTTGAACCTATTCCATCAGAGCAATGGTTTGTTGATGTAAATAAAGAATTTTCTTTTAACCAGTCAAAGAGTAATCCTATAAAAGGATTAAAAGACGGACAAAAGACTTCCCTTAAAAAATTAATGCAGCATGTGGTGAGAAAAGGGGAGATAGATATAATTCCAAAGAGATTTGATAAAATATACTTTCATTGGATAGATAATCTTAGAGATTGGTGCATTTCTCGTCAAATATGGATTGGTCATCAAATTCCAGTGTGGTACAAGGGTAAAGAGATTTATGTTGGGGTTGAACCTCCTGAAGGAAGCGGATGGGAACAGGATCCAGATACTTTGGACACATGGTTTAGTTCTGGATTATGGACATTTTCTACTTTAGGTTGGCCTAATACAGATTCCAAAGATTTGAAAGTTTTTCACCCCACCTCTGTGTTGGAAACAATGTTTGATATTTTGTTTTTCTGGGTGGCTAGGATGATAATGATGAGTACATATGCTTTAGGTGAAGTACCTTTTGAAACAGTGTACCTCCATTCTAGGGTTTTGGATGAGGATGGTGAAAAGATGAGCAAGTCAAAGCCAGAGACGATGATAGATCCTTTGGATGTTTGTAAGAAATATGGTACTGATGCAGTGAGGCTGTCTCTTCTTTTGGGTGTTGCTCCTGGAGCAGACATGCGTTTGTCAGAAGAAAAAATAGCTGGTTTCAGGAACTTTGCCAACAAGTTGTGGAATATTTGTCGCTTCATGCTCATGAATATCAAGGACCCTAAGGTTGAGTTGGAAAGGCCAGAGCCTCAAACCTTGGCTGACAAATGGATTTTGTCTGAGTTGGATAGGGTTATTTTTGAAGCGAACAAGAATATTGAAAAATTTGATTTTTCTCATGCAGGCGACTTACTTCGCTTTTTTACCTGGGATGATTTGGCAGATTGGTATTTAGAAATAGCCAAGATCGAAGGTAGTAAAGATGAAATTTTGAACTATATTTTGAATACTCTTTTGAAGCTATGGCATCCTTTTATGCCTTTCGTAACAGAAACAGTTTGGCAGGAGATATATGGGAAAGAAAGAATGTTAATGGTAGAGAAGTATCCAGTAGTGGAAAAGGTTGATTCAGTAGTAGATTTTGGATTGATAAAGAATTTAGTTGCAGCCCTCCGTGCCATACGAGCTGACTACAAGATTGATCCGGTAAAGAAATTAGATATCTGCATTAGTGGTGGCAAAGATTCAGGTCAATTGGAAGAGAGTGTGGAGATTATAAAAGGATTGGCAAGATTAGATAAAGTTAGTGTGAGTAAAAAGATTGCTAAGCCAGAAGGTTTTGCAAGCATGGTTGTTGGAAAAATGGAAGTCTTTGTTGATTTGGCTGGAGTGGTTGATTTGGGGAAAGAGAGGGAAAGTTTGGAAAAAGAGAAAGAGCAGGTAGTAAAATACAAAGACAGCTTGGAAAAGAAATTGTCTGGCAAGGAGTTTAAAAGTAAAGCTCCTGCTCATGTAGTTGAACAGGAGAAGAAAAAATTAGAAGAGGCTAGTGAAAAATTAGACAAGATAGATCATCAATTAACTAACCTATTGTAAGATATGGAAGGAAAAGACAGTGGTAGAGGAGATTTTAGAGATCTGGGTGATGATAAGGAACCGCAGATTTTGCTTGACCACTATGATGAGTCTTTTTTAGCTATTGGGAAGGAAATGGAGAATTTGGAAGAGGAGGGGAGTTTTGGAAGAATAAAAGACATCTTACAGTCTTTGTTGCAGACTAAGCCTTTGAAAGATTGCCTAACAGATGAACTAAAAGAATATTTTGAACATGATGCCCAGGGATATAGACGGTGGGTAATGGATATTTCTGAACATTTTTTGCAGGATATTGATAATCATTTAAAAGGTGGTGAACTGGATTTAGATGAATTGAAGGAGCAATGGGGGCTGGTATCAAAGAATTGGGAGGCATATAGATTGGTAATGGAAGATTTGTTCCTGCGTATGGGGGCGAAAGACGGGGAGTTTGTAAATGGCGAGCAAACAGGTAAAGACAAAGAGAAAGATTTGGATAGATTGATGAATGCCTTGGAAGATTTAAGGAAGGGTTGTGAGAAAAAAGGATTTAATTTTTCTTTTGAGCCAGATCCACTACCAGAAGAGTTGGAGAAGATTAAACTATCAATACCTCATGGAAGTATATTTAATCTTTTACAAAATTGTGTTTCAAATGCAACGTATCACAAGATTAAGGCAAAGAAGTTGAAATTGAAGATTGATTTAAAGAGTGATATGATGGTATTTTCTCTTTCAGATAATGGTGTTGGTATGGAAGACGAGTTTAAGAATACAATCTTTCAAAAAGGGGTAAGTGGTAGAGATAGTCGAAAGCAGGGGACAGGACTGGGTTTAGCAGATGCAGATAAAAGGTTTGCTCAAATGGGTGGTAGCGTAGAGGTAGATTCTCAATTTAATCTGGATCTTGATAAGGAGTGGGCTACTACGTTTGTTTTGGAGGTTCCGATTGTGAAAAAATAAAATAATTTTAATTATTTCAAAATATGTCAGTTATTACAGATTCAGCGAAAATAGAGGAGTTGCTCACTAGAGGGGTAGAGGCTGTGTATCCTTCTAAAGAATTTTTAGAAGAAAAACTAAAATCAGGAGAGCAACTAAGCCTGTATACAGGATATGATCCCACTGCTCCTTCTTTGCATATAGGGCATGGTATTACAATGCTTAAGCTAAAGCAATTTCAGGAGTTGGGCCATAAGATATACTTTTTAATAGGGGATTTTACAGGCATGATAGGCGACCCAACAGACAAAGGTTCAGCTCGTAAGAAGCTTACCAGGGAACAGGTACTAGAAAACGCAAAAGAATATCAGAGCCAGGCTGCTGCAGTATTGGATTTTGAGGGTGATAATCCAGTTGAACTAAAGTACAATAGCGAATGGTCTGATAGTCTTGCACTTCCTGACTTCTTTGAATTGGCAGCTAATTTTACAGTTCCCAGACTGTTGGAAAGGGACATGTTTCAAGAAAGACTTAAGAAGGGGGAGACAATTCATCTTCATGAATTTTTGTATCCAGTAATGCAAGGGTATGATTGCGTGGCTATGGATGTTGATGGGGAAGTTGGCGGCAATGACCAGACCTTTAACATGCTGACAGGTCGTGGCTTGATGAAAGATTTGAAGAATAAGGAAAAGTTTGTCCTCACAGCAAAATTATTGGCAGATTCTACTGGCAAGAAGATGGGTAAGAGTGAGGGTAATATGATTGCCCTGTCTGACAAGGCAGAGGATATGTTTGGTAAGGTAATGAGCTGGGATGATGACATGATAGCAATTGGATTTGAGCTTTGTACTACTGTGCATATGACAGAAGTGGAGAAGTATTCAAAAGAAATGGAGTCGGGTGCTAATCCACGTGATCATAAATTGAAGTTAGCCTTTGAGGTTGTAAAAACATTTTTAGGTGAAAATGCAGCTAAAAAAGGGCAGGAATATTTTGCAACCGTCATTCAGTCCAAAGACAAGCCAGAAGATATTCCTGATATAAAGCCGAGTAAGTATGATATTGTAACTGTGCTGGTAGAAGGAAAATTATCTAGCAGTAAATCAGATGCCAGGCGCGCTGTAAGCCAGGGAGGTGTCAAAGTTGATGATGAAAAGATAGATGCAATTGATTACGAAGTTAATTCTGGAGCTGTGGTGCAAAAGGGTAAAAGATTCTTTGTTAAAGTAGTATAAATATGTTGAGTGAAATTAAAAAACAGATTACTGATAGTCTGACAGTGGTAAAAGGAGAGATTGAATTGGTTTTACCTCCTAATTCTGGAATGGGAGATTTGTCACTGCCTTGTTTTGATTTGGCAAAAGGAAAGAATCCAGCTGAAGTAGCGAGTGAGATAAAAGAAAAAATAGAACAAGCTAAATTACCCATTATAGACAAAGTTGAGTCAGCAGGACCATATGTTAATCTTTTTCTTGATCAAGTTGAATTGGCTAAATTAGTATTTTCTAAGTTTGATTCTGATTATGGAAAAATAGAGTCAGGTAAGGGGGAAAAGATAATGGTGGAGTTTGCTCACCCAAATACTCATAAGGCTTTTCATATAGGCCATTTGCGTAATTTAGTTACAGGAGAAAGTTTGGTGCGTGTTTTTGAAAATGGTGGGTATAAAGTCGTACGAACTAACTATCAGGGAGATGTGGGCATGCATATTGCTAAATGTTTGTGGGGGATAGAAAGACTTAGTGACGAATTTGAAGCAGTGAAGGAAAAAAGTATGCATGAAAGGATGGAATTTTTGGGAAAAGCATATGCTAAGGGAGCCCAAGAGTATGAAAAAGGAGATGACAAAGTCAAGGAAGAGATTCTTTCATTTAATGACAAGCTCTATTCAAGCGATCCGTCCATTCAAGAAGTATATCAGGCAACCAGGCAGTGGAGTCTTGATTATTTTGATAGCATATATAGTCGTTTAGGTTCAAAATTTGACCGTTTGTATTTTGAATCAGAAGTATTTGCTCGAGGAAAAGAAATTGTATTGGAGCATTTAGAAAAAGGGGTGTTCAAAAAAAGTAAGGGTGCCATTATCTTCGAAGGGAGTAAGCATGGATTGCATGACAGGGTGTTTGTGAATAGTAAGGGCTTCCCTACATATGAGGCCAAAGATTTGGCTTTGGCTGAGATGCAATTCAGTGAATTTGACCCGCAACAAATACACCATGTAGTGGCTAATGAACAGTTTGAGTATTTTAAGGTAATGTTCAAGGCATTGGAGCAGACTCTCCCAAAGAGTATTAGTAAAGAGCATCATTTAGTATATGGCTGGCTTAGTCTCAAAGAAGGTAAAATGAGCTCGCGTACTGGAGAAGTATTACCAGGCGAGTGGCTATTGGATGAAGTAAGGAAAAAGGTTTTGGAAATTATGAAGGATAGTGAGGTGAAAGATAAAGATAGTGTGTCTGAAAAGGTTGCTATTGCAGCAGTAAAGTATGCAATCTTGCGTACAGATGTGGCAAAAGATATAGTGTTTGACATAAAAGAGTCTATTTCTGTTTCTGGAGATAGTGGCCCCTATCTTTTATATATATGTGCAAGGATCAAGAGTATTCTGTGCAAGGAGAGGAAAGGATTGGGCAAAAACATGGAAATACCTAATGAAATTGTAGACGTAGAAAAGCAGTTGTTGTTTAAACTATCCCAATTTGGTGATATAACCAAAAAGGCGGTAGAAAAAACTAATCCATCAGAAATTGCAAAATATTTGTTTGATTTAGCTCAACTTTTTAATAATTTCTATCAAGATTGTCCTGTGAGGCAGGCAGAGGGTGATACAAAAAGTTTTCGTTTGCATTTAATAAGTATGGTGGAGCAGGTGATGGAAAAAGGATTGTACTTGCTTGGTATTGAGACAGTGGACGAAATGTAATTCGTATTGAATCTTCCCGTAATAGGGGAGTTTTGTTATACCCAAGTTATACACACGAGTGTATTTTTTTTAGTGTATAATATATTTAGAAACATTGTTAACCCGACAGGAGGAGAGTCATGAGAGATAAAGTGTACATTAACGCAGTCGCCAAAGCAGTTCCAGGAGTAGATGGAGTGCCGGGAAATTTGGTACCTACCCAAAAGACCATGGCAGCTTTGGGTCCTCTCTGGAATCCGTCTGGAGACAAGTCAGTCGGTCTTGATTGGGCTGAGAAGAACCTGGGTTTTATGAGCCAGGCTCTAGCAGTTGATCCTTCCACATGGAGTATTCACAAGGAGAATGTTGGATTGGTAGGTGATACCGAACTTGCCATTCTGGCTGGGCAACAGGCAATGGAAAGATCGGGCGTTAGCCCTTCGCATGTCGATGCTGTCTTCCATGTCAGCTGTACTCCATCCCTGCCGTATTGCGGCAATCACTTTCGTGAATTGACCAAAGGGCTGGGGCTGAAGCCTAATGTACGTCCTCGCCATCAAAATTGGGGTTGTGCAGGGTTGCTTCCAGCTCTGGAATCAGCCACTTGGGCCTTGCGTGGTGGAGAGAACATAGGCCGAGTATTGGTGATCGCCACCAATTTCCCTTCCGGATTCATGTCCAACAAGCAATTGCTTTCTCATTACAGTTCTAATGCTGATAGTCTGGATGACTGGCTCGCGCCAGTTATGTTCGGTGATGGAGCATTTGCAGCTGTCCTCAGTTTCGAGGATAATCCTGGGTCATTCGAGCTGGTGAGCCTTGATTACACACGTAATGGGGTTGCATTGGTTGACTACCCGGCTGGAGGATCTTCCAATCCAACTTGGGCTGGAAATGCAGACATGCACCGCTTCATTGTGTATGCCAAAGCGGTGAAGACGGAATTTATTAGTGGGATCCGGGACAGTGTCAGTGACATGTTGTCGACTTGGGAGTACTCTATTGCCCCTCTTGTAAAAAGGCGTATCAGTCTCAGTAGTCCTGCATGGCACAATGGGTTCGATCACTTCATAGTGCATCAGGCCAATGCCAGGCTGTTGTTAAGCCTGACTGACGAGATGGGCATACCACGGGACAAGGTTCCAGTAGTTAGCAATATCTACGGCAACCAGAGTACTGCAGCCATCGGTGTTGCGCTCTGCAAGCTGGTAGAAGAGGAAAGAATACGTCATGGAGACTTAATTCCCGGTTTTGCAGTCGGTGAAGGCGGTGGAAAGATGTATGGCTGGCTTCTCTTGCGAGCTACCTAGTTGTTCGTTTTCAAAGAAGATAGAAATACCTTCAGGCATGTGGTATAATAGTATTGTATTGCTTAACAGCGATGCAGACTATGTAAAACCACATGCCGTTTTTCGTATATGAGCATTTCATTATCATTTCCTGATTATCTTTTATTCTTTATCGCGATCTTCAATCTAATATTGAGTGTTTTTATATTCGTAAACGATCCAAAAAACAAGGTAAATATTTTCTTTGCCTTGTTTGCTTTTTTTATGAGCATTTGGCCTGTTTGCTTACTATTGTATCGTAATGTCGATCTTCCGTTTGCTCATTTTTGGATGAGAACTTCATATATCGCAGCAATTGGAATTGCTGTATCATTTTGGTATTTTGTTCACTTTTTCCCTAAAGAACATAAGCTTCGTTTTTCCAATAGTACCCTACCCTTGTTGTTAACATTGGGGTTAATAGCGCTATTTTTTGATCCTGAGTTTATCTCCCGCACAGTGGTTGAGTTTGCAGGTGGAGAGAGGACAGTGTCTGTTGACCAGCTTGGCTACTATCTTTTTACCTCATATTTTTCTTTCTTTTTCTTTGGTGCCATATTTCTTTTGTGGTTTAGATACAGGAAGACTAAAAAAATTCTCAAGATACATTCTCGCATATTACTATACAGCATCTTGTTTGCTGGCTCGTTCGGAGTGTTTTTCAATTTAGTGCTTCCGTCTCCATTTTTGGGGAACTTTTCATATATACATCTTGGTCCATTTTTTACCTTTTTTATCGTTCTCTCTGTTGCGTATGGAGTGGCTAAGTATCAGTTGATGAGCATAAAAGCACTACTGGCTGAAATTTTAATAATTGGATTGATCTTAATCCAGTTGATTCAAGTGGTGATTGCCAAGGATTTTGCAAATGTTGTTATCAGTACAGCCGTGCTTGGTGCGGTGTTGGTTATTGGCTTTCTCTTGGTTCGTTCGGTTCTTAATGAGGTAAAGCGCAGGGAGGAAGTGAGCACGTTGGCGACTTCATTGAAAAGGGCAAACTATCGTTTGAAAGAATTGGATAGGCAGAAGACAGAGTTTCTTTCCATTGCCTCTCATCAGTTAAGGACGCCTTTGTCAATTACGAAAGGGTATATAGAACTTTTACAGGACGGTGCGTTTGGTAAGATAACAAGCAAGACCTATAACACATTGAATGAGATGGATCAGAGCAATGAAAGGCTTGTAAAATTAATCGATGAGTTTTTAGACATTACTAGGATAGAGCAGGGTAGAACTAAGTACAGCTTTGTTGATGCTGATATGAATAATTTAATTAGTAGCGTTACTAGTGAGCTTGACAAGAGAGCTAAGAATACAGGTATTAGTTTGATTTGGAAGCCTAGAAAGAATTTAAACAAGGTGCATATGGATGAGGAAAAAATACGCCATGTTGTATTTAATTTTGTTGATAATGCGATTAAATACAGTGACAAGAGCAAAAAGGGAAGCGTGGAGGTGTCAGTGGAGAAGGAAAAGAAAGGCTTGAGTGTGAGAGTGGTAGACAATGGCTTGGGCTTTACCAGAACAGACAAGGAAAACTTTTTTCAGAAGTTCTACAGAGGCAAGAATGTGCAGGATTTGAATATTAATGGCACAGGATTGGGTCTGTACGTATGTCGTAAGTTTATCGAGACCCATAAGGGTAATGTGTGGGCCAAAAGTGCTGGTAGGAATAAGGGGAGTGAATTTGGTTTTTGGGTGCCTATTGGCAAGAAGTCATAAAAAGAGCCCTCTTGCCTTGTTCGTGGAAATGTAGTAACATACTTCTGCCTATATAACTTTTAACTATATATAATATGTTCCCAAAACAATCAACTAAAACATCGCTTCCAGAAGAAAAATCACAAGCCACAGGGCATGATGATGTAGAAACAGTAGTTGGTCCTTCGGTAAGGGTAGAGGGGGATTTTGCCTCTGAAGGCAATATAGTGGTAAAGGGCATTGTGTGTGGTAATGTGAAGACAAGTAAAATGTTGACAGTGGAAAATGGAGCTAGAATATTTGCTAATGTAAGGGCAGGTAATGCAATAATTTCTGGTGGTATTAAAGGTAATGTGAAAGTAGATGATAGGCTTGAATTAACTGATACAGCCCAGATACATGGTGATATAGCATGCAAAGTTCTTGATGTGGCAGCTGGGGCCCTGGTATATGGCAAGGTAAGTATGAAGGGGATTGAACTCAAAGATGACAATGGAGAGAAGAAATTGGGTCTTGGTAAGATAAAGCTAAAGAGTGACGCAGGAAAGGCCAGTTAAGAAAAAAAATAACTGGTTTGCAATATGTACGTCTATCTCTATGATAATTTTCTTAAGCAGAAGAAGTTTGAATCAACCATAAAGGCAATGGAAACAAGGTTGACTGACTTTGGTGTTGCAGGAAAAATAATACGTCTGCAAAATTTTACTGATGCCAAGGCCATTATTGAGGAAGAGGCAAGAAAAGGAGTTTCTGCTATAGTAATAGTAGGAAATGATCAAACTTTTGGACATGTGCTTTCCAGAGCGGCCAGCTCTGGTGTTTTATTTGGTTTCCTTCCTATTGGGTCGGATAACAGGATAGCAGAAATTTTAGGCATACCAGTTGGTGAAAAAGCTTGTGAAGTTCTGTCAAAGAGAAGGAAGGTAAAGTTAGATGTGGGTTGGTTTAACAACAGATATTTTGTTTCTCAGCTTCATATTCCACCTAGTGAGATTACGGTTGAGTATGATGAGAAATTCAAAGTTTCAGCCAAGAAAAAAATGGAGTTAGTTGTTTGCAACCTACAACCCTTTGAACAAAAGGGGAAAGAGGGGAGTCGTGTGATTCATCCCCAAGATGGAAAGCTAGAAGCCTTCCTAAGACCATTGTCAGGTAAACGAATGATGAAGAACAGGTATGAAGAAACAAGTATATTTCCTTTCAAGGAAATGATTGTGAAGTCAAAAAAGCCTTTCTTGGTTGAGGCAGACGGGAAACAGTCAAAAGAGACTAAAATAAAGATAAAATTAGCAAGAAAAAGAGTTGAGATGATAGTTGGCAAGGATAGAAAGTTTTAGCTCAGGTGGTGGAATTGGTAGACACGCAGGCTTGAGGGGCCTGTGGCCGCAAGGCCGTGCGGGTTCAAGTCCCGCTCTGAGCACAAGTAGATCCTTGACAAAAAGGATCTTTTTTGATATAATATATCTTGCTCATTACATGGTAGATGACTACTTGTTCACAATATAGTGGATCAGAGGAAAGTCCGAACTCCCCTGAATTTTCAGGTCATGGCAGTGGGTAACGCCCACCGTTCCATTTTCTTGGAATAGGGAAAGTGCCACAGAGACAATACTAGCCTCTTTTTGAGGTGAAAGGTGAAAAGTCAGTTGATGTTTTTTGTTCTCGAGATAAAAGACTACAACTTTCGCCCTCTGGTGACAGAGGTGCGTGGCAAACCCTGCCTGGAGAAAGAGCAGCGTCTAGATTATTTTTAGATGATAAGTTAGCTCGTTAGAGCTTGTCAGTAATGGCAAGCCTAGAGAAATGGTCATCCTTGACAGAATTCGGCTTATAGCCATGTTATGAGTATAAAAAATGCCCTTATTAAGGGCTTTTTTTATACCTCATCTAGTTTGACTTGGGTAATATTTTAGGGTAGTATATAAGTACAATAAACAACTTTTTATGAAGCGTTCAGAAATAATTTTAATGGTACTCCAAGTACCCATAGATTTTCTTTTACTTCTTTTAGCAGGTATTTCAGCCTATTATCTTCGTTTTACTGGCTGGGCTGTAGAACTAAAGCCTGTTTTGTTTGAATTGAGTTTGGGTGATCATATTAATATAGTTAGCTGGGTAGGTTTAGCATGGCTAGTGATTTTTGCCATCGCAGGTCTGTATTCCACTAATCCCAATCGTAAACTCTCCAGAGATCTAACTAGGGTGGTTCTAGCATGTTCTGCTGGGTTAGCAGTGATTGCAGTATATATAATGTTCAGTAAACAGATGTTTGATTCCCGTTTTTTAGTAGCAGCAGGGTGGGGTTTTTCTGTGGTATATGTAGGTGTTGGAAGAATGTTGATGCGTGGTGTAAAGGGAATGCTATACAGGATGGGTGTTGGCTTGCGTAGAGTGGTCGTGATAGGGTCTGAGAGGATTACTGAAGAAGTTGCTGATGCTTTGAAGAACAGGAAAGAATTGGGGTATAAGGTAGTGGGAGAGTACAAGAAATTTGATGAAGAGGTGGGTAAAAAGTTAAGCAAACTTCGTTTGGATGAAATGATTTTTACCAATCCTAGGGCAGACGAAAAAGAGGCCTTACAAGCAATTCATTTTTGTAATGAACGTCATATTGTTTTCAAGTATTCAGCTGATTTGTTTGCAACATATTCTACTAATATGGCAGTCAGTCCTCTGGCAGGAGTTCCGATTGTGGAATTAAGGCGCACTCCGCTTGATGGATGGGGGAGAGTGGCCAAAAGAATTTTTGATATAGTAATGAGTATTGTTGTGATTGTCATTACTAGTCCAATTATGCTTTTGTCAGCTGTGATTGTATTGTTTGAAACAGGGAGACCAATTATATACAAGAATGAGAGAGTTGGTATAAGGGGAAGGAAGTTTTTTACCTTGAAATTTCGTTCAATGCACCAGAAAGATTCAACAGGCTCCCAGTTTGGCGAGGATGGAAAAAAAGCAGAGGAGAAAGAAAAAGAGTTAATAGAGAAACAGGGTGTCAAAAAAGGGCCTATATACAAAATCGCTGATGATCCTAGAGTAACGGGGTTTGGTAGATTTATACGTAGATGGAGTGTTGATGAACTTCCTCAGATGTTTAATGTCTTGGGAGGTAGTATGAGCATGGTGGGTCCGAGACCTCACCAGCCTAGAGAGGTTGATAAGTATGAGAAGGAGTATAGAAAAGTATTTACACTAAAGCCAGGAGTTACAGGATTAGCCCAGATTTCCGGGCGTAGTGATTTGTCCTTTGAAGAGGAGATGAAACTTGATGTTTTCTATATAGAGAAGTGGAGTATATTTATGGATTTTATTGTTTTTGTAAAAACCCCTTTTATATTATTCAAGAAACGTAAGGTTGTTTAGTCTATGAAAGTAGCCCTAGTGCATGACTATCTATCTCAAGACGGAGGGGCAGAGAGAGTATTAAAAGAGTTTCAAGAAATTTGGCCTGAAGCGCCTATTTTTGTTTTGTTCTATGATAAAGACAAGCTTCCATACTTTGCTGACAAAAAAGTACATCAGTCTTTTATCTCTAAGCTTCCTATGGGGAAGAAGAAATATCAATGGTATTTGCCATGGATGCCCCTAGCTACAGAGAGGCATAATCTACATGATTTTGATGTTGTGTTATCTTCCACGAGTGCTTTTGCCAAGGGAGTGTTAACTAGACCAAACACTTTGCATATTTCATACTGTCATACACCCACTAGATATCTTTGGACTGATACACACGAATATATTGA
>CAYPPF010000003.1:22740-44875 GCA_964412535.1 uncultured Gammaproteobacteria bacterium | reverse complement strand
AGTTTTTTGATTAAAATGGGTTCATCTAAGCCAGCTCTTGATTACTTGCTGGGAAGGGGATTGAAACAGGAAACTATTGAAGAATGGCAAGTTGGTTATATTCCAGAACAGTGGGATCTGTTAACACAATACTTGTTGAAAAAAGGTTTTGGTATTGAAGATCTAGTTGCCTCTGGCCTTACCATTAAAAGAGAGGGAGCAGATGTGAAAAGTGGACGAGGTTTTTACGACCGCTTTAGAGGGAGGATTATGTTCCCAATTTGCAATGTGCATGGAGAGCCTGTTGGTTTTACTGGTCGCCTATTAGTAGAAAAAGAAAATGCTGGTGGTAAGTATGTAAATACCCCGCAGACTCTAGTGTATGACAAGTCTAGGGTGATATTTGGATTGAACAAAGCTAAAAAGGAGATAAAGGCTAAAGATTTGATAATCATGACAGAGGGTCAGACAGATGTGATTGCCAGCCATCAGGCTGGGATATCAAATGTTGTTGCTTCTAGTGGCACTGCCCTAACTGAGCACCAGGTAAAGATGCTGAAAAGATATTCAAAGAATATGAACATGGCCTTTGATGCTGATGAGGCAGGACAAAAAGCAGCTAAGAGGGGAATTGACATTGCTTTGGCTCAAGGAATGGATGTAAAGGTAATACGGATACCAGAAGGGTCTGGAAAAGATCCTGATGAGTGCATTAAAAAAGATCCATCTGTATGGACAAAGTCAGTGGAAAATGCCCAGGGGATTATGGATTGGTATTTTGCTAAGGCAAAGCATGGAAAAGATCTATCAGATCCTAAACAGAAACAAAGCATGGTCAATGAATTATTGCCTGAGATAAAGCTCATACCGTATGCAGTAGAAAAAGATCATTGGTTAAAGCAATTGGCCGGTGATGTGGGTGTGGAAGTAAGCGTACTAAGAGAGGACATGAAGAGGGTGGAGCCAGAGAAGCTGAGTGGGAAAAAGAAAGATGATAGAGTTGTTCAGAAGGTTGAGGTAAAAACAAGGTTTGATATGTTGTTAGAGCAGTTTTTTGTCTTGTTAGTGAGACTAATTGATTTAAAGAAGAAAGAAGGGAAAGAGGTGTCTAAAGACGTCCTGGATGCTATGCCTGAAAAGATTATTATCACCTCTAAGTACAAGGAGCTTTACGAAAGTATAATAAAGGGGTATAATACAGATGATAAGGAACTAGTTGATATTTTGCTCATGAAAGGCGAGCTAGAGTTTTCTGCTATGTCAGCTGTAGAGACAGAAAAAGAGGTAAAAAAACTTTCTAGTTTGATTAGTGATGAGTGGAAGAAGAAAAGAGGAAAAGAAATTCAAACAGAGATGGAAGGGGCTGAGAAGAAAGGAGACAAGGAGAGTTTGGAAAAACTAATAGAAGAATTTAGCGAGTTAAATAAATAATTTTTTCACTTTCATGCCAGTGAAAAAGAAGGCTAAAAAAAGGCCTACAACTAAAAAGCGGGTGGTAAAAAAGAAGGTTGCTAAGAAAAAACCAATCCGCAAACGCTCTGTTGCAAAAGCAAAGAGCAAAAAGAAAGCAGTTAAAAAGACTGCTAAAAAAAAGCGGGTGCCGGCAAAGAAAAAAAAGGCGCCAGCTAAGAAAACTTCAGCCCGCAAGTCATCAACTCGGGCCAAAAAAACCGTTAGGAGGAAGACAACTAAAAAGCGGGTGGTAAAAAAGAAGGTTGCTAAGAAAAAACCTGTAAAAAGAAAGCCTACCAAAAAGATTGTAAGGAAGAAAAGAAAGGCAAAGAGAAAGCTGGTTATAGAACCAGTAGAGGTCGTGGAACCAACCACTGATTTTGTTTGGCATTTAATAGATAAAGGCAATAGTAGGGGCTTCATCACTGAAGTGGAGATATTGGGCTCCTTTCCTTTTTTGGAAAGGTATATCCCTCTATATGAATCATTTCTAGATGTGTTGGATATAAGCGGCGTCACAGTGGTGGAAATGAAGGAGGGTTTGTTGGGTAATAGAGAACATAGTAAGAAGACATTGCAAGAATTTCAAGGTGAACAGCCTGATACAAAGGGTGGTTTTGACTTAGGAATTATTTCTCAAGATTCAATACAAATGTACTTGCGTGAGATTGGCAAGATTCCTTTACTCACCGCAGAACAAGAGGTGTCTCTTGCCAAACGTAAGGAAAAAGGGGACAAGGACTCAGAAAGAAAGTTGATTGAAGCTAATCTAAGATTAGTTGTATCAATTGCTAAGAGATTTGTTGGCAAGCAGCTTTCCCTCCTCGACCTTATCCAGGAAGGGAACATAGGCTTGTTTAGGGCAGTAAAGAAGTTTGATTATAGAAGAGGGTACAAGTTTTCTACTTATGCTACTTGGTGGATACGTCAGGCTATTACTAGAGCATTGGCAGATCAGTCTAGAACAATCCGTATTCCTGTACACATGGTAGAAACAATCAATAGGTTCAAGCAGATTGAGAGACGATTACTACAGGATTTAGGTCGTGATGCTACTCCTGAGGAATTAGCCGCTGAAATGGGTGAAGAATTAGAGAAGATAAAGCGCATTATCAAAATATCTCAAGGTACTGTGTCATTGGAAGTATCTGTGGGAGATGATGACGACGATGATTCATCACTCTCTGATTTCATCGAAGATATAAAGACAGTGAGCCCTTCACAGTCAGCAGGCAGAGAATTATTAAGCGAGTATATAAAGGTGGCGCTGTGCGATCTTTCTCCTCGGGAACAAAAGATTTTGGAAATGAGGTTTGGGCTAACTGATGGTGTTACCCATACTCTGGAAGAAGTGGGTAAAGAGTTTGATGTGACAAGAGAGCGTATTAGACAGATTGAAGCCAAATCTTTGGAAAAGATACAGACTTTTGAAGTGATAAACAAGTTGAGAGATTACTAGATTATAAAACCACCCCTTGAAGGGGTGGTTTTGGTTAGATCATCTTTACAACATTCCACCAGTTATCAATGTAGTCAACTCTCTTGTTTTGGTAGTTTAGATAGTATGCATGCTCCCACACGTCTAAACATAGGACAGGCTCATGTTCTAGGGTATATGGTGAGTCTTGATTAGGAAGCGAGTATACTTCTAGTTGATTTTGCTTGTTTCTTACAAGCCAGGCCCATCCAGAGCCAAAGTGTGTAGCGGCTGCTTGATTGAATAGTTCCTTGAATTTTTCAATTGAGCCAAAAGTTTCTGTGATTTCTTGGTTTAGTCCTTCATCTATCTCTTTAGTGGGGGACATTGATTCCCAAAAAATATTATGATTTACAAAACCACCACCATGGTTTTGTATTGTTTTTCTGTCATTTTCGTTTACCTCCAAAGTTTTTAATTGTCTTAGGATGTCTTCAGGAGATTTTTCCATTAATTGAGGGTAGTTTTCCAGCACCTTAACAAAGTTGTCTCTGTATGCTTGATGATGCTTTGTATGATGGATTTCCATTGTTTCTGCATCAATATATGGTTCCAGAGCATCATAGTTGTAGTTTAATTGTGGTAGATCGTATTTATACATATGTTTAGGTTTATTAAATATATCATACTTATATAGTATTAGTTATCACCTCACCTGTCAACTGTGGATAATTAAATTAATTGACGCATAAACAGTATTTTCATATAATGATATACAGTTGTTAATAATATCCTTGCTCTTGTTTGATATTTCATATATAATGGGTATGTTATGAAAAGATTATTTTTACTATCTTTAGTCCTTGTAATAGTAGTTGGGGTGTTTACCCCCAGCTTTTTGTTTGCTAAGGATGATGAAAAAGTAGAATATGTGCTATTTCATCTGGATACTTGTGGTCATTGCAAGGATGAGATTAAGTTTATCAACAACAAATTGATGCCCAAATATGGAGATTATATTGATTTTCGTATGTATGAGGTAAGTGAATCTGAAAGTCAAGAAGTTTTTGAACAATATGGTTTCTTTTATGAAGTAGAAACAAGAACTGTACCTATGGCTTTTATAGACGGCTACCCAATTTCTGGCTATGGCTCTGACAAGACCACTGGAAAGAAGATTATGGATGTAGTGGAAAGCAAGTTAAGTGAAAAGGGATTGATTGAAGAAGGAGGTAGTGGTATTGCAGATGGTGAGGGTATAGTTTTTCCAGTAATAGGGGAGATTAATGTGAAAAGTTTTTCTCTACCACTCCTTACTGTGATAGTAGGGTTGTTAGATGGCTTTAATCCTTGTGCAATGTGGGTGTTGTTGTTTTTGATCTCTTTGCTGCTAGGAATGGAAGACAGGAGGAGAATGTGGCTTCTTGGGAGTATATTTATCTTTGCTTCAGGAATAGTCTACTTTATTTTTATGGCTGCTTGGTTACAGCTTTTATTGTTTGTTGGAATGATTGGAATAATACGATTAGTTATTGGACTAGTGGCAGTGGCCATTGGCGGAAAGAACCTAAAAGACTATTGGGATAATAGGAAGACAGATGGAGTGGTCTGTAAAGTGTCTAAGAACGAAAATACTCAAAAGACTTTTGGAAAGATAAAAGACATTGTGTATCGCAAAAGTCTCTGGTGGTCTATACTTGGAATTATTTTACTAGGTTTTTCAGTTAATTTAGTTGAATTAGCATGTTCTGCAGGTTTTCCTGCCATATATACCCAGGTATTAGCAATCAGCGGTATTCCAATGTGGCAAAGGTATCTATACATGGCTGGGTATATTCTTTTTTACATGCTAGATGATTTGGTCATCTTTATCATAGCCATGGCTACTTTGAAGTCAAAAGTTGTAGGTGGAAAGTATGCCAAGTATGCTAATTTAGTGGGTGGATTGTTAATATTTGTTTTAGGGTTATTATTGATATTCAAACCAGAGTGGTTGATGTTTAGTTAGTTGTTTAGTAAATAGGAACAGCCTTTTCGGCTGTTTTTGCGTGTATAAAATAATGCTCCAGACCTAGGACTGGGTACAAGGAGCAGGTCGGTTTATTCGGATTGAGGTGAAAGATAGTTTATGATATAATATGTTTATGCAGAAAAGGCTATATATTTAGTTATGCCTACACACCAATTGAAACCAAAAGATCAAAGAAAAGAAGAGAAAGAAGAAGTCTGTGTTTTTGCTCAGACTAATTTTCGTAGTCAGATGAGAAAGTTCGGTATTAAGTTGGATGATAGGCGAAGGCATATGTATGTAATTGGAAAGACTGGCATGGGGAAGACCACTATGATGGAAAATATGGTTTTGCATGATATATATGCAGGCCATGGAGTAGGGGTGGTAGATCCACATGGAGATTTTGCTGAGAAGATTATTGACTATATCCCACCTCATCGTATTAATGACGTAGTATATTTCAATCCAGCTGATCTGAATTTCCCTATTGGTTTCAATATTTTAGAAGTGAAGAGTGAAGAACAGAAGCATTTAGTAGCAGCAGGCTTAATGGCCACTTTCAAGAAGATTTGGCCAGATGTGTGGAGTTCAAGAATGGAATACATTTTGAATAATACTTTATTAGCCTTACTAGACTACTCTGGCTCTACCTTGCTGGGGATTAACAGGCTGTTAGCTGACAAGGAATATCGTAAGAAAGTTATACGCAACCTGAAAGATCCAGTGGTAAAAGCCTTTTGGCAGAATGAGTTTGCTCAATATAATGATCGATATGCTCAAGAGGCCGTTGCTCCTATTCAAAATAAGATTGGTCAGTTTTTGTCTGCAAGTGTTATTAGGAATATGGTGGCTCAGGTGAAGTCTACTATAAATGTAAGGGATTTGATGGATAATAAAAAAATCCTCATCATGAACCTTTCTAAGGGAAGGATTGGAGAGGATAATAGTAGATTGATTGGGGGAATGTTAATTACAGAGATTCAGTTAGCTGCTATGGAAAGAGTGGACATGCCAGAGGAAGATAGGCAGGATTTCTTTTTGTATGTTGATGAGTTCCAGAATTTTGCCACTCCCAGTTTTGCCAATATTCTTTCTGAGGCTAGAAAGTATCGTCTGAGTTTGATCATGGCTCATCAGTATGTAGCTCAATTAGATGAGATAGTTGCTGATGCTGTGTTTGGTAATGTAGGTACTCTAGTTACATTTAGGGTTGGTGGTTCTGATGCTGAAGCTCTGGTAAAAGAATTTACCCCTACTTTTGTTGAAGAAGATGTTGTGAATTTACCTAAGTTCTCTGTTATTTTGAAATTGATGATTGATGGTGTGGCTTCTCAGCCTTTCACATCCTCCACTCTTCCTCCGATTGGCTCTGCTACAGGTAGTGCTGAAAAAGTTATCAAGGTGTCTAGGGAAAGGTATGCAAAGAAAAGAGATGCTATTGAGGAAAAGATTTTGCGTTGGAGTGGAATGGATGCGAATGAGGATACAGAGGAAGAGTCAGGTGCTAAACCACAAGGAAAGCCAGTCCAGGCTGGAAAGGGTAGACAGCTAGAACAAAAAAAAGAGGAAAAGCCTAAAGAGCCTGTGGAGACTATTTCTTTGACAGATTTAATGACAAAAGATAGTGGTGGACAAAAGAAGGAGAAGAGAAATAGGAATAAAAAGTCTCCTGTTCAACAGGGTAAAAGTTCTGGTGGTCAGCAGAATCAGCAGGGAAAAAAGAAAGAGTTCAAGGTCTCAAGTCCAGAACAGAAGATAAGTTTTAACAGAAAGCCCCCGTCTCAACAAGGTGGAAATTCTAACAAACAACAGAATCAGCAGGGGAAGAATAATAAACAAGGAAACAAAAGACCTAATGTTATTAAGCCAGACCAGAAAATAAGCTTTAATAACAAGCCAGTTGATCCAGATGATGATTATGATGCACGGAAGCATAATAGGTAGGTTAATCTAGATTGTAAATAAGACGGACTTTGTAAAGTCCGTCTTGTGTTGACATAGAAGGGGTAAGTGGATAAAATAGACTAGTATGAAGACAGTGGAAAAGAATATTTTGGGAAAATTGAAGAAACCAGAGTCTGGTAGTCATAAAGGGCAAAATGGCCGTATTTTAGTTATTGCAGGCTCAAAAAAGTTTCATGGAGCTTTGTTGCTGACAATTGAAGCAGCTTCTCGTATAGTAGATATGGTGTATGTTCATTCTACTGATAGGAATTTAGAGTTAGTGGAAAAGATAAAGAACAGGATTTCTGCTTTCATTGGTGTGTCTAAGGGTGAGCTGTGGGAGACGATTGAAATGGTTGATACAATAGTGGTTGGTCCTGGATTAGAAGAGAGCAAGGTGAACAAGAGGCTGGTGGAAAAAATACTTAAAAAATATCCTGAGAAGAATATGGTTGTGGATGCTACAGCTTTGTGGCATGTAGACCCTCTTCTTTTGCATCCAAACTGTGTCGTTACACCCCATTCAAGGGAGTTTGAAAATACCTTTAAATGTGACCCCACCTCAGAAAATGTACAAAAAATGGCAAAATACTACCAGTGTGTAATTGTTTTGACAGGTGCTGTTGACTATATTAGTGATGGGAAAGAGTTATGGGAAAACAAGACAGGTAATGTGGGTATGACTAAGGGTGGTACTGGAGATGTGTTGGTGGGTGTGGTTGGAAGTTTTCTTTCTACAGGGAATGATCCATTGTTGTCTGCTCAGGCTGGTGCATATGTTAATGGGTGGGCAGGAGATAGGTTGAAAGAGAAGGTTGGTGGGTTTTTTAATGCTCAGGATGTGGTATCAGAGATGGGGGAGTTGTTTAAGGATATTTGAGGGTTATTAAGTTAGTTAATTTGGTTTAGAAATAGCCTTTTAAAGGGTTGTTTTTTGTATTATGATGATAATATGGCTAAATCTTGCTTTTTTTAGGTTTTTCTGGTACATTAGGAAGTGAAGAAAACTGGTTAAAATACTATAACCTAGTGATTTTTTAGTATGAAATGGCGGATAAATTTTAGTATAATCAACTCCAACTTTAATCTAGTAGGATATGCTGCTTCAGAGTTTTTGGGTAGTATTCCCAGAAAGGACGGAAAACAGTTGTTTGAAGAATGGTATTTAGAGCATGGAAAAGGAGAGGGTGCCACTATCTCATATGTCCCGATTGATATAATGGAATCCGTTGTAGAGTGGATAAAAGAGAAGGTTGTTGAGGATCCTGAATGGGCTGAGAAGCTACACCAGGAAGCTGAAAAAATGAATTGGGATTATTTTAATTATGCGAAAAGTCTTGTTAACGAAGACTTTTCTTCTTTTTCTAATGAAGAATTGTTAGGGGTATATAAAGAGTTGCGCCGTATGCAACTAACAAGTCATGTCCATGCTGTTTCCACTACTTGGTTTTTAGACAGTGATGGGGAAGTGTATTCTAATTATTTAAAGGATGAGTTAAGGAATCATTTGAGTGGTTGTAGTGAAGAAGATATAATTAAATATTTCACTATCTTTACCACTCCCACAAAAGACGGATTTGCTCAATGGGAGCAGATTGACCTGTTGAATTTGGTGTTGAAAGCGCAGGAAAAGGATAGTACGGAAGAAAATATTGAAAAACATTGGAAAAAATGGTGTTGGACTCCGTACGGATATGTTGGTCCAACATATGATTTGGATTACTATGTTTCTGAGGTGGAGAAGAACATGAGCTTGGATAATGTTAGTGAATTGATCAAAGAAGAAGAAAGTAGGTACGAAAAGATCAAGGAAGAGCAAAGAGGTGTTATTGAAAAAATTAAACTTCCAGACAAGTTAAATCGTTTGTTTGCCATTGCTCAAGATATTATCTGGCTGAAAGATTTTAGGAAGTATTGTACGTGGACCCTGGTCAGTTCGACAGATTTATCTTCGAATCCATCGTTCTGTTCGAACACGAGCTTGACGATTCCGTCCGGCTCATTGTCGACCAGAGGTTCTCGTGTGGATTTGAAGCCGTAGAAGTGGCAGATATTCTCCACTACCTGCTTCATGTCCACATCCTTGTCCAGAACACAGACTCCGACCTCTCCTTCGAATCGTCCGGTCAGCAGTGCGACTTGAGTGCCAAAGTCGCGAGTGGGGTGTTGGAGGTTGAGAGCGGCAACTTCTTCTTCTGATGCTACGTCTGTGGTACCCACGCCGGGGTACAGGGGATCGGCAGCGATCATGGTGCGTTCATACCCGTTCACCATGGCTCTGCAGAAATGTTCTGCTACCAGCGTTTTGGCATAGACGGCCTGTTCGAGCACGTAGTACACGCGCCCCATGGATGATCCCAGGTTGTAGCCTTCCACGGGTTTCTCTGATGCAGCTACGAGCAGAATCACGGTTTGCTTTTTGCTTTCGGATTTCATTTCTTCCTCCTCGGACTTTTAGTCCTGTTTTTCCGTTCAGCACTCAATTCTCAAGTCGTTAAGAACTGGGTGCTAGGGCGGTTTCTGATATTATCAGAGAACCGCCAAAGATGGACAAAGAACAGTCTGGGAATGAGCAGGTCTAGACGCTTTCCTTGTCTTCTTTTTTCAGGAGTTCCGGATTCATTTTGTCTGCCCATTTCGACAGAGAATCCAGAGATTCAGTCTGCTTCATGGACTCGATCAGAGCTTTCATGTCAGAGGGGAGACGGATTTGCTCTACGTGCAGGAAGTTTCCTCCGCTGCCAAAGCTGGCGACAAATCCTTCGTTGCGCTCGAAGAGTCCACCATTGGCCATCAGGCCTTTGTAGCTGACCTCTCCTTCTGCACACTGCAGAAAAGCCCCGTCAATTCCGGCTTCGTGCAGACCACCAACGAAGTGGTCTCCGGGAAGTTGAAGTTGGGCGATGTCATCGATCACTTCCAGGATTCGGCTAGTTTTGAGGGCGTGAGCCTCCAGGACTTCTTTGTCACCATCATCCATCATCATGAAGATGGCTTCGCCGGGGTTAACCTGGTTCGCTTTGGCGAATGTCTTGACCCTGCCCAAGGTTCTCTGAATCAGAGGGGTGGGGTCATTGGACCAGTCCGTCAGCCGCTCTTCAGCCATGAACTTCTCGTTGGCCGGTACGCCGTCATGCATTCCGGCCCACATGGTCAGAGCCGATCGGACTCCCCTTGGCCGGTCACTGCAGCGTTTTTCGCCTTCAAAGAAGTCAGGCTCAAAGTGCTGGCTGATGTATTCGCCCATGAGATAGGCGATCAGCGCACCAGTAGGCGTCAGTGCCTCCGGATCCTGGGGGTTGGCTTTCTTGGCACGCCAGGTGTGCCGTAGAACGAAAACTCTCGAAAAGACTTTACTCATTGTACTCCTCCTTGTTTGGGTCAAACGGGCTAATATCTACTGTCTTAGACAGTAAGTAATAGCCCATTTGCGGGAGGAATGTTGTAATAAACAATTATTTTTTTGGTATGATTTATGATTAATGGCTAACTTAAGCCAATTATATCACCTGAATCACAATGAAGCATTATACCACATTTAGAAGCATTTGTCAAGTGTCTTATAGGTCTGGTATAATATGGCTATATCAATTATTTTTAGCTAAAATTAGGCATGTATGAAACATGTTAAGTTTTTCAAAGACATTAGAAAAGGGAATGTAGAAATAGCAGGAGGAAAAGGAGCTTCTCTTGGAGAGATGATTAATTCAGGAATTCAAGTACCACCAGGTTTTGTGATTCTAGCCAATGCTTTTGATCGTTTTCTAGAAGAAGCTAAGCTTGAAGAAGAGATTTCTGCTAGATTGTCTGAAGTTAATCCTGATGATATCAATACAGTGGACAAGGCTAGTAACGTAATCAGAGATGTGATAGATGATACAGTTATGCCAGAGGATCTAACTAAGGAGATACTTTCTGCTTTTGATAAATTAGGAGCTGATTCAGTTGCGGTACGTTCTAGTGCTACTGCCGAAGACTCTAAGGTAGCTAGTTGGGCTGGTGAGTTAGAAACATATTTGAATACTGATAAAGATAGTGTGGTAGATAATGTGAAGAGATGTTGGTCTTCTCTGTTTACTCCCAGAGCTATTTTCTACCGCTATGAAAAGAATCTTCATGATAGCTATGTTTCAGTGGCTGTGGTAGTACAGGAAATGGTGCAATCAGAAATATCAGGTATTTCTTTCACTGTCCATCCTGTAACTGAAGATCCAGATCAGATGATTATTGAAGCTGGGTATGGTTTAGGAGAGTCAATTGTGAGTGGGCAGATTACTCCTGACAGTTATGTTATTAGCAAAGAAGAGATGAGTATACTAGATATTAATGTTGGACACCAAAGTCGCAAGCTTGAAAGAGTCAAGAATGGAGAGGAGCCCAATGCTTGGGTTGACTTAAAGAAAGAAGAGGGTGGGAAGCAGAAGTTAAGTGGGAGACAAATCATGGAAGTGGCAGAGGTGTGTAAGAAGATTGAAGAACACTATGGCTTTCCTTGTGATATAGAGTGGGCTATGGTGGGGGGAAAGATATATATTACTCAAAGTAGGCCTATTACTACGTTAAAAAACTAATATTATTAACCACACTCATATGAATACAAAAAGAGTACTGGGGTTTGGACTAATAATGTGGATACTGATCTTTGTGATCTGGTCCATCATTATGTTCATCCCTTTTTTACAGGACAGGTTAATGACTCAGTATGTTATTTACTGGATCCTGTTAGTCCCGGTCACATTGCTATCAGCTAAGTGGTATTTCAAAGAAGATTCTCCTACATTGAAAAAAGGTCTGTTACTAGGACTAATCGGGTTAGCTGTAGGAATAGTACTAGATTTGATTATCACTGTCCCGTTGTTTATCAAATCATACAGCGAATTCTACTCTCAATGGGAGTTGTATGTTGGTTTCGCCATATTTTTACTGGTTTGTATGTATGCAGGATTTGAGTTTGATGCAACATATACAAAGGACAAATCTGTGAAAGAGGTGGAGAAAGAAGAGGATTTGACAGAAGAATAGATAGTTGGTAAATTAAATATAGGGAGTATTTTATTTATTTGATTTTTTAATCTTATGGAGGGAAAAAGGACACAGGTGGGTGAGATTTTGGAGATCGTTACCTTTCTCAAAGACAATGTCGCGATGCAAAAGGACATGGACGAAAAGTTTGACGTGGTAAATCAGAGATTTACCATAATGGATATCAGGTTAGATGGCATGGACAAGCGGTTCGATGGTGTAGATGAGCGGTTCAACGGTGTAGATGAGCGGTTTGACTGTGTAGACAAGCGGTTCGATGGTGTTGATGAAAGGTTTGGTCGTGTAGACAAGCGGTTCGATGGTGTATATGAAGTTATTGAAACTATTGGCCAGCGTTTTGATAGCGTCGATCAGGTGCTTGCTAAGCATGGTACAATACTTGCTGAGCATAGTACTAAATTAATTGGTATTGATCAGAGATTTAACGTGTTAACCAATGAAATGAGGCAGGGTTTTTCGAGTGTGCGTTCAGAGGTGGGAGAAGTAAAGGACGAGTTGAAAGGAACTAACCAGAGGTTAGATAGGCTGGAAGTTAGAACTAGAGAGGATAGTGATGCCATGACAATGAATTTTTGCGAGTTAGAGGAAAGAACTAGTTGCCTAGAGGCTAATCAACAAAGATTCGAACTGAAGGTATTTCGTGACTAAATATACTTGAGTTTTTTCTCAAACAGGGATATAATATCCCTGTTTGTTCAACTAATATGGGTATTATACAAAACATAAAAAGAAGAGAATTTAATTCAACACTGATTGTAGTGATACTAGTTGTTTTTGTTTTTCTTGCAGGTTTGTTTTTAGGAAGAGTGTGGACAATACACAAACTTGTTACTGATGACAATGGAGATGTCCAAATTACTAAAGTACTAGGCTTGTATACTAAGAGCGGATCCACTGAAGTAGAATTTACTCAATTTTGGGATCTGTGGGACAAGGTAAAAGACAAATATGTTAATCAGCCAGTAAATGACATTGATTTGTTCTATGGCGCTTTAGAAGGTCTAGTCTCTGGTCTAAATGATCCATATTCAGTATATTTTCCACCTAAGAAGGCTGAAGAGTTTGCCAAGGACCTTTCAGGCGAGTTTGAGGGTATTGGGGCAGAGATTGGCATAAAAAACAGCCAGCTCACTATTGTCGCCCCCTTATCAGGCTCTCCAGCAGAAAAGGCAGGACTAAAGCCAGGGGACAAGGTGTATGCAGTTGATGGGGAAGAGACATATGGTATAACTTTAGATGAGGCTGTAAGCAAGATACGAGGACCTGAAGGAACAGAAGTTTCCCTTACTATTAGTCATGATGGTCTGGAAGAGGTGGAAGAGGTTGTTGTCACACGAGACAAGATTAATGTTCCCACCATTGCTTGGCAGATGGAAGAAAATAATATTGCATACTTGCGTATTAGTTATTTTAATGAAACAACTTGGAGAGAGTTTGACAAGGCTGTAAGGGAGATCCTGTTGGATGGTCCTGCTGGCATTGTTTTAGATCTACGAAGTAATCCAGGTGGATTTTTAGACACATCAGTGGCTATTGCAAGCGAGTGGGTTGATAGGGGGATAATAGTGAAAGAAAAGTTTAGTGATACAGAAGAAGACGAATATCGCACATATGGTGCTCATAGGCTATCAGATATCCCCACCGTTGTCCTTATCGACGAAGGAACAGCATCTGGGTCAGAAATTGTTGCTGGAGCACTACAAGATCATGATTCTGCCACTATAGTGGGTGTAAAAAGCTATGGGAAGGGCTCAGTACAGGATTTTGAGATGTTGCCAGATGGTTCTGCTTTGAAACTAACAGTGGCTAGGTGGTATACTCCTAATGGAACAGTTATTGAAGAAGAGGGAGTAATGCCAGATGTTTTGGTTGAAGAAATGTTTGTAAAGGTTAATGAAGGTGAAGAAGGGGTATACCAGGACATGGGATTGGAGAAGGCTTTAGAAATATTAAACAGTCAAATATAGTTGTATGTTCGGGGGAATAGTTATACAAGGTGAAAATTTAGGAAAACAGTATGGATACCCTACTGCGAATTTGGATTGCAAAAGAGGTGATGTTAAATTAGCAGGAGGAGTATATGCTGCTCATGCCTGGTTAAGGAAAAAAAAATACCAGGCAGTGCTGGCAATTCAAGAGAAAAACTGGAAAGTGGAAGTCCACTTGTTAGACTATGAAGGAAATGATTTCTATGGAGTATACTTGGAAGCGGAGCCTCTCCAGAAGGTAAGCGAGATGGAGGGATTTAGTGACAAGAATCAGTTGGTAGAAAAGATAGAAGAGGATATAGAAAAAGCGAGGGGTATTTTAGGGAACGATTAAACTCTCTCCACCCAATGTTTGTCAACTTCTACCTCTAGTTCGAGGTAGATTTTTTTATTCAATGCTTGTTCCAGTTCTTTTCTAGCCATTTGTCCAATTTCTTTTATTTTATTACCCCCTCTTCCAATAATGATTTTTTTGTACCGTTCTTCATTAGTTAGTATGCGCGCTGTAATTATCAATATATCAGGCTTTTCTTCTAAATTTTCTACCTCTACTGTAATTGAGTATGGCACTTCTTTTTCAAAAATAGAAAATACTTTCTCTCTAATAATCTCTCCCATCCAAAAGTAGTCGTCAATGTTTGTAAGTTTGTTCTCTGTATACATGAGTTCTCCTTCTGGTAGTAGTTCAATTACTTTTTCTTTTAATGGTTGTATATGAGAGTCTCGTAGTGCTGACAGAGGAAAAACAGCATCAAAGTCATCAGATAGTGCTTCATATGATTCTTGATGCTTTCTTTTTTGTTTAGGAAGGTCGCTTTTGTTTATTACTAGTATTTTGGGGATGTTTATGTGTTTTACCATTCCAATGACAGCTCTTTCTTCATCACCAATCTCTCTAGTTGGATCTACCACATATACAATCAAATCTAACCCTTCTTCTAGTACACCCCTTACCTTGTTTGTTAACTTAGCTGTTAAAGGATTTTTATGGTCCTTAAAAACACCAGGGGTGTCTATAAAGACAGCCTGGCCCCCAGGAGCATTCATCACTCCATGGATAGCATGTCTTGTCATTTGTGCTCTAAAACTAGTACCAGCTATCTTGGTACCCACTAAAGTATTTAGTAGAGTAGATTTTCCTACATTAGAGCGCCCTATTAGGGCTGCAAAGCCTGATTTCATAAATTATGCTTATCTTAGCTATATTTGCCTTTAGTCTAACACATCCTTGCCTAAAAATCAAGTATATAGTAATATATGAGTATATATGAAGGTTATCCTATTAAAAGATGTTGCTGGTACTGGGGAGAAAGGCCAGGTAAAAGAAGTGGCTACTGGGTATGCTAGGAATTTTCTAATACCCAAAGGTCTTGCCAAGCTTGCTACTACTGAGAGTATTGAACAGATGGAAAAGGGTGAGAAGAAGAGAGTGGGGCAGATGGAGAGAGAATTGAAAGACAATCAGAAAAAGGCTGGTAAGTTAGATGGGATGGAAATAGAGATAAAAGAAAAGACAAACGATAGTGGAACTTTGTATTCTGCTATTGGTGTCAAAAGGATAGCACAAGAGATCAAGAAACAACATGGAGTAGAAGTAAAGTCAGGGCAGATTGAATTAGACAAGGGAATAAAAGAGTGTGGGGAGTTTAATATACGGCTCAAATTTCCACATGGATTGGAAGCAGATCTGCGAGCCATTGTCTCCACTGAATAAAACAGCAACCCTCCATCTCTGGAGGGTTTTTTAATTGGTCTAAAAATGATATAATTATATTTGTTAATATATATAAATATGCCGAAAAAACAACGTAAATATATCTTCGTAATAGGCGGAGTATTGAGTGGAGTGGGGAAAGGTGTGACCGCTGCCTCCATTGGTCGCATTTTCAAAAACAGGGGACTTGAGGTTTCTGCAATTAAGATTGATCCATATATCAACGTAGATGCAGGTACTATGAATCCTGTTGAGCATGGAGAGGTGTTTGTCACTGAAGACGGGGATGAGACTGATCAGGACATTGGAAACTACGAAAGGTTCTTGGATACTAATATCTATTCAATTAACTACATGACAACAGGGAGGGTGTACTTGAATGTGATTCAAAAAGAAAGAGAGATGAAGTACAAGGGTAAATGTGTGGAAGTGGTTCCTCACATTCCTTTTGAGGTGATTGATAGGATTAAGTCAGCAGCAGACAAAGCCAAGGCTGACCTAATGATAGTTGAAGTTGGTGGAACAGTGGGGGAGTATCAAAATATCCTCTTCCTAGAGGCAGCTAGAATGATGAAACTAGCTGAGCCAGATAATGTTACTTTTGTACTTGTTAGCTATTTACCAGTACCAGGTCATTTAGGTGAAATGAAGACCAAGCCGACTCAGTATGCAGCCCGCACGTTGAACAGTTCTGGTATTCAAGCTGACTTTATTGTGGCAAGAGGCAAACATGAAGTAGACAAGCCAAGAAGAGCCAAACTGGCACTCCTTTGTGGCCTTAAATCTGAAGATGATGTAATTTCTGCTCCAGACGTATCTAGTATATATCTGATTCCTGGATTATTTGAAAAACAAAATTTTGCTAAAGCTTTGGCAAAGAAGTTGAAACTAAAACTCACCCCCAAGAGACAAACAGCTTGGCATAGTATGGTGCGAAAGATGCACAGAGCTAAGAAGGAAGTAAAGATTGCAGTTGTGGGTAAATATTTTGGTACTGGAGAGTTTACCTTAGCTGATTCATATATTTCTGTGATAGAGGCAGTAAAGCATGCTGGTATTCATAATAATGTGGTGCCAGTAATGGATTGGATAGATTCAGAAGAGTTTGAAAAGAATCCAGCTAGTATTAGGAAGCTCTCTAAGTACGATGGTGTTATCGTTCCAGGAGGATTCGGCACTCGTGGGGTAGAGGGTATTATCATGGCTATTAAATATGCCAGAGAAAAAAAGAAACCATACCTTGGTCTTTGTTATGGTATGCAACTAGCTAGTGTAGAGTTTGTAAGGAATGTCCTTAAGAAGAAAAAAGCAAATAGTGTAGAGATAAATTCCAAGACACTAGATCCTGTTATCATAGTTAACCCATTCCAGGAAAAGAATATACAAGAAGACAGGTATGGTGGAACAATGCGTTTGGGAGCATATAACTGTGTATTGCGAAAAGGTAGTAAGGTATACAAAGCATACAAGATAGGGGATATTAGTGAACGTCATCGTCATCGTTATGAGTTTAACAATCAGTATAGAGAGGATGTTGATAAAGCTGGATTGCAGGTTGTTGGAATAAATCCAGAATCAGATCTAGTGGAGATAGTGGAGCTAAAAGGTCACCCCTTCTTTGTGGGGGTACAATTCCATCCAGAGTTTAAGTCCCGTCCCACAGCACCACACCCTCTTTTCAGGGATTTTATCAAATCCTGCAAGTAAAAGCATAAAATATTCAAAAAACAGCTGAAATATGCTGTTTTTTAGTACAAAAGTCGTATAATATTGACAAACCCGCTTTTTTGTGGTAATATCTAATGTCCTAGCTACAGTGGTTAGGCAGGTTTCCGACATAACGGAGGGAGTAATGCGAAACCATGGTCTTTTCATCATCGCAGTTATCGCTGTTCTGTTTAACCTCAACCCTGCTTACGGGCAGGATGGGCTCAAGATTATTGAGCGACCCCAGTTCGTAAAGAACATGATCGCCGAGATCCAGCCCGGACTCGAAGGCCCGTATGCTCGCATCTTCGCTTGGGGTGATGTCGAGTACCGTCCCCTGGTTCACAGGGGTGGAACCTACCATCCTTGGCTCTTCTGGGCTGACAATGAGACAAATCTTCATTTCGTAGTCGAAGCTGACATGTCGAAGGGATGCTTGGGACTGGTAGGGGAACACTCGGTCAGCAGTATGTTGGCTGGCATTACAGGCCCTGCCGCTTACTGGCAAGTTAGCCAGAAGGACGGCTACGTCGAGTTCGTGCTCTCTGGTGGCGGATGGACCGACACGTACTGCGGGTATTATGATCGGGAAGAAAAGCAGTGGGACTGTCTGAACAGAGACCTGGTCCGCACTCTGGGAGAGCATTTGCCCGGATGCTCGCTCCACAACCTTATTATTCCCGAGTACATCACCGGCAGAAATTGGATCCCTCGCAAGGGGGATACGGTGGAGTGGGAGGGTGACGAAGGACGCCCCACCCATATCTCCATAGGAATGGAGAATTTCGAAGGCCGGTATGAAGGTCGGACTGATAATCGTCCGGCATGGGCAAGGATGTTTGGTTGGGGAACCGGTCAATACGACAACGGCAACGACGAAGGCGGCGAGATCATCGAGTTTACCTGGTTTGCCTGGGCCAACTCGGACGCTAACATGGTGTTCGAAATCGATATCCCGTTTACCCTGGCTGACGAAGTGTTTGTTGCCAACATCCCCGAGCTTGATAGGAATCGCTTCTGGGAGTTCTACGGCGATGACGAGATGGGTTGGACTATCGAGGTCGGTAATTGGTGGACAGATTTGTACTGCGTCTACCAGAAAGTCGACGAAGGGTGGTACTGCCACAATTGGTCCACCTTGGATCATGCCCTGGAGACGATTCTCACAATTCCGGGCGTAGTGAGCCTGGAGATCGAGGAACATCTCGACGTTAACGTGGATGTGAAGCCAAGCGCACGCGGCGTGTGGTAGCAGTCCACTTCTGTTCATTTTTTTCAACGACAATCCAAAACGGCCCCAGCTTTGCGTGAGCATTGCTGGGGCCGAAATCAGTTTTTTGAAGAGAGTTTAGTTCAAGATATTACTAAGTATTGTCTAGAACTAAACTTTTTTTTGTTTGCTTAAGATAGTGAACTGCAAGTTCATAACCACCAACCAGTATTCCCACATAGAAGAGATTTCCTAATAAACTATTTTTGAAGAAAGGTATTGCCATTGTATAGCTTTGTATTAGTCCGGAAAGGTTGTGGAGATACATAGTACCAAAAGCCCATACAGCAAAGTTTGTGATTAGGAAGAACAAGAATGATCCTAGCAAAGTGCCTCCTAGTACTGTACTCAGTTTTTTGTTCTTTCTCACTAACAAACCTATTAAACCCATTAGGATGAAGCTAGCATATACGGCTATCATTATCTTTGGATTATACATTCCTATTATCAGATCACTAGAAAACATCATTACTATTGGAAGGATAATGGCAAGTCTTTTAGGTAAGTACATTCCAGCGAATAGAGCAATGGCTCCGATGGGGGCAAAGTTAGCAGGATGGGGGAGTAGTCTTGCTGAAAATCCTAACAAGATTAAGAGCAATACTATAATTATCTTCTTATTCATATTTCCATGTTATTTGATCATCTTGTGTTACTGTAATTTCATCAAGAGATGAAAATTCTTGTTTTTCTTGGTTAATATATAGGTTCCATCCTTTGTTAGCAGTAGTAACCACATTGTCTAATTTAGTGATAACATCCTTACCACCTTTTTTTACCACTTCGTACACAACATCAGAATTTTCTGATATTTCTCTCATACTAGCTGATTCTTTGGCCATAGCCTTAGATCCAACCACATTGACTTCTGATTTTACAATTAAAACATCGTATTCATGCTTAGTTGCTGATAAAGTTTGTCCTCCATTAGATTGTACAGCACAACCACTAATTAAGATAATTAGTGCTAGTACAGATACTATTTTTTTCATATTTGGGACTTATACTATACCACTGTTTGCAAGAATCTCCAAGCTAGGAATAGTCCTAGTCCGCTAGCTAAAGTAACACTGGTTCCAAACACTCCTTTAGCAGTATTTTGCAATGGGATAGAACTAGTGTTAGCTGACAAAGTCTGCTCAGGTACTGGAGAATCTACAGGAGGTATTACCACTTCTTCTTCCTCTGTCTCAACTATTTTTGGTTCAGTGGGTACAACTCTTGCTACTACAACACTTGGCTGTGGAGGAATAGTTTGAGTAGTTTCTTCTACAACAACTTCTGTGTTTTCAAGAATCTTTGGTTCTTCTACTATTATTTCAGGTTCTGCCAAAGTACTGGTTGTAGTGTCCAATTCAAGAGTGCTGGTGGGGACAACTATAGGGGTGGTGGTTGTGATTTCGGGTGTGGTAGTAGGGGAGTCTTGTACAGGATTTGTTTGACCTTGCCCCCCACCTCCTGATGGATTGTTCTCTGTAGGATTTTCTACCGGGGCAGAGAAATTGTGCATAATACTATCCCAAGTCTTCCCTAAAGCAGCAGAAATAGCATATGCAGTAGACCATATTCGATTGTCATCAGTACTTCCTTCTTCTAACCCTCCATCATCTGCCTGTTCAGAGTATAGGTAATCACCTGGAGTGTTGTTATTTTTTTCCCAATCTTCTTGATTTTCTCCCAAAGCAGAGATGGATTGTATGCTCCAGCTGGTGGCAAAGCTATTACCAAATCCCCCATCGTTTTCTTGATTCTCTTCCACATACTTTCTAGCTTTTGTTATTGCCTCAGAAACTGAAGCAAGATTTGTCACTAGCTTGAGTGCTTGTATTGCAGCAGAAGTCAGATCAACACCCATCCAACTACCATTAGATTGCTGGTTGTCTAGTATATATTGGACAGATTTGACAATCATATCATCATTAGAACCATATCCAGCATTTACCAAGGTTACTATCGCAAATATGTCATCATTAATTAGGCTGGCTTCACCAAACTGTTCTCCATCAAAGCTATCTGTTATTTTTTTAACATAATCAGTAGCAGTGCCAGAAAATGGGTCTATGTTCAAAGACATTAGTGCCATTGCCCTTCGTTCGTAGTCTGTTATTTCTATTCCAGGATTTGGATCAGTTAGCAGGTAGTCCTTTAGGTTGTCATTGTCTTCATTACCAGCTCCCAGGGCAATGGCTGTCCAATCAGTGTATAACTGAGCAGAGCCAAAAGATCCATCATCATTTTGTTGACTTAACAAGAAATCAATTGCCTTTTGGACATTTAATTGTTCATGTGTTTCTGGTTGGCTTCCTCCTCCGCCCCCACCATTGTTTCCGCCACCGTCCTCTTCTTGTTCTTCCTCCTCCTCTTCAGGTTCTCCCACTACTGATATTTCTATAGTATCACTATACTTTGTCCAATCTAGTGAAGTTATCTTCGCATAGAAAGTGCCAGTAGAGCTGAATACATAATCAGCTAGACCTTGTTCATCACTAGTTAGTGTATCTAGACTAATAGTTGTATCCCACCAACCCGTAGAGCTAGGATTGTCTATTGAAATATCAATCATTGTCAGCGGGTCATTAGTCCAAGGTTCTTCCAGATCATCATATTGGTATTGCCAGGTATGGAAAGTAGTGGTAGTTCCAATAATAGGGGTGGTTGTATTGGCAGTAACCTTCCAAGAATCTCCAAAATATATATAGACATGTTCTCCTTCATTAACAACCTGTTGATCCATCCCTATTTGTCCATAGTTTTCATCAATCGCATACTGCCAACTATCACAGGCTTCGGTTGAAGTTGTAATATTCAAGCATTTTACATAGAAGCTAGAAAAAGAAGGGTAATATACTATGTCAGAAACTTCAAACTCTTCACTTTGTTCATCTACTGAAAGCAGAAGGGTGAAAACAGAAGAACTTTCAGTGCTAGTGCTAAACAAAGTCGTGGTAGTACTTTCATGGTAGTTGAATAGAGTGGAGGTTGGTAAAGGAATGCTTTCGTTAAACAACCAATTACCTTCATACTGTATTGAAATATATGCTTCCGGTACTACAACATCAGGAGTGGTTGTAGTATTCTCTTCTTCTGTCTCTAGGCTATAGCTAGCTTCAGCTATTTCTTTAATCTCTGGTTCTTCTTCAGTTTCTTCTAGCACTTCTTCTGGTTCTGGCTCCTCTATGATCTCCTCTTCCGGTTCTTCCTCTTCAACAACCTCTTCCTCTACACTTTCATCTATCTCCTCTACAACTTCCTCAATTTCTATTGGTTCTTCAATTGGTTTTGTTTCCTCTTCTACCTCAGCAGTTTCTTCAGTAGGAGTGCTTTCTGGTTCTTCAGCAGGTTCTGTAGGCTGGCTTTCCTCTGTATCAATAACAGGCTCAAGTATTGTTTCTACAGACTCGCTAACTTCAGGAGTGGATTCTACTGTTTCTACAGGCTCTTCAACAGGTTCTGTTTCTTCCGCGTATGCAGGCTGAAGTAGTGACAGGAATGCTATTGATATTATGATAACAAATATCTTTGTACTATAGTTCGCTAGTCTCATATTTCCATTCAATTATATCGTTTTCTTGAATTATATAACCAGATACTCCCATTTGAGCACTCTCTC
>CAYPPF010000003.1:0-22730 GCA_964412535.1 uncultured Gammaproteobacteria bacterium | reverse complement strand
ACTTGTTATTCAGTGGATCATTTTCAATTCCATTGATTTGGGTGATAAAAAAACCAAGGCCAGAATATTCCTTAGCTTGGAATTTGAAACCTGCATCTTTAGTTAGTATACTCATGAAATCATACACACTACTTTTGTCTGGTACTGTAATGTGGTATTCTTTCTCATCAATTAGAAGAGAGGCTTGGGTTCCATCTAGTTCTGTACTCTCTTCTTCTTCCATTAGCTCTTCCACTGGCTCTAATACTTCCTCTACCAATTCTTCTTGTTTTTCAATTGGTTTTTGTTTTTTTTCCACTAGCTCTTGTTCTGTTTTTGTCTCTATTTGAGTTTCTTGTATAACAGAAGTTTCTTGGTTTGAGAAAATCATCCATCCGCTTACACCAGCTAAAATAACTAACACAAGCCAGATCCATAGATGGTGCTTGTGTTTTTTTGTAAATTCCTTCATATGATTAAAAAACTGCTTCACGAGCAGTTGTTATCTTTCTTTTGAAGAAAGATATCCTGCTCGGGATGATTAACACACGCTTGAAGACCGGACTTGTTCCTAGAATAGCTAGGACATCACCGTTGCGGCACAGTAGAGGAGTCTAACCTCACTTCCACAAGCATATGATTTGATTGTAAATGTATTCTACCACTTATCAGTGATAGTAGTCAAACTTGATTTTTACGCATAAACAGTATATTCTTTGAATATATGTGGATAACTAAAAAGAAACCAATACTTGCATTAGCACCAATGGCTGATATGACAGACAGTCCTTTTTGTACTATCTGCAGAGAGGTGGCTGGAAAAGATTTTGTGATTTTCAGAGAAATGGTTAGTGCAGAAGCAATCGTGCGAAAAAGTGAGAAAACATTGAAAATGGCTTCTTTTGATAAGGTTGAAAGACCTATCGTTCTTCAAATCTTTGGAAGCAATCCAGAGGTTATGGTAGAAGCAAGCAAGGTGTTGGTGAAGAAATATGATCCAGACGGAATTGACATTAACATGGGCTGTCCAGTTCCAAAGATTACTGGAAAAAAGTCTAATTCAGGGGCTGCTTTGCTCAAAGACCATGAAAGGGCAGTGGAGATAGTAAAGGCCGTTAAAAGAGCTAATTCAGGGGTTGTGGTGAGTGTGAAAACAAGGTTGGGGTGGTCAGATGAGAAAGATATTCTTGAATTTGCTCCCAAGCTTGAAAAAGCAGGGGCAGATGCCATTACTTTGCATGGAAGAACTAGAAGTCAGGGATATTCTGGTAAGGCTAATTGGGAAATGATTGGTAAAGTAAAAGAAAGAATTTCAATTCCATTGATTGCTAATGGTGATGTATCTAGTGAAGATCATATGGCTAGGTGTTTGAAAGTGACCAAGGCTGATGGAGTGATGATTGGTAGAGGGGCGTTAGGGAACCCTTGGATTTTCAATCCCAGCTTGAAAAAAGATTTAGAAGATATCAAAAAGGTAGTTCTAGTACATGCTCAATTGCACCTTGAACACTATGGTCAAGACTTGTGCACCTTTCGCAAGCATTTGGTGTATTATTTCAAAGGTATGGAGGGTGTAAAAGAAATTAGGAAGGAATTGGTGAAAGTGAAGACAATAGACGATTTATCTGGTGTCCTGTCTAGTTTTTAGTTATATATGCATGAAAAAGAGCCTTGTTAAGGGCTTTTTTTGTTATCCACACCTTGACAAATTCTTTGTTTTGGTGTAGAATGGTATTATATTTTTCGCGGGTAAATCCATGCATTGGGGCTGGAAATATTCCGCGTACAACAAGAGTCGCAATAAAGCGGCATGAATCAACCAAGAGAAGGGGGAAGTAGATGATGGGTTTTAAGACATCTAACGGAGGGATCACAGCAACGGTGGAGTTTCCCAACGGGGAAAAGCGGTCCGTGGCCATAAGGGCCATGGAGAGCCAAAGAAAAGGCCAGGTGTTTGGCAGAGAAGGAGAAGGTAGCGACAGGGTGATAGCCTGCGCTTCCGTAACTTTCCCAGACAGGAACCTACGCCAGACCGCCGGCTTCGGAGGACAGAAGTTCGACGGCTTTGCTCGTCCGTAGTATCCACTAGCTGAATTCCTTTCCCCACATGAATGTTCATTATCCGCACAATGGCGTGGATCCCCCGCGCCATTCACCCCTTGATACAAAGAAGTTTGTGTTAGAGGGTAGTAAAAAACCGCGTTATGCGCGGTTTTTTAATCTCAGTTTAATCATCACCCAGAAGAATTCTATGATATCCTTTTTCGATAGTTTTGATTTCCCTTTTTCTCTGTCTGTGAATACAACAGGTATTTCAAAGATGGTGAACCCAGATTTTTGTGTTTTGTATAATAGTTCTTCTTGAAAAGCATATCCATTACTGGTTATTGTCTCAATTCCAATTGCTTCCAATACTTTTTTGTTAAAACACCTAAATCCAGCAGTAACATCCTTGGCTTTCAGATTGAGTAGGGTTCTGGAAAACCACATAGCCCCATTGCTCATAAGTTTTCTAGTCCACCCCCAGCCTTCTATGCCACCACCTTGTATTTTTCTAGACCCTATTACCAAATCATGTTTTTTTGCAGCTTCAAGCATTCTAGGAATATCTTTTGGATTATGGGAAAAGTCAGCATCCATTTCAAATATGTATTCAGCTCCAATTGAAAGAGCTTTTTGAAATCCAGTGATATATGCAGAACCTAACCCTAATTTACCCTTTCTTTTTATCAAATGGATAGGGGAGTGGGGTATCATTCTTTCTACCTCTTCACTAGTATTGTCTGGTGAATTATCATCCACTACTAGTATTTCTAAATCAGGAATTTGTAGTTTAAAAATTTCTCCAATTAATTGAGAAATGTTTTCCTTTTCATTATATGTTGGTATTACAATGACAGTTTTCATGACATTCCTTGCTTAGTCAGAGTTATTGTGTTCTTTAGCAGAAGAGATACAGTGATTGGGCCAATACCTCCTGGAACAGGGGTGATATGAGAAGCTTTTTTTGATACTGACTCAAAATTGACATCACCATACATTTTCCCGTCTTCAAAACATATTCCAGTGTCAATCACAACAGCACCCTTTTTAACCATATTACTTGTTAGTAAGTCTTTCTTTCCAACAGCAGTGACAATGATGTCAGCTTGTTTACATTTCTTTTTAACATCCTTGGTAAGGCTATTACACACCACTACTGAAGCCTGTTTGTTTAACAAGATGATTGACAGAGGCTTACCAACTAGTGCTCCGGCTCCAAGAATGGTAATGTTTTTTCCTTTTACATCTATTCCCAAGTTTTTTATCACCGCGTTTACTGCACCTGGAGTGGGTGGAAGAATGTATCCTGTTCTAGTGACTAGTTTTCCCAGATTCACATCAGTCAGACAATCCACATCCAATTCTGGCTTTACTGCATTCAATACTTCGGGGGTGTACAAAGGTTCTGGTAGAGGAAGTTGGACAATTAATCCGCATAATTGCTCATCTTCTTGTATTTTTTTGATTTCTTCTACTAATTCTTTCTTGCCAATATCAGCAGGGTATTTATGTAATTCAAATTCCATTCCCACTTTTTTAGCGGCCTGTTCTTTTTTCTTTACATAAGTCTGTGAAGGCTTGTGTTCTCCAACCAAAACAACTGCCAGCCTGGGGGATATTCCCTGTTTTTTTAACTGGGTTACTTCTTTTTTTACGTTTTCCAGTATATTGTTGGCAATCTTTTTGCCGTCTATTATTTCAGCCATATGGCCTAGTCTAGCATAGTTTTGCAATAAAATCCAGTGTTATTGACAAATACCGCAAATATTGCTAATATATTATATTGTCAAACTGTTTTGATAACATGGGGGGATCATGAACAAGGAAACAAAAAAGTTGCTTTTCTGGCTGTTGCCGCTCCTTACCCTGGTGCTGGGAATAGCTCTCTGGAGTTTCTTTCCAGAGTGGTACTTGGGCCAGTCCAAGCCAGTGTCGTTCTTGCGTTACGTGCTGTCTATGGCATACATGGTCACAGGTTTGTGCGCGATCATACACCCTATTTCCTTGGTCACTGCATACAGGTCAATAGTGCGCAGTTGTCCGGAAAGGTATGTAGTGAATGACAAGGAGCTGCTATTCGCAATCGGCGGTATGGGTGCGGGCATCATCTGCATTGGCTACTTGCAACTGGTGCGGATGAAAGATCCAGTGATCATGTTCCCAAGCATCGTCGGTGTGCTGATGCTGGTGATTACAATTCTGGTTGTAGACAAGGTGTTTAGGAGCAAGAACAAACGGCTGGACATACTAGTCAAATATGATGATTAGGATAGTTCCAAGATAGCCACCCACTGACCCCGTCCTTTCACAGATATCCCCTCCCTGTCTTTCTCAGACAGGGGGCGGAAATCACTTCAGTAACAGTAATAGTACGCAGGCTGTGATAATAGCAAGCCAACCAATATTACAGAACAGCATTTTAATAGCTGTTTTTTTGTTTTTTTCAAGATATAAATAGATTGGTCCTCCTAATACTAGTAATCCAGTAATGAGTGTAGAGAAGACAAAGAGTAGTAGAAAGGCAGCTATACCTACTATCGCAGTTTCGTTGCCAAACAATCTGTCTCCATTTATCATTACCCAGCCTACTAGGGATATGTACCCTAGTACTCCTAGAGAGCTTATGAGGCTGTATATCACTAATTTAGTGTTTTTCATATGTGTTAGTTAATTATATACCTAGATTATACCACACATATCATATAATTCTTGACAAAAACAAAATCTTGTATATAATTACATGAAACGTTCATTTGAAAATATTGCAGTTTTGACTACATAGGCAAGGAGGAAGCCATGACTACAGAAGAGCGGTTCTTGCAAGATTTTCCAGGGTACAGGAACGAAAAGCTTGACGTGCTGCGCGTTCGCGAGTTCCCAGAGTTGGGAGTACAGACCTACATGGACTGGACAGGATCTGCCCTTCCTCCCAAAAGCTTGCTGAGGAAGCATTTTGAGTTCCTCGAAAGCAATCTACTGGGCAACCCGCACTCGTGCCATGCGCCTTCTGAGTTTGCGATGCAGGAGATAGAGGCGACAAGGGGGGCGGTTCTGCGCTTTTTCAGGGCAGATCCAGACGAGTATGACGTGGTGTTCACTCCGAATGCTACTGAGGCGATACTTCTGCTCCAGCACTACCAGTTCGATAGTGGAGAGTTTCTCTTGACTGCTGACAATCACAACTCAGTCCATGGACTGAGGGAGATTGTCAAGCAAAAAGGAGGAGTTGTGCGCTACGCGCCGATATCAGAGGATCTGCAGATCAGCGAGGGAGTTCTTGAAGACATGCTCCATTCCCCAGTGACAGGACAGAACAAACTGTTCGCATTCCCGGCAAAGTCAAACTACACTGGGAATATTCATCCACTTGGGTGGGTGGGCATTGCTCATGACTTGGGTTGGGATGTTCTCTTGGATGCAGCAGCATTTGTATCCAATCGCCGGCTAGACATTGATTTGTTCAAGCCTGACTTTGTCCCCGTCTCCTTCTACAAGATGTTTGGGTACCCAACAGGAGTGGGTTGCCTGATCATCAAGAAGGAGAAGTACGGGAAGCTGCACAAACAGTGGTTCTCAGGCGGAAGTATCCTGCTGGTCAGTGTGAAGGGTGACTCCTTCATTCCGGAGCTGGTTAGAAATATCCGCTATGAAGACGGGACAACGAACTTCATGAATATACCGGCTGTGAGAAGTGGGCTGGAGTTTCTGGAGTCTTTGGGGGACACAAGTCTTCGGGCTGAGGCTATTGGCTCTTGGTTGTATGATGAGTTCGGTGGAATGCATGAGGGTGGCAGTTCGGTTGTCCTTTACAACACCAGAGGGAATGACATTGTTACCTTTGGTGTGAAAAGGAACGGCCAGATGATTGATTCCTGGGAGTTTGAACAAGCAGCCACCGAGCAGGGGATTCATGTCAGAACCGGATGCTTCTGCAATCCAGGGGTGAATGAGGAGTTGTTCGATTATGATGTGGATGGCATCCAAAAGGCCTATAGTAGCGACGAGATCTCTGAGAATGCCGGAATTAGGGATTTGAGGGAACTCTTGAGTGATCAGCCGGTTGGCGCTGTACGAGCATCGTTCGGATATGCCAACGTATTCGAAGACGCTCTGAGGCTGGTTGAGTTCACTAAGCAGTTTCTCGGAATCTCTGAGTAGTAGTTCTTTATAACACAACGGGGAGATCTAATCTTCCCACCTTCTCTACTGTTGATAACAGTACTGATGAGTCCTGATAGGACGAAAGATTGTATAACAAAACCACCCATACTATGGGTGGTTTTTTGTTTATCTTTTTTAGTCTGGCTTTTCTTTTTTAAATAGGCCAAAATAGATTGTCTCTTCACCCACAACAATTTTGTCAGGGTCGATAATATCTTCTGGGTTACGCGCTAACCAAACAGAACCACCCTCTGGTTCGTGGCCAAACTGAACCTTCTTTGTTTCATCAGTTGCACTCATTTCAGTGGTAGCTTTTTTTATTAAGTCCATTACTTCTGGAGAGTATTGCGCTCGTGTGTCGCCTCTACCTTGTTCTGGATTGCTCATAGTATAGTTTATTATTATTTACTTAAAAATTTATCCATACCTACTCTCATTTTTTCAAGAGCAAGTATATCTTCATCTACCAATTTTTGGTGGGCTTCTGTCCACTGATTTTGATCTTTAGGGATAACCTTTGACCTTCCAAAATCAATTACACGAGGTTTGCCTGTTTTTTTGTCGATCATAACATTCCTAGATGCTAGATCTCCATGGGCAATACCTTGAGAGTGCATTTCAAAGATATAGTCTTCCAGTGCATCAAAAAAGTCATCAGCATCTGTATCAGGGAATGTTTCAGGCATTTCTTCTTTGCTGTTTATAACCATTTGTAGGTTGGCAGCATCCAATCGTTCCATTACTATTGCTGTGATTTTTTCGCCTTCGTAGAAGGAGAAAACTTTAGGTACAACCACTCCGTTTTCTTCCAAATCTCTTAGGTTGTTTTGCATGTTATATTCTTTTGATACGTCATTGCCTAGGTTGTACATCCCTGCTTTTTTGTCAGCGTGCCTATTAGGCATTAGCTTTATACACTGGTCACCCAGGTCGTGTACTTGGGCTGTTCCACCCTTTCCAAGGAAGCTTTCCGGATTTTTAAGTATTTCTTTGATTTTTTCACGCAGTTCATCATTACCAAAATCCATTTCTTTAAAAAATGTTTCTAACATATCTCTACCCGTCTCAGTTGGAGGGGAATAGTCTGATCTTTCTCCACTCATATGTGTGTTATTTCTTTAGGTACACTATACAGGGAAATAGTGTGGTAAGTCAAACTCTAGTTTTTTTATTGTTTTTAATCAAACCTACAGTGCTGATAATAATCAATATCACTCCTATTAATTGTCCCCCAGGACTATCATCAATTCCAGCGTATATAAACGCAAGTACACCTAACAATATTATCAGAATGAAAAATGGTATTTGTATTCTTTTCATATTAATATTTTGTTCAATCCAGAGCCTATTTGATTTTTTGTCCCTTACCAACTAATTCAACACTGTCGTCTATGACAAGTAAAGCCTGTTCATCAGTAAGAACTCTTACGGGATAGGTCGTCTTTTTAATTTCTTGTTTAACGATATCTTTATTTTTATTTTCGTAATGTGCAGTGATTAGAAAAGGGATAAATCCAAGAGCAGTTAAGTTTTTAAGACCACACGTGTTTTTGTCTTGATGCTTCCATTTCGCCATTTCTATTGTTGGGCAGGCAATATAACTTCCAGCGCTAACACCTATATACAACATTCCTTTTTTTACCAAATCTATAATTACTTTATCAGCCCCGCTTTCTTTTAGTACTTTTAATAAATAGAAAGTATTGCCGCCTTGTACGTATATCACATCTTTATCAGATAGCAAATCATAAACCTCCTCTTGAATTTTACCTTCAAAGCTCATTTCCTGAATGCTACATCCAATTTCTTTTTCTAGCAGCTCTTTTTCTTTGTCAGAGTATGAGCTATCTGATTCCACTTTGGATCCAGTTGTGATATAGGCCATTTTTATCTTATCGTATGGTTTGGGTAAAAATTTTAAGATTTCATTTTTTACACCCATTCCAGATGAAGTAAGTAGTAGTTTCATAGATAAATTTATTTAATAGACAAACTTATAATATCAAAAAACCCGGACTTTTAAAAGTTCGGGTCTAGTAGCTCCCTATTGTGGAGGATATTAGAACTCAAATTGTGGATATTGTATTTGACAGAAGGTCCTTATGGTGATACTATTCAACTAGTGTTGTGTAGGGCTTCGGCCCTCTCACGGTCAATCATTGAAAACCGTAGCACAGCACGACAATAAATCATCACAAAAGTGGTGGTTTTTTGTTAGTCTTCATTGGGATTACCGCTGTATAGTAGTCTAGCCTGCCTATTACTCATTCTCCAAAATGGGATTATGCTCCAAAAGAAAGGATAGCCATCATTTTCTTTTTTAATTATTATTCTTACCCTTACTTCCTGCATAACAGCAACAAATTCAAAGTATTCGACCGATTTCATAATATGTAACCATCTCTTGTTTTCTTTATTTCTGGTCATTTCATTTTTTTCTTGATATCCTTGTAAAGTGTGGCTTAGAGAAATAACTTTTTCTGCAAGAAAGAGAAAGCGCAGTCGTGTATACTGGTCATTTTTAGATCTGGCTTGATGTCGTCGCTTAAATTTTATATGTTGAATACCCTTTGAATTAAAAGCCACTTTTTCTTTTAAATAAGGGCAGTGTACATTGCCTATATTTTTATATGTTTTTTCAGCCTGTTTTTGTTCTTTTTTAAATTTTTTGTTACTAATTTCCATATAATTTGATCTTAATAGGATAGCTTTTGGGCAACAAAAAACCCTCCCTTTTGTTTTATTAAATTGTGGTCATTTGTTTAATTATATCATATGAGTTAAATGTTTTTCAAGAAATACAATACTTATTAAAAAATATGCCTAATTTAAGGCATATTTACATTGCTCCCACTACTGGACGTATTCAGAACAGTTAGATGGAATAAAATCAATTTTCAAATAAATACATTATTACCTTTTGAAACCACTACTTGAAATTACTATGCATTATTTTTTCTTCATCACATAGATTGGGTACCAATCTGAAGATGGTTCTTCAACATGATGCTCTGCTATGACATCAAAATAGTTTTTTACTTCCTTTTCGAAATCTTCTTTTACCATCACAGACACACTCTTATCCAATTCTATTTCAAGTATTGTTCTCATGGGTTCATAGTCCTCCTTTTTAATTAGTCCGTTTTTACAAACATCATCCCATGCTTGTCTTGTAACAGGCATATTCCACATAGAGGTTGTGGCATCTATTTTATACCCATACAAAAATTGCATTGAACTTTCATAAAAAGAAAATTTTTCAGCGTATTTTTTGTAGTGACACTCAATTACTTTATTTAAATCTACTTCGCTTCTGTCTGGTCGCAAACATTCCCTTGCTATAAATAATCCATCTTTTTTCAGGTGTTTTTTTATATTTTCGAAAAACTCACCATAATCCTTTGTATGTAATACCCCAGGAACCCAATCACCAAGTATAAGATCAAATTCTTTCCCAAGATTCATAGTCAGCCAATTCTCTTCATAAAATGTTTCGTGCCCTGCATATTTCAGACGCTCCGATTGTGTTTCTGAAAGAATTTTATAAAACTCTTTTGAAAAATCTACCACATAAACATTAACTTCATTTTTATGAAGCATTGAGCGAAATTCCACAGTTGATCCAAGTATAAGAACTTCTTTTTTATTCTTTTTTTTCTTATCTAAAACATATTTTTCAAACCACTTTACTTCACTAGGCCATGGTCGTGCTGGTGCTGGTAAGTGTTGCCAATATTCTACTTTTGTTGGTTGCCAGTTTGGTTTGTCCATATTTTCTATTTTATTGATATACTATATTTTGTATCTGTAGTATATCACAATGATATAAGTATTGTTGTGATGAATTAAAAAAATGGCTAAGTTTAGCCATTTTTATTTACTTTGCTCGGAGACCTGGACTTGAACCAGGATTAACAGGACCAGAACCTGCCGTCCTACCAATTAGACGATCTCCGAATATTATTCTGTAATTTGATTTCCAGTTGTAAGGTTTTTAAGGAATTCCTTACTTACTGTCAATATACTATGCCATTTCCATTTATGCTTTAGGAAAACAGTTTCATTTATTATGTGTTTTTTAGTATTGTTTTGCAGGAAATATACCTTTGAATCACCCTCTTCTTTTATTAGCGAGCCTTGTGAAAGCTTTTTTTCAGCTACAGTAGGGGAGTATCCTGTTTTTACCTCTTCTCCATCTGAATATCCATCATTGTCACTATCCTTAGACCAGAGAAGGGTATTGTATTGTATTTCCTTGTCTTTACTTAGACCGTCTTCATCAGCATCAGATCCTCCACTCGTTACCAGGTTCTTTCTTGTAAACACAGCTACAGGATCTCCATTCCTGGTATTACCTCTCCAAGTAAAGTCATGTAGAGCGTTCATGATTGTATCATATTTGTAGCGAAAGTCAAGTCCATGTCTAGTTCCAGGTTCTTTGGTGATAAATTCTTGTTTTTCATCGTCATATCCAGATATTACTAGTACGTGATAGTCTGGACCTCCTCCCCAGAAGTGTGGGTTGTGGATAGCCCTTCCATATACAGGGATTATTATAGGTCTACTATTATTTATCTCATTCTTTATCTGTTCCAGAGAAGGATTGTCAACTACGTGTGCTTCCCAAGGAAAGAATTTGTTTATCAGCCCTGCTATTTTTTCTGCACTCTCATCAAGGCTCCAGCCATATTCTTTGTTTTTTATCTCCAACACCTTCAGCATCTGATCTTTTGCCTGCCACTTGTCTAGGGTTTTGTTGGCATAGAAATTATCCACCATTACAATAGAGGCCTCTTCGCAGGTGTCTTGCCAAGGTTGTGCCCAGTTTGCAAAAGGAGCTTGTGGAGTAAAGGGAACAGGAAGGCTCTTTGCAAGCAATATAGATGGGAATACTAAAAAAGCGGTGGTTATTAGTACTGCTTTTATCCATCTTTTCTTGATAACAGGCATAGTCTAGGTTCAGTTTACAACCTTTCCCCCTAAAGAGGAGGCTAGTTCTTGAAGCTCTTTTTGTTCTTCTGTATGGCTTTCTTTTGCTTTTTCTTGTACTCTCGCCTCAATCTTTACTTTCTCTCCCATTATCTCTGATAGTTCTTTGTCTAAATGCCTTTGATAGCTTTTTTCCATTAGTTTGTCCCTATGAAAGTCAAATCCTACTGCTATTTGCAAGGTATTACCGTTTAGTTCTAGTAAGTCAGCCATTTTGAGGATGAATGAAAGGGAGGGAAAGCTTGCTTCTATTTTACCGACAAAGTCATTCCATTTATCTTCCACCTCTTTTAGTTCGAAGCTTACTTTTTTTGTTACTAATTGTTTTACCCGTTTGGTAATGGTTTTTTTATCTTCTACCTTCTCTTCTACTTTCTCTTCAATTTCTTCCTTTACTTCTTCCACCGCACCCTCTTCTTTAACAGCACACCATTCTATCACTCCCATTTCTAATGGTAGTTGTGGTAGGGGAGAGATTCGTATTTCTTGCCCTCTTCGCATGAATATGTCTATTAACTGCACTATTTCTGATTGAGAAATACTGTTATTTAGTGATTTTAGTTCTTTTTTCACCTCGTTGCTTAGGTCAGTGCCAGCAATCTCTGACTTGGAACTGGCCTGGCTTACCATCATTACCCTTAGTAGTTCAATAGTATCATGGTTGAACTGGATCAGGTTGATTCCTTCTTCCACTAGACTGTCTATGCTCTCTAATCCTGCCTTTCCATCTTTCTTTACTAGAAAAGACACAAAAGAAAGTGTTTTTTCTACATTAGTTGTAGGGAGGACTAAGGAGGCTATCTCTGCTGTTATTTGTTTCTCACCTGTTGCCATTATCTGATCCAGCAGGCTTACTGCATCTCTAGCACATCCATCGCTCTTATTTACTATCCTCTCCACCACTTCCTTGTCTATTTTTACTTCTTCTGCCTTGGCTACTCTGCTAAGGTGCTTTGCCATTGTGTCAAAGGATATTTTTTTGAAATTAAAGCGCTGGCACCTGGATATAATGGTGGCAGGAAGCTTGTGCATTTCTGTGGTAGCTAGTATGAAAAGCACGTGTTCTGGTGGCTCTTCCAAGGTCTTTAGCAAGGCATTGAATGCACTTGTAGAAAGCATGTGTACCTCGTCTATGATGAAGATCTTGTATTTTGATTTAGTAGGTCTAAACTGAGCGTTTTCAATAATATTCTCTCGTACATTATCCACACCAGTATGGCTTGCGGCGTCAATTTCAATTACGTCTATTGATCTAGAAGAGGTAATTTCTTCACAAGAGCTACATTTGTTACATGGTTCAATACCATCTTTCTTGTCTTCGCAGTTTACAGCCTTGGATAGTATTCTAGCTACTGTTGTTTTCCCCACCCCTCTTGGGCCTGAGAAAAGATATGCATGAGCCACTTTTTCAGTACTCACTTGATTTGAGAGTGTTGTCACAATATGCTCTTGTCCTATTACACTAGAAAAGCCTTGTGGTCTATGTTTGTGGTACAGTGCCATATGAGGAAAAAGTATTTAATTAAAATACTGTGTAATGAATGATTGCGAGGTTAATTATACAATAATCTTTTTTTGTTGACAAATTATTGGTAATATAGTATTAAATAATATAGGTCTATACTTTGTGTAACAGGAGGGAGCAAGATGACAGACAAGAAGAAAGTAGTGAGTCCTGAGGAGTTGCGGGCAATGGCAGAAAGAGATGGTTTGGTTGACACTGTGGCCGCAGACAAGGAGGCGGCCGAAGCAGTCGGGGAGTTTACCACAGAGTGGAATGACCACATCGACGACGAGGGCGAATGCCTGGACAATGAACCGGTTACCGACGCCTTTGTAGAAGGCAGTGGTGACGAAGACGAGTAGTTCTTTCCCAGGAGGGGATTCCGTTTGATCGCTATTTGTCTGGCAGGCAGTTTGTATAACTGACCTGCCAGACAAATATCCACACTCTTGAAAGGGTGTTTTTTGATAACAAAAAACATACTTGACAGATCTATATTGTTTGTGTAAACTATTGTCATTCTGATTTGTATAGCCACGACGGCAAGGGGGACAAATGTTCGGAATGTTTTGGGAGAAGATGGAAAATGTTATGTTATTTCACCGACTGGGAGACTATGTGCGGCAGACCGCACGGAAGATAACTGGCGGAAGTCGGTTTAAAGTGCCTGCCGGACCTGATGAGATGGGAAGAACTCCTTCCTGGTAGGGAAGCATGGCATTCCTGACAATGATCTTTTATTTCTCTGGTCTGTATCGCTGCCCAATACCTTGCTTTTTTCAGGTAAGGGCAGCGATCAAACCACCCTCCTCGGGTGTTTTTATTTTGCTTAAAAATACCCTCCCTAGGGGACTTACTTGCTTTGCCCTTGTATACTTTCCTATACTGTGCTATACTGTGGATAAGTATAAATAATTAGTCTTAATCATTTTCTTATGGTAAGAAAAGCAAATCCAGCCCTTCTGAAGCCATTAAAGCTTTCAGAAGAGCTAGAAGCGGTAGTAGGGAAGGGTCCTTTACCTCGTGGTCAAGTAGTAAAGAAGCTTTGGGAATACATCAAAGCTAATAATCTACAGAATCCTAGCAACAAGAGGAACATTTTGGCTGATGAGAAGCTAAAGGTTTTGTTTGGAGGAAAAGCTGAAGTGAATATGTTTGAAATGACAAAGCTGGTTTCAAAGCACATGAGCTAATACAAAATTGTTTAAGAAAAAACACCCTTTATATGGGTGTTTTTTATTCTTTATTTTCCAATTATGTTTTCTACTGCTCCCCATTCGCTGTTTCCGTCTTTGGGTACTAGGAGAACCACTTCATCACCTTTATGACCTTTATAGAAAGTGACAGATGCTGTTATCACCTTGTAGCTTCTTGCATCAGCCAGTACGCTATACTGTCCAGTGTCAGGGTCCTCTACTAGCTCTCCTGTCACTCTTTTTCTTTCAGTGGGACCTATTTGTTTGTATATGAATGATCCGTCATTAGTGATTGTAAGCTTCATCATATCTCCCTCAACTAGTTTTGATTTACTAGCATAGTTGGGAGGGATAGTATGCTCTTTACCATCAGAGGCAATCATTTTTTCTCCGTTAAATACGCCCTCCATAATCTTTTCATCAGTTTCTACTGTTTCAGAACTAATTTTTTCCTTTACTTTCCCCCCGTCAATTAATCGTAGCATGCCATCCAATTGGTTTTTCATTTGATAGACCATGGCTTTTAGTTGTTCGTTATCTACCACGCCTGTTGTTTCCTCCTCTTCAGGTGTTTCTTCAAGTGCTTTTTTTTCCTCTTCTTCTTTTGGAGAGATTGGATCGATGAAAAGGTCATCTGCTTTTTTGTCTAGTAGGTCGTTTAAAGAGTTCATATTTGTTTTGTTTTTTGTTTTTAAATAAAGCTGGATATATATTTTACCAGCTTTAATTTGATCTGTCAGTTTGGGGGTGTGGAGGAGGAGGGGATATTGTGCGAATGACCAACATTAGGTAATGCTGGCAAAAGCTTCCTCCAGTAGCGGACGCAAAAGTTCTTTGGCAATTATTTCACGCTGTGACACTCTTGATCGGGTAACACCCACCAGAGGTGCGGTCTTGTACTGGCTGATTCCATCATTCTCCAAGTAGCGTAGCCGAAGGATTTCGGCGTCTCTTGGTTTGAGTACTTCCATGGCTTGGTCAACCTGTTCTTTGAGAGCTGCATGCATTTTTGCTTCGATGAGCAGGCTTTCTGGTGTATCGCCATAGTTGTCTTCGTCGTCGACTATTTCAGGCGGGATGAACACTGTAGCAGGATGTGCTGAATCCATCCTGAAGCCACCACCTTGCCATGTCTTGAGCAGTACCCATGATTCTGCTTTGCTCAGCCCATATGACTGGGAGATAAAGCCGATATCCTCTTCATCTATGCCATCCTGGCTTCTGTGGTGTGGAACCATTATCTCCGAGTTGGCATGGTTAGAGTTAGGGGGCGCATTTTCGGGTGTGGGTAGGCCTTTCAAGGCTCGTTCACGCTGGCGCACCAGGTTCTTTACATTGAACCGGTGTTTCTTGGCATACGTATACATGGCTCCGTGGATCCACTTGTATGACCAGCTACTGAACTTTTTGCCACCATCGATTTTGTAGCTCATCGTTGCTTTCCATAGCGCTACGTTGCCTTCCTGGATCAGTTCCATGACCGGAAGGCTGTATCCAAGGAAAATGAAGGAAATTTTCACTACCCATAGTAGGTAGGTGTTAGCTATGGTATGGAGATGAGCTTCATCTCCAGTCTGTTTGTACAGCGCAATACACGTCTCTATTTCGTCTTGGGTGGATTCTGGTAGGTGTCTGTACACCTGCTGTATGTACTGTTCGTACAACTTTTGTTCTCTGCCCAGTGCCCGAGCAAATCTATATGAATGTCGCATTACATCCCCTCCGCTTGTAAAAAGATCTGAATTCCGTTCCAATTTAACCACAGTTTCTGTCTGTGGTCAAATAAAATCCACCCAATATGGGTGGATAACTATACTTATTATTTTTTGTAGATCATAGTGAAGCTTCTATCATGTCAGTTTTGCTCTCTCCCTCAGCCTCTCCTATTTTAGTTCTCTCCAGTATGCCTGTTTCTACTATTGTCCTGTCACGTCCATATTTGAGCCTAGAGAGCTCCTTAATAGCTTGGGCTAGATCTTTATTTCCTCTTTCTGGTGGGAAAGTCTTCATCAAGAAAGGTTTGGAAGCAGTGTTGTCAATCAATAGTTTTGTGTACCAAGAAAATTCAGGGGTATTTAGTAGATCATATGATCCAAAGGTGGGGGCAAATTCTTTAGCTAGTACTTCAGCATCATCTGGTCCTATTCGTGCTGAACATATTGTTCCAGCATTTCCTAATACAGCATCTCGTATTTCTGTCTTTCCCTTTTCATCTACTAACTGCCCCATATATTGGTGGGCAATTATTAGGTTTAGTTTGTACTTTCTAGCTTCTGATAGGATGGTGGCTATGGAGTCAGTAACAAAGTTTTGGAACTCGTCAATGTATAGGTAGAAATCATCTCTTTCTTCTTCTGGTAGATCAGCCCTTCCTAGTGCAGCCATTTGAAGCTTTGCCACTACTATGAGCCCTAAAAGTTTTGCATTTACCTCGCCTGTTTTTCCTTTGGCCAGGTTTACCAGTAGTATTTTATTTTGGTCCATTACATCACGGAAGTTGAATCCAGATTTTTGTTGCCCCATTATATTACGCATCATTTCATTTTCAACAAATCTTCCAACCTTGGAAATGAGGTAGCCCAACATCTCCGATTTGTGAAAGTCTGATGTTTTTGCCATTTCCTTTTCCCAGAACGCCCTTACTACAGGATCTTTTAGTTTTTTAAGGTACTCTTTTACATAGTTGTCATCAGTAAACATCCTAGGTACGTCTATTATAGTGCCAGGATTATCAAGATCAGCCATTAGGGTCAGCATTACATTCCTCATGTTATGCTCAAACATGGGACCAACCATTTCAGGAGGGAACAGTTTGTAGAAGATGGAGATCATTTCTTGGACAGCAAAGTCTTTTTCATCTTCAGACTTTGCCTCAAGCATGTTAAGGCCAATAGGTCTTTCAAGATCAGAAGGATTAAAGATGATTACATCATCAGCCCTTTCTTTTGGTATGTGCTCTAAAATATATTCTACCAAGTCTCCATGAGGGTCTACTACACATACTCCCTTGTTCTCTTTTATATCCTGTATTGCCATCTTTGAGACAAATACCGATTTACCTCCACCAGATTTACCAATTATATACAAGTGTCTTCTACGATCAGATTCTTTCATGTTCACATTCACTTTTTGTCCCCTGTAGTCAATATATCCAAGAAGCATTCCTTTGTCAGGCATGTTGGGTGGTGGGGGAGCCTTGCGTCCCACTAACCACTTAATATTTGGTGCTTCAGTGGAATTGAGAGGTAGATGCCAGAAACTGGCTAGTTCTTCGGTATTTAGTATAGTCTTTCTCTTTTCATTGAATGAGCGGTAGATAAAGTCCCGTATTATTTGGGATTGGTTTTTTGGTATTCCAGCAAAGAATTCATTTCCATAGCGGTATAGGTTGTACTGGCTAAATGCACCTATCAGGTTATCGAGATTCATTTGAGCCAAGTCTGGGTTGTCAGATATGCTCAACAGCCTCACTGTTATTTCCATTCCACCCTTACTAAGCTTTTCCTCTATTCCTTTGAGCATCTCCTCCTCCATTGCTGAGGGCTGGTATTTTTCTTCTGGCTTCCCTGTTTGATTTTCTATTGTAGTTTTGCGCAAGTCGCCAGCCACTTTCTTGAAAGTTCTTGTAAAGTTGCTTCGATTGGCTACTGTTTCAAATTTTTCTCCCTTGCGCACATCTCTCACTATCTTTACCCCTTTTCTCCTCCATTTTCTGTGAGCACTCCTTACCACATATTGTACAGCCAAGGAACTATCAGCCTCATGTACTTTACCCAGTACGTTTAGTACAGCAGACATTGGGTCAGAGTCCATGTTTTTGTATGTTTTGAAAGGAAATACATGCTTTTGTTTTGCACCCATGTATGCTCCAATTATGGTGCTCTTTTCAGTAAATAGGTTGTAGTCAGTCATTTCCTCGATTTGTGCATGTGGATATTGAGCATGGACTTGTTGTTCAATTAGTACCTTTAACTTTATGGGCACTGCCACATAGAAGCTAATTAGATTGTTATGGGCTACAATTTCAAAGGAAAAATGGTCTGAACGCCCCCTAAGCCAGTTAAGGATCCCTCTTTGGGCTTTTAGTCCAGCTAAGCTAGAGAATACAGTTTCAGTAATTCCAATTTCTTCTTTGATTTGTTCTAATCTATTTTCTTGTCCTATATTCCCACTCTGTCCTTCGGATTTTTTTTCTTTAGGCACTAGTATTTGTAGGATTACTTTTTGGAATGCTTTTGTTTGGCGCAAACTAGAACGTAGTATGGCTCTTAGGATGAATAGTGTTCCTAGGGTGATAAGGAGAGCTAGGCCTGACATTATGACAGCAAAAAATACAGGATCAGCTAAAAGGTCCTGGCTATATACAGGTTGGTTTAATGAAGCATTGAACTGAAAGAGGAACATAATCCTCAAAACTTTTATTTTTTTAATGCTAAAATTTTGTCAGTCTTTATTTTAGCTTCCTGTTCTAGGAAAAATCGGTTAATACCAGGAAGCACCTTTAGCCATTCCAAGATTAGCTTGAAGATAGTTTTTGCCCCCACATGGGCTTTTTTCATCAGGTTTCGTATTTCCCAAGCTGTTCTTTCTCCCTTTATCTTGAACTCTTGTTTTTGTATTGGAGTTAGTTCATTATATGCATCGCCAAGATCTTGTTCCATTATCTCTTCAATCTGTGCAGTTAGATTATCCTTGGTTTTTGGTATTTCAGTAGGCTTCTTTTTAGTGGAGCGGAGTTTTTTCTTTAATCCGCCAATAGCTTCTTCTAAAAAGTTTTCAGTTTCTTCTGGTTTTTTACTAATACCTTCCTTAGGATTGATTCCTTCTTGTGCAGGCAACCTAACATCAGGCCTTGCTTCTTTTGTTGGGTGTATCTGTTCTATGTTTGTTTTTGACTCATCATTTTGCATAAGGAAAATTCTAAATCGTGATTTGGTGATTTAGTTTATTTATTTCTTTAGATACATTATACCAAAAAAAAGAAAAAAGAACCACAATATTGATGAATGGTTCTTTAGTATAGGGAGGAATCTTTTATTTTACTTGGTTTTCTTGAACAAGTATGTCAGGTGTTTTGCAGGGAAAACCTGGGCATAGTGGGTGCTGTAGTAGCCTTGATATTCTCTTGATTGTCCTATCTCTGCAGCCTCTTCTAGATGATCACCACCTTCGTCTCTGTGAAAGATTCCGCCCATTGAGTCAAACAAGAATCCTCCAGGCCTTATTCCAATTGTGAATTTCTTTAGAAGGTCAAAAGGATCTCTTACATGCTCAAATACTTCTGTGGCAATGATTAGGTCGTACTTGGATTCTTCTAGAGTAGGATATTTTGAAGTGTCTGCTATTCTAATGACTTCAGGGTGGAGATTCCTTTTGGTAAATCTCCAGGTGGTGAAGTCAAGTCTTTTGTCATCTAATTCTGCAATAGTTACTTTTGCCCCTAAGGATGCAAACAGTAGTCCAATATCAGAGATTCCGCATCCATAGTCTAGTACATTCATTTGGTTGATTGGTAGTCCTTTAGTTATATAGTCTAGATATGGAGTAATCATTGAATATCTTTCATATGCCAGCATTAACCTTATTGCATAGTGGAGAGCTGCTTTTTCATATGCTTTTTTCAGTTTTTCATCTTCTGATGTATTTTCTTCAAAGAAATTTATTAGATTCTCTTTGAATTTGTATGTAATTGGAAAACCGTACTTGAGGTAGTATTTTAGTAGATCTTTGTTGTTCAGCTTGAAGAATTCTTTGATTTCTTTTTGCCTGTCCACAAATAGGGTACTTTTTTTGTCTATTTGAGTGCTTTTGATTTTTTTGTAATATTCTCCCCTTATTGTTCCAGGATCAATCAACAGATTTTTGAAGTACAAAAAAAACTGGCACTTTCTATGCGCAAATCTAAGGAAGTAGAATAGAGGGGGTACTTTTCGTACAACCTCTTTCATTTTTTTCATCGTCATACTGTTTTTTTGACCTTCTGTTCTTCAGCACTATCTTCAACACCAAATCCAAGCTTGGCTATCTCCTCTCGCAGTCTGTCACTCTCTTTCCAGTTTTTTTCTTTTCTAGCATTGCTTCTTTCATCCAGCAACTTCTGTACGTTGTCAGGGATACTTGTTTTTTGTATGCTGTCTAATCCAAGTCCTAGTACTTTGTCGAATTTTAGTAAAGTGGCCTTTTTAGCGGAAGCAGGGTAGTCACTTCGTACTAGATTCCATGTAAGGGCAAGAGCTTCTGGGGTGTTAAGGTCGTCATTTATCAATTCCAAGAATTTTTCTTCGTATTCTTTACATCCTTTTTTAGGTTTGTCTTTCCATTCATCCACTATGTTGTACAGATGATTCAGTCCCTTTTGGGCTGATTCTAGAGCTTCCCAGCTAAAGTGTAGCTGTTTTCTGTAATGAGTTTGCAAAAGGAAATAGCGGTAGGCTATGGGAGAGATCTTTTTTTCCTTCACACTGTTGAGTGTTATGAAATTACCCTCTGACTTGGCCATCTTGTCTTGATTAGTGATCAAAAATTCTCCATGCATCCAATAGTTGACCCATGGTTTTTTCCCTGTAACAGATTCTGTTTGAGCGATTTCATTAGTGTGATGCACTGGGACATGGTCAATTCCTCCGCAGTGGATATCAAATTGATCACCTAAATACTTCATGCTCATGGCTGAGCATTCTATATGCCAGCCAGGAAACCCTTTTTTCCCAAAAGCTTCCCATTCCATCTGCCTTTCTTCTTTGGAAAACTTCCAAAGTGCAAAGTCTTGGAGGTTTTTCTTCTTTCCAAGCTCCACTCTAGCTCCTGCTTTCAGTTCTTGGTTTTGTAGATTAGCGAGCTTTCCATAGTCTTCAACCTTTGTGCTATCAAAATATATTCCATCAGAAGTCTCGTATGCAAATTCATCATCAATTAGTTTTTGTACTAAATCAATCTGTTCTTTTATATGATCTGTTGCCTTGCACCAGATAGAGGGTTCTAGGATATTAAGGTCTTCCATGTTTTCTTGGAAAGCCTTAGTATAGAAAATAGCTATTTCTTCTGCTGTCTTTCCCTCTCTCTTAGCTCCTTTTTCCATCTTGTCTTCGCCTTCATCAGAATCAGAAGTTAGGTGCCCTACATCAGTGATATTCATTACATGATTTACATCATACCCATTATATTCTAAAACTCTTTTGAGGATATCCTCAAAAATATATGTACGTAGATTTCCTATATGGGCATAGTTATATACTGTGGGACCGCAGGCATATAAACTAACCTCTGGATTATTCAGAGGACGAAAGTCTTCTTTTTCTTTTTTTAGAGTGTTGTACAACTTGAGCATATATTTACAAACTATATTATATGACAACTAGAGTGGGTTGTAAAGTACGTTTCGACGGGGTCGTTTTCTTTTTATGTGGATAGTGGTAAACAAAAAAAGTTGTTTGTGGTATAATATATACAATCATATTTATATTACATATGGGTTTGTTTGCAAACAAAGAGGCATATTTAGGTGTTGACATCGGAGCACACGGTATTAAGATTGTAGAGCTTCATAAAACTAAAGGACGTCCTCAATTATGGACGTATGGAATTGCTCAAGAAGAATTAGACATTCATTTACCAAAAGCAATGGTGAAGACGCCGGAGGATCTTTTGGATGAGCAAGGTTCGACAAAGTCTGTGAAGAAAAAAGAAGAGAAAAAGATTCCTCAACTAGATGATCCTAGAATTGATAAATATTCAGTATTGTTGAAAGCATTGTTGAAAAAGGCAAAGATAACTGGAAATAAAGCAACTGCAAGCTTGCCAGTTTCATACATTTTCCACACTACTTTGAATATGCCTAAGATAGATGACAAGGAAATAGATCATGTTGTCCGGGCAGAGGTTGAAAAGGTGCTTCCAAGGCCTTTGGATGAAATGCAGGTCGTACATCAAAAGATTCCTTCTGGTGGGAAAGAAGAAAAGAACCTAAAGATTCTAGTAACAGCAGCCCCAAAGGTGTTAGTACAGTTCTATACTGCTATATTTCAAAAGGCAGGCTTGGTTTTACAAGAATTGGAAACAGAGGCTTTTGCTTTACAAAGGTCTTTGGTTGGTAATGACAAGGCCACTGTCATGGTGGTGGACATTGGCGCTGAAAGAACTAATTTTTTTATCATGGATCAGAGTCTTCCTATTACTCATCGTAGTATTAATGCAGGTGGACAGACAGCTGACAAGATTTTGTCTGATGTGCTAGGAGTGGGGCCAGAGTTGGTGGAACAAGTGAAAAAAGACGCTGCTAAGATGGATGGTGTGTCATCAGAAATTTTTGGCAATTTGATTGATCCTATTGTAAAAGAGATTGAGTATAGTTTTGATTTATTCTTGCACCAGATTGGAAATGAGAAAAAAAGGCCTGAAAAGATAATATTGACTGGGGGAACTTCTGTTCTTCCTTTTATCAAGGAAGAGATCCAGAAAAAGTTTCCTGTGAAAGTATTTGTTGGTGATCCATGGGCTAGAACAATATATCAAGATGGATTAAAACAAGTACTTGACGAGGTTGGTCCAAGAATGGCAGTAAGTATTGGATTGGCAATGAGAAACATTGTTTAATCCACAGGTATTTAACAAAGAGTGCTATTTTTGGTATAATGGAGAGAGTAATAATTTAAGGATAATATGGCCGGAGAAAAAAAAGTACATGTTCTGTTAGTGGAGGATGATAATTTTTTGGCAAACATATACAAGACAAAGTTTGAAATGGAGGGCTTTAAGGTTACAGTTTCAGAGAATGGGGCACTAGGATTGTCAGATGCGAAAAAGAAAAAGCCAGACATTATTTTGTTAGATATTCTTTTGCCCAAGCTTGACGGCTTTGC
>CAYPPF010000002.1:30566-48418 GCA_964412535.1 uncultured Gammaproteobacteria bacterium | reverse complement strand
TCTGTCTCGCAATTACATAAATACCATTGTTATGAAGCTTCCATATTGTCCCTTTTATATCTCCCAACATATTCCTTTCTGTCTTTAGCTGATTCACCAAAGCTATATTACTGTCATATAGTATCTTGCCAGTGTAGTCCTTTATATCTATTACAACTGCATTTAGTTCAGTTTTGTTGATAAGCTCAATAATCCAATCAACCATTGGAGGACTGCCTGCTGAATATGCAGTCAAATAGATTCCTTTTACCTCCCTTTGTTCTGCTTTTTCTTTTCTCACTCCCAGCCTGACCTCTAAGGTCTTCTTGGGATTTGCTATTAGCGACAATACTGAGTTCTCCTGAATATTCAGAGTATTATACCAATACAAAAACACGCATAGAATAGCTGCCACACCTAAAAGTATGAAGATAACAAAATATGACTTGTCGCTTTTTTGTAACATAGTTATTCAATCACTAATTCTCCCTGCCTTAACACCTCAAGCTGGTTGTCAATAATCCTCACTATAGTAGAAGGACTGTGATGCGGAAGCTCTCCTCCATCAATTATGATATCAGGCTGTACATTACTTTTTTCAAACATTTTCAAAATACTGGCCACCTCATATGGACTTTGAGTGGAAGTAATATTAGCTGAAGTAGAAACCAAAGGATGGCCCAATACTTCAGACAATTCAGCAGATAGTGGATGGTTTGTCACTCTGAAAGCCAAAGTACCATCTTCAGCCACCACTCCCTTTGCCAAAGCACAGTCTGGCTTTACACGGGCAACAACAGTCAAAGGTCCTGGCCAATATTTCTGAGAAAGCTCTGCTAGTTTAGCATCCCATTCTACATACAACATTATCATAGCAACACTAGGCACTACTACCAGCATTGCCTTGTCCTGCTGTCGTTGCTTGATCTTGAACACCTTTTCTACTGCCTCTTGGTTAGTTGCGTCACATCCTAATCCATAACAAGTCTCTGTGGGGTATACAATAGTCTGACCTGACTTTATTTTATCCACTATTTCTAAAATATTTAATTCTTCTTGATTAATAACTTTCATATAATTAAAATTAATTTTCTTTTATCCATTTTAGGTATGCTTCAATAAATTCATCAAGATCCCCATCTAAAACCTTCTCCTCATCGCTTGTTTCATGCCTTGAACGGAGATCCTTGACTAAATGGTATGGGTGTAGCACATATGAACGGATCTGGCTCCCCCATTCCGGACTTTTGTATTCCCCTCTTAGTTTCTTCTTCTCTTCCTCTTCTTCTTCATCTTTCAATTTCTGTAATTTGGATTTCAAAATCTTCAAAGCTGTTTCTTTGTTCTGTAATTGTGATCTTTCATTTTGACAGGATACAGTGGTATTAGTTGGCGTATGAACAATCCTTACTGCAGAGTATGTAGTATTAACTCCCTGTCCACCATGTCCACTGGCCATGAAGGTATCAATCCTAATATCCTTAGGATCAATTTCAACCTCTAGAGCCTCTTCAATCTCTGGAATAATTTCTACCAAGGCGAATGAAGTATGCCTCATCTTTTCTGCATCAAAAGGAGATATCCTTACTAGTCTATGAGTACCATGCTCACCCTTTAGGTGCCCATATGCATATCTTCCTTCAACGCGAAAAGTTACTGACTTTATCCCTGCCTCCTGCCCCTTTGACTCGTCTATAACAAAAATCTTCCATCCTTTTTTCTCACAATACCTTAGATACATTCGCAAAAGCATTTCAGCCCAATCTTGGGCTTCGGTTCCCCCACTACCTGAATGAATAGCAACCACTGCGTTATCTGCATCATACTTTCCATCCATCAATGTATTGAATTCAAGCTTTTGTATTTCGTCATCTAACTTAGAATATTGCTGTTCAATCTCCTCTCTCAAATTAACAGACTTGTCCTTCTCGTCCATCTTAGCCATTTCTAGAAGATCACTAACTGTTTTAGCAAGCTCTTGCCACTTACTAAGTTCATCTTGCAAATGACCCAGTTCCTTATTCTTCTTTGTTGCATTTTCCTGATCCTTCCAAAAGTCTGGCAAGCTTGTCTCTTTAACCAACCCCTTTACCCTCTCTTCCTTGTCCTCTAATTTCAACATCACTCGCAATTCTGCGAGTTTGGCGTCTAAAGCTTCTAATGATTTTACTAACTCGTGCATTTCCATATGTATATGGTAGCTAAAATAGCGGAAAAATACAAACTCCTGGCTATACAGCCAGGAGTAGGGAAACAAACAAAGTGTCAAAGATTTATTTTTTTAGCATACTCTCCAATCCAAGGTAATTCTTTCTTCTCCCCATTAGCAGCATTTACTATTCCCACTATCATCAAGACAATACAGGCAATATTCCCTAAAAAAGCAACCATCCACCCTAAAATCGGAATAATACCAACCGCATTTAGTATTAACCAAGCGATTAACAGTACTAATCCTTGCTTGCCATGAAACTGGGCATATGGACTATCCTTCTTTAATAGTAACGGCACCAAGCAAAGAAAACCAAGATATCCGATAATGGCTATGACCTTATTTTCTCCCACATCATTTGTGTGTGGAGCATGTTGTTCTTCCATATATATAGACTTAAGATTAACACAATGTATTATACAACCACCTGGACAAGAAAACAACCTGCTAAGCAGGTTGTTTTGTTTCACTCGTTATTACATCATTGGCATTCCCCCACCCATTGGAGGCATCTGCATGTCTTCTTTTGTTTCAGGAAGATCAGTTATAACTGCTTCTGTGGTCAGGAACATTCCAGCAACAGACACAGCATTCTGTAGGGCAGAACGGGTTACCTTAGTAGGATCAATAATACCAGCAACCACCATATCTTCAAACTGACCAGATACTGCATTGAATCCATAGTTACCCTCACCCTTTTTCACTTTGTCTACTACCACAGCTCCTTCATGTCCTGCATTATTAGCAATAGTTCTGATAGGCTCTTCTAAAGCTCTGCGCAAGATTCCGACTGCAACCATTTCTTCATCACTAAGACTTAAATTATCTAATACCTTTCCTGCCCTTAACAAAGCCACTCCACCACCAGGGACTACACCCTCTTCAATGGCAGCCTTAGTGGCTCCGACAGCATCTTCAATCCTGTGCTTCACTTCCTTCATTTCAGTTTCAGTGGCAGCACCAACTCTGATTACAGCCACCCCGCCTGTTAACTTGGCAAGACGTTCTTGCAACTTTTCTTTGTCAAAATCTGAGTCAGATTGTTCAATAGTCTTTTTGATTTCAGCAACCCTATCCTGTACATTACCATCTTCGCTCTTCCCGCCTACAATAGTGGTATATTCTTTAGTAGAAACCACCTTGCTAGCACGCCCTAATTGATTTAGTTCAGCACTCTCAATCTTCAAGCCAATATCTTCGGTAATAACAGAACCACCAGTTAATACAGCAATATCTTCCAGCATTTCTTTTCTACGATCACCAAAGCCAGGAGCTTTCACAGCAAGAACATTGAAACTACCGCGAAGTTTGTTCACCACCAAAGTGGCCAAAGCCTGTCCCTCAATATCGTCAGCGATAATTACCAATTCTTTTTTCCCGCTTTCTGCCACCTTTTCCAGTATTGGCAAAATTTCTTCAACAGAAGAAATCTTCTTGTCAGTAATCAAAATCAAAGCGTCTTCAAATTCAGCTTCCATACGCTCAGGATTAGTCACCATGTATGGTGAAATATATCCCTTATCAAAACGCATACCCTTCACTGTCTCAATTTCCATGCCAAAAGATTGTGACTCTTCAACAGTAATTACACCATCATTGCCAACCTCTTTCATGGCTTCGGCAATCTTAGATCCAATCTCTTTGTCATTAGCAGAAATAGCAGCAACATTAGCTATCTCGTCCTCTTCCACTTGTTTTGAAATTCCATTCTGTAGTTCAGATACTAAGGCTTCTGCTACTTTATGAAGTCCTTTGTTCAATGCAACTGGGTTAGCACCTGCAGTAACATTTCTTAGCCCTTCTTTTACAATAGCCTGGGCTAGAACAGTGGCAGTAGTAGTACCATCACCAACATCGTCGTTGGTTTTAGAGGCAACCTCTTTTACCAGCTCTACTCCAATATTTTCAAACTTGTCCTCCAATTCAATTTCTTTAGCTACTGACACTCCGTCTTTAGTAATAGTGGGAGCACCAAAACCTCTATCCAAAACTACGTTACGGCCTTTTGGTCCAAGAGTGACTTTGACTGTATTAGCCAAAACATCAACTCCTTTTACTAGAGCCTCACGAGCTTCAGAACTAAACTTAATTTGCTTTGCCATATATTATATTTAATATTACTCAATAACCGCCATGATCTTTTCATGGTCTAAAATCTTGTACTCCTCATCACTGATCTTCACATCTTCGCCACCCCATTTTTCAAATAGAACTTTCATTCCAACAGACAGGCTTAATTTAGCAAGTTTTTCTCCATTACCCAATGAGACAATCTCACCTTCTGCTTTTTTCTCTTTTTCAACTGTATCTGGTAATACAATACCAGAAGCAGTTACTTCCTCTCCTTTGACTGGCTTGACCAATACTCGGTCACCAATTGGCTTTATGTTCATATATATTGTTAATTAAACTATATTTATCACTCATAAACTAAGAGTGATAGTGATGTGATATTGTACACTATCCCTAAAAAAAGTCAAGTCCTTATACAAAATTAGCTAAAATAAGCGAAGCGTTGACTTTAACACAAAAACATGATACCTTACGCATAACCAGAACCTTGGAGGGAACAGATGAACACTAAGGAAGAAAGAAGAAGACTATTGGCTGAATGCCGACAGGGCAAAGAAGACGCTGTACTTCTGTTGGTTTCCGCTATAATCAGGCAGGGAGGGGGCGGAACACACGACCTGGAGTTCACCCGAGAAGTACTGGAGTTCATAAAGACAAACGACATCTACGGAGAGGCTGTTGAAGCCTTTGTCCAATGTGTCGTGGAACATCCCATGCCAGGAGCCGAGACCTTGGATGCAGGGATACTCGCAGGAGAGATGGACAGAGCCGGTATTACGTCCACGCCAAGAGAGATCAGACAAAGACTGGAGATAGAGTATGACGCTTCTGACAACCACCGACAACGGAGTAAGATCTGGTCAGTGATCCAAGTGGCTTACTGATCAAAAGATACACGCTCATTCACCTGGGAACTCTCTGTTCCCAACCCGACTATTCTCTTTTCTAGAAAAAGAGAATTGAGGAAAAAACACCTTTTAGGTGTTTTTTATATACCAAAACCCACAGCCTTTTTAGCATCTCCGTAATAACGCGAATAAATGCGGGGTGATGAATTCATCGCTACAAGATAAAATCCACTACCTATTACCTTCTTAGAAGGCTCTCCAACACTTACCCCGGTAATCACAGAATTGCAAACACTGTGGGATTGGTCCTGGCCATTCGCCAGGCGGAGGTAATGTAACCACTCATAATTGGTAGTTATACGAATTATGTACAGTAGTTTTTATACCCTCCTCTGCACTTTTGTTATATCAACAAAAGCCCAAAGCAGGTGACAAGCTCAATATACCGTACATATATGATTCCATGATGCCTGTCAGTAACATGAAATCGATGCCGAGTATTATGCGCTCGTCGCCAGCCCTGGGCTCTATAGCAACAGTCGAATCCAGTCCAAAGCTGGCTCGCTGTCCCGAACAATATATTGTAATCCTTACTACCATAGTATCCCATATTTACAGTTTTGTGTCAAAAACACCAAAATAGCAAGAATTGGCTAAAAATACACCTGGTCAGTATAAACCGTGGATTAATTGTGGAGAAGGTGTGTACTAAATCTAACCAAGAAGCCAAAGTATGCTGCACTTAGCACCAAACCAACATATGAAGAAAGAAGATAGTGGTCAAAAACAGCTAAAACAGCTATTGGGAGTAGTAGAAAAAGAGAGAATAATATGGTGGTCAACCTAGAGTAATTGCTAATAGAAAAAATCAAAAGCAGAAAGGAGAGACAAACTAACAGCGACAGTACTGCACCAACAATACCGTATTCAGATAAGAACAAAATATCAACATTATGTACTGGTTGGTATTCCCAACCTGGCCTACTTGAATCCATCTCATACATTGCTAGTGTATAGTTTCCAGAACCTGTTCCCAACCACTTGTTGTCCTTGAATACCTCCCACGACAATCTAACTCCCCCAACTCTTTCCTCTACTGATCTTGCTTCATTGGGCGAATCAGCCAAAACTCTAGTACGTAACAAAGGAGAAAAAATTGCTGATAATATTGCTATTAACAAAACAAAATACAAAACATATTTGGAACGGAAAACAGACCTTAACTTCTTGCCAAAAAATAAAATCCCCAACAACATCCAAACTAACAAAGCAAGCAGAGCAGAACGACTAAAGCTAGTAAACAAAGCTGTTGTCTGCAGGGCAAGCACAAAAAACAATATTGCCTCTGTGCTATTTCCTCTGTTCTTCATTTTGATAAAAAGCAGTATTGTAATTACAATCCCAATTACTAAATAACCCCCCAATATATTAGGATGGGCAAAAGGACCATACGCCCTTAACCATCTCCCAACATCAAAACTAGATACTACCGAACTACCGGCCTGCCAAGCTGGGTGAGCTGACAAACCAAGCCATTTGGAAGAAAACGAAGATTGAGTGATAAATTGCCAGATTCCCAGCATACTGGGGAGAACAGTACCGGCAACAAACCATTTAGCAGAGTAAATAAAATCTAAAGGACCAAGCCACAATATTAAAAACAGAAGGCTTGCCCCAACTAATCTTGTTGACTGTTGCAAAGCTAGAGACTGGTCTGCTGACCAGAAAAAAGAAATGGTGGAATATATTAATAAGAGCAGAAGAGAGAAAATAAACAATCTGTCCAAGGAAAATTTAAATCCAAATTTATTCAATCTTTCCCTTGCTCTTTTCCAATACCAAAATATGAACAAAAGAATAACCACCCAAAGCAAAAGTTCTGTGGCATAGAATCCTAGAGTGCCGTACTCCCACTTTATTCCATTCAAAAATCTCTCTTGATATATCCAAATCACTTGCCATGGCAAAAAAAAGAGGAACACTCCAAGAAGTAACTTAATCAAATATTCCAATTTAACTAATTTCATATTCCAAGTTTATTACATCTGTCTAACCAATTTTTTTTATACTCTTCCCTCCTATCATTCTCATGAAACTTCAACATCTTGTCATTCACCACCACCCTATTATCAGGTTCATCTTGTACACTACAATAATTGAGTTTCATCCTAGCATGCTGCATGCCTCTGGCTTGTTTTTCTATCACATCTCCATAACTTCCGTTCCAAATCTTTTCAAATGCTTTTTTTGCCCTCCTACCAATTCTACCACACCTAACCTTCCATCTTGATAAAGGCTCATATCTAGTAAAAGAATTAGGTAAATACTTCTTAGCCCACTGATTAGCCCGAAACAGACTATAATGCAAATCATCTGGATCAAAAACTGGTACTAACTGATCAAGCCAATAGACTAGATAGATATCTGATTTTGGTATAGTAATGGGAGAAAGATTTAAATTATCATCAGTTACATAAAAACTCAAACATATCTTATTCTTGATCCTTCTCTTTGTTCTGCGCATCCTCAAAAAACTCAAAACCAAAGTAACTAATGCACGAGATAGCCAAATCCTTCCCTTCTTAACAATAATAAATAGATCAATATCACTCTCTTTGTTTGCAACTGCACCAGCTACCGTATTACAAACAAAAATAGCCCTTACAAAAGGAACCCAAGAAATCCTTTTTATCCCCTTTATTGCAATCTTCATTTTTTCTTCCACTTGTTTGACTGCTTTCTGCCTATTCTCCACCAAATCATTCCTACCTGGCAAGAAAAAAAAGCCATCCTTGTGTTCCAAGTCTTTTAATCCTACTAAAAACTCTTTGTATCCCACATCTTCTACACCACCCTCATGCCACAGCCAGCGAAACAATTCTTCTGCAGTAAGGGGATATTCAAATACATCAAAATACGCCAAGGTCCTTAATATTTTCTTTTCTAGCTGATTATCCATATTATGGTTAGTGTACATTAAATCTACACAAAACAAAAGAACGGACAAAAGTCCGTTCTTGTATTTACTAGTATTACTCCTCTCTCATTACTACTGGCTCCGTTTTTACACCACTCTCCCCCTTTACTGGATCCTTTTTACCCTGCTTTACCAGACCATCATCAACTATTAACATGCCTGGCTCAAATCTCACCACCTGATCCCTGTTAACTAAATATTTTTTAGTATTTATGCAGCCAGATCTAACTTCATACTGTGCCACCATTTGTGAGTCAACATCTAACACAATATCACTTACCTTCCCTAGCTTCTGCCCACTAGATGTTTGAACAGTATATTTTTTTAATTCTTTTAGAGTTATTCTCATAACTACTTTTTTTCTACTACCTCTCCTTCCACAACATCACCTGCTGGCTTGTTTCGTTTAAAGATGATCAATTGCTGTAAAGCAATAGTGAAAGTAGAGAATAGCCAGTACAGAGTTAGTCCACCAGGAAGTTGAGCGCCAATGAATACGGTTATTACAGGCATGAAATACAACATGTTCTTATTCATCATCGCCATCATGTTTTCATCCTTGCCTCCCTCTCCAGCCTTGGTATCTGACTTCCTGCGAGTCATCATCTTTGTCTGCCAGAATTGCGCTGCGCCTGCCAACAGGGCGAGGACGATACTACTATTCTTCAAATCAATTATCCCTAATGAAATAGTATTTATATGCTCTGGATTCTTAACAAAAGAATACAGCACATCAAAATTATCTGTAGTCAACCCGCTTCGCAATACCCAATAGAAAGCAAGTAAGATAGGAAGCTGAATCAAAAGCGGTAAACAAGAAGCAAATGGATTAACTTTGTTGTCCTTATACAACTTCATTGTCTCTTGAGCAACTTTCTGTTGATCACCTTTGTGCTTCTTTTTCAAAGCCTCTAATTTTGGTTGCAAGTCTGTCAAAGATTTCTGAGACTTGATTGAAGAAGATGTTAGCGGGTACAAAACCACCCTAATTAGGACGGTAATTAACACGATAACAACACCTACATCTGGAATTAGATTATATAACCCAACAAAGATGTTAAATAAAGGCTGTGTTAGTACTAGTTCGAATAATTCACGCATAATAAATATTTAAATAGTGAGGAAAGTATATCATCATACCTTCTTTTTTTCAACACCACGCTCTCAAGCACACAAAAGGCGGGCAAAGCCCGCCAGTGCTAGTAAAAAATCTTTACTTTTTTTTCTTAGTCTTCTTTTTAGTTTCTTTTTTCTCCTTTTTATCTTTCTTATCCTTCTCTTCTTTCTCAGGCTTTTCTTCTACTTTCTCTTCTTTTACATCTTCTAAAGCCTCTTCCACCTTTTCTTCATCATCCTCACTACTCACAACCTTTTCTTCATCACCTTCCTGCACCACATTTATCTTCCACCCACTTAATTCAGCAGCCAAACGAACATTCTGTCCTCCTCTTCCGATGGCTAAAGAAAATTGATCAGCAACCACATGAACAGTTGCCTCTTTTGTCTTCTCATCCAATTCAACACTATCAATCTTAGCTGGAGAAAGAGCATTCTTAATATACTCTCCTGGTTCTTCATCATACTGGATAATATCAATCTTCTCTCCACCCAATTCATCAATAACAGTATTTATCCTACTACCTCTCTGTCCAATACAAGACCCTATTGGATCAATTGTATCATCATCAGTGTACACAGACACCTTAGAACGATTACCAGCCTCTCTTGCAATTCCCTTTATCTCTACAGAACCAGCAGCTATTTCAGGAATTTCTTCACTAAATATCTTTTCCACTATTTTATCACTAGAACGAGTAAGTACAATTTCTAACCCACGCTTACCCATCTCTACTGAAAGGATATAGAATCTAAGTCGAATCCCTGGACGATATTGCTCACTGCGAATCTGTTCACTAGAAGGAAGTAGGCCAGTGGCCTTACCTAAGTCTATAATGATAACGCCAGTGCGATCACGCCTTTGCACCACTCCATGAATCAACTCACCTGCCTGTTCCTTAAGATCATCATACACACTATTTCTTTCTGCCTCACGCAGTCTTTGAATTACAACTTGTTTCGCAGTTTGAGCAGCCATGCGTCCAAACTCCCCTGGGACTTCTAAGTTTATTTTCAAAATATCACCCACTTTAGCACTCTTTTTGTGCTCTTTAGCCTCAGAAATCATGATCTGGTTCTTTGGATTAAAACGAACCAAGTCTTCAACATCTTCTTCACTCAATTCTCTACCTTCTTTTTGAGCCTCTTCCCTTCTAGTGGCCAATTCTTCCTGTGCTTTTTCTAGCACTTCTTCTTCAACATCTTCAACCACTTCTTTTTCATCCCACACTTTCATACCCCCGGTCTCAGGATCAAAAGATACCTGAATGTTTTGTTGACGATTACCAAAATCCTTACGATATGCGGATGCTAAGGCAGACTGGATAGCTTCCATTACTGCATCATACTCCAACCCCTTTTCATCGCAAATAACTTGGATTGCTTTTGTTACTTCTGACATATGTATATGTTATGTTTTAAAAAAAGCAGCCTAATTTAGGCTACTTTTACTATGAAATATATTACCACAAATTTATATCCTTGTCAAATAATTAATGAATTTCCTCAGCCTTCATGCCAACCCATTCAGCAACAATTTCCTTTACATGCTCAACTGTAATCTCTGGCCATTCATCCTTAGAACCAGACTCCAAATCCTCTTTCTCAGCTACCTTATTGCTTCCACTTTTTTCCTTTCCCACGCCCCCTGCCGCTCCATGAAGCAGCGCAACAGCATGATCTTTAACTCCCTCCCCTTGTACATTTACCATAGCAGCAGCCTCGTCAATAACATCAATCGCCTTATCTGGTAAACGGCGGGATTCAATATATTCTTCTGAAAACCTAGCTGCTGCCTCAATAGCCTTATCAGTAAATCTCACCTTATGATATGTCTCATAATTCTTCTTCACGCCATGCAATATCTTCACTGTCTCCTCTATACTAGGCTCGTCTATTGCCACCACTTGAAAACGACGATCCACACTTTCATCTGGCTTGATATACTGCTCGTATTCTTTTTTAGTTGTAGCCCCTATTAGCTGCAGGTCTCCTCTGGCCAAAGCTGGTTTAAGGATATCAGAGAAATTAACTGCCCCTTCAGTACCCTTAGTCTCCATTACTGTATGCAATTCATCGATAAAAAGTATGATAGTACGATTTGACTTCCTTATCTCTTCAATTATCTTTTTCACTCTTTGTTCAAACTCTCCCCTGTACTTTGTACCAGCCAAAAGTTCTGATACTCTTAACGACAGTATCTTTTTATTTCGCAAAACAGGTGGCACATCACCAGTTGCTATACCCAAAGCCAATCCTTCGACTATGGCTGTCTTTCCAACACCAGAAGGACCAGTCAGAATAACATTATTCTTGTTTCTGCGTGTTAAAATCTGAGTAACCCTTAGAATCTCTTCTTGCCTACCTATTACAGGATCAACCTTCCCGTCCTTTGCTTTTTCAGTCAAATTCAGAGCAAAAGATTCTAAATTTTGGATGCTGCCCTCACGAGCTTTTCCAAAAGAAAAACCTTTTTCTCTCCCAAAAAATATCCAATAGGCTACACCTCCAAAAATCAAAACAATCCCTACCCACTTCACTATCTCAAAAACTTCATAACTGTCCATATTATTACAATCAAAATTTAACTAACAACCCTTAATCATGCTGATACAAAACCAACCCGTGGTGGTAACTCCCCATATCAAACTCTTCCTGTATTGCCATCCCTTGTTTTTTTGCCCACTGCTTTACATTCTCAAAATCAACAAAACGTTCTTCAGATGGACCAAAAGGAAGTCCTTTCCTTGACCAATCAACCACCACCATCCTTGCCTTTTCCTTTAGTAGTCTTTTAGCTTCTTCAAGAATAGATGGCTTGTTGTTTGATTGTACCAAAGTATTAACAAGGAATACAATATCTAAACTTCTCTCTGGAATACTTGTCTGTCCTATTTTTTCCAAGTCTGCCCATATAGGGTGTATATTAACAAAACCATCCATAGCAGCCCTCTTTTTTATATTCTCCAAAACATCTTTCATAATATCCACTGCATATACCATCCCCATTTCACCAAGAGCCAAGGCTGCAGGAAATACCACATGGCCTGTACGACCACACCCTAAATCAGCTATATGCATTCCTGGACGCAAATGAGATCTAGAAAAAAGATCTTTTGAATTTACCATTTGATTGCCACTGTGATATGTCATACAAATTACAAACCAAACAGTCTCCCAAAGACTGAAAGAATTACAGTACCTAGCATGCCTGTCATCCCCATCATAGCCAGGATTATAAAAGCAAGCCCAATTAGCTTGTACATCAACCTAGTACCTCCACTAGTCCCCAAATGCTGTTCTGCCCATGCACTAGCACCAAAGCTTCTAACAAACCATTCAGTCTTTAGTATCATAAGGACACCTACTATAATAGCTGATATACCAATAAAATACTTCATATACAATATTATTAATGTATTATACAAAATTTATACTACAAATACAACTAATATAAAGGACAAATTGGCTTAAATAAGGCAATAATGACCCTAACACCTTGACAAAAACCTTTTTTTATGCTATAATCAGATATCGTTTATTTACAAAATAGTACTAATACAACCCTCAATTTTACCCCTTTTTAGAGGTAAAATTGAGGACTGTATTGAAAACTGCGGGTAAACCCCGCCAAAGGAGGAGTGATGAAGAATCTCGTTATCGCAGTACTGGTCGCAATCTGTTCCATGATGGTTGGTTGTGGGAAACCGCAGACGAACATCGAGACGATGGTGGATTCACACCAGAATCTCCAAGACAACCTCGGTTATTTCCTGGATTTCGCCGACGTCCAGGTCGGACACACCAAAGGTGACGCCCTCTACTTCACCGAGGAGTACGCGGAACTGCTTGCCACAATCAAGGCAGCCAACAAGATGTTTGACAGCCGGGGCAACGATGCCTACTACATGCGGTCCGAATTAGAGGACCTCTACAGTGCGCTGTTCAAATTTCAAACGGCAGTCCGCGACTTCGACGGGGACGACGACTACTATACTATAGACGATGCCTGGCGAAGGTTGGACCTCCGTACCTCAACGTTGACCGACCAGGTGCTGAAGTGCCAGATCCTGGCCCCTACCGAGAAGCTCTAGAAGCCTCTCACGTTCATTCCCCACTGCACATTCAACTTGGACGAAGTCACCTTCGTCCACAAACGAAAAACACCAAAAGATATTGGTGTTTTTTGTTTGTTTTGTTTAATACTATCTCAAACCAACCATTTCTCTCACCTTTACCATAGTCTGTTCAGCAGTTGTTTTAGCTTTTTTCCCACCTTTCATTAGCACCTCTGCTAGTTTGTCATGACCAGATAATAATTCTTCACGTTCTTTTCTAAATTCAGAAAAGTATTTGCCAATTGCTGACCCAACTTCTTGCTTTAGGTCGCCATAACGGATGTCGCCACTCTTCTCTGCTTTTACAAACCCCTCTAAAATATCCTTTTCACCAAAGTGTTCTAATAACATTAGTAGATTCACAACTCCTGGAGCTTTTTCCCCACCCCCCGTAGCAGTGACAGCCTTTTTCAATTTCTTCTCAATCACTGCAGGACTGTCAGCCAATTCAACTACATGACCCTCACCCAAGCTCTTACTCATCTTCTTGTTTGGTTCCAGCAAACTCATTACCTTTGGAACCTTAGTTAACAAATGTTTTGTTTCTGGAAAATACTTTCCATACTTTTTGTTAAACAACTTTGCAGCATCTCTTGTCAGCTCTACGTGTTGAATCTGATCTTGTCCCACTGGCACCAAACTTCCATGGTACAAAAGAATATCAGCAGCTTGTAGTACTGGGTATGTAAACAAACCAGCGTTAATATTTTTTCTCTGATGCTCAGACTTGTCTTTGAACTGAGTCATACGATCTAGCTCAGCTACTGAAACAACTGTGTTCAGCACCCATGCTAGTTCAGTATGTTCTGGTACATATGATTGTACAAATAGCGTAGTCTTGTCAGGATCAATTCCTGCGGCTAGCAATTCAGCTGCAGTTCTCACTACCTGCTCTTTTCTTTCTTTAGCAACCATATTACCTGTCAAAGAATGTAGGTCAGCGATAAAGATATAAAGACTGTACTTGCCAGACTCTTGTAACTCCACCCAATTCTTCACCGCACCTAAATAATTACCTAAATGAAGATTTCCAGTTGGCTGGATGCCTGAAACAATGGTTTGTTTTGAAGACATAATTAAAAGTTTAGTGTATCTAGCCTGTATTTTACCTGAGGCTGATGATATTGACAAGGGTAGGCGGGGCAGTGTTACACTGCCCCGCCCCAAAAAACATCAATAGGCTAGAAACCGAGAGCAGGCACAGGCTCGAACAAGCTGGAGGCAGGGTTAGCCGAGGGAATAATCGAAAGCTCGATTCTAGCGCCTGATTCCAGCTTCACGTTTCCCATTGTCTCGATAGAACATCTGCCCCATGGCACTCCTGTGTCTGTGGCTGCATTGCCTTTAGCAGCTATGCACTCACGATCTCTCTCAATAGTCATGAGCAGAGTCTTTACCTCTCCACCATCAGTCTCCCATGCACCTGTAGGCACAACCACATCAACTACCAGTCTAGTTCCCTCTCTTGACTTCACTCTTCCTAGTACTCCCATCTTCTTCCTCCTTTACGGTTTTCTACCTTCCAGAAACAATAAATCGTTCACTGCCTCATTCAAAGCAAAAAACTGCCGTCAGGCAGTATCCATTTGTTTTGAAAAATCAAAACTACTGCCTGACTAAACAGATAGACCACCAAGATTGGTTTAAGCAATGATTACGCATATTTAGAATACGAATTTCTCTAAAAATTTAAAGGTGACCAACACTATGTCCCCCACGTTCCTTATAACAATCAAAATTATTTCAAATACTTCCTTTCCTTTTTTTATTTCATGCTGATCAGACAATTGCCCATGAATTGTATGATTATTATTCTCCATACTATTAAAATTAAACAAAAAAACCTTTAGCTAGCAAGGTCTTTATCAGTATGGAATATAAATTTTATATACACATAAACAGACCTTTCTAGCGTAGGCTTACTCCCCACCATCGACGGTATTGTCTGTTTGTATATATCATACAATAATATTATACCCACCATGATACGGGATGTCAAATAAAGGGTGGATAACCAAAAAACACCATATTATGGTGCATTTTGGTTATGGCTGCCTGTACATCAAGCAGCAAAGGTCTTCAAAGGACGATTGTCAATAGGCTATTCAGTGTGACCCATCCGCTTTTCATTGGCCTCAGACAATTCGGCAATCACCTCAGCCATGGTCATGAACATCCCAACGTTTTTAGGCTCATTGCCCACCATTGTTGAGATTTTGGCCATAAGTAACCCATGGTTGTATGCCGTAGTCAGAGCCATCAACCTGCCACCCAAATTCAAGACTGCTTCATCGGCCTCGTAGTCGCCCACCCTTCCACTCACCTCCAGAAGAGCACGGTTGTTCGACTCTCTAGGAGTGAACAAATCAACCAGCTCTTCCAGCCATTTCTCAACATCAAACCTCTGAAGTGGCTCTTTGCAAAGAGGACCGTGGAGAGTATACCAGCGAAAAAGCATCCTGAGGCCCATGTCTGCTACGCGGATGTGGGCTCGAAAGATGAAGGGTGAATACCCGAAAAACTTCCTGAATGACTCCACCGCATCGTGGAACTTGGCCCACTCTTTGTAGGTGAGTCCTGGATCGTCTACCGCGTCCGGTACTCCATCCAGGTGTTTGAAATTCTGGGCAAACCACATGCTCAGCTCCTTTATCTGCAGGAGGCTCGTATGCAGTTCCTGGGCACTGAGCCGCTCATTGTCGGGTGCAAAGAGCGTCGGTGGTAAGGCAATCTTTCTCTTTTCCGTTAAATCCGTCATCAGACAAACCTCATTGTAACGGCCTCTGGCCGCGCAGCCTCTAGCTGCTAGTTAACCACCAATCTCTTGCTGGTGGCAGGTGTATGTTGACATGAAATACATAAATTGTCAATACAAAAAGCCCTAGTTTTCGCTAGAGCTTTTATAACCTGTACAAAAATTACACCTCAATCACCACTGGCAATATCATTGGTCTTTTCTCTGTCTTACTAAACAGAAACTGTCCGACTTTATCCCTAAGAGTGTTCTTTATTTGATTAGTATCTGCCCATGTCTTAGGATCTGACTCAGAGACCATCTTTCTCACCTTGTATCTTAAATCTTCAATTAACTTTTTATTTTCTTTCAAGAAAACAAACCCTCTAGAAATGATGTCCGGGTTTTGGATTAACTTACCAGTCTTTGTGTCCACCGTAGCTATCACTACTACCATCCCATCTTCAGCTAATACCTGTCTGTCTCTCAATACTATGTTCTGTGTATCACTCACTCCCAATCCATCAACAAAAACATAGTCACTTGGAACTTTCTTGTCCAACACCTTGACTGTTTTTTTGTTAACCTCGATTACAGAACCATTGTCTGGAACAAAAATCTTGTCTGCAGGAAACTTGTTGTCAATTGCCAGCTGTCTGGCTTCTTTCAAAAAGAAATGGTTTGCATACACTGGAATGAAGTAGGTGGGCCTCACTTGTTTTATCATCTCTGCAATATCTTCCCTAGTAGCATGCCCACTTACATGCACATCCATGATTTCTCCATGAATAACATGATCAGACTGCCTGTATATATTGTCTTTCAATCTTTGGATACTTCTCTCATTCCCTGGAATAACAGAAGAGGAGAAAATAATCGTATCGCTTTTTTTCAAAGTAATATGCCTATGCTGCTTTTGTACTATTCTAGAAAGAACTGCATTTCCTTCTCCCTGAGCTCCAGTACATATTACCACTACATTCTTTTCAGGATATTTCTGGATATTCCTAACATCCACTAGCAATCCTTTCTTTATCTTCACATACCCCAATTCCTTGGCAATCTCAATATTCATCTTCATGCTGTACCCATCCAAAGCAACTTTCTTTCCTAGTTTCTCTGCTGCTTTCAACACCCACTTAATTCTCTCAATCTGAGAAGAGAATGTCCCTATTATCACTCTACCAGGAGCATTAGAAAGAATCTTATTCAAATTCTTGTACATTTCTTCATAGCTTCCAGCTCGCTTGGTATTCAAAGAACCCAAACTCTCTAACATTAGAACAGTTGGCTTTTGTAATCTTTGTAAGTGCGAGTAATCAAGAGAGGGCTTCCCATCCTTGTCCCTTTCCATAGTCCAGTCCCCTGGATGGATGACTGTACCAGCAGGAGTCTCTATTATCGCACCCACCGCGTCCATGATAGAGTGCTCTACTTGGAAGAATTTAATAACCAACTTACCAAGTTTGATTGTTTTTTTCAAATCTTTTATCGGAATAACCTTTAATCTCTTGGCTGATCCTTTTTTGTAGTCTTCGAGCTTGTGCTTTACCATTGCCACTGTTAAATCTCTTGCAACTACTGGAGGATTCCCCAGCTTTTCCAACAAGATGGGAGCAGCACCAATATGATCAAGATGTCCGTGACTAAGGATTACTCCTCGAACATTCTTTTCTTTGCCTACCAAATACTTTGTATTGGGAACAATGAAGTCAATACCAGGCATGTCCTCTTCTGGAAATTGGATGCCCATGTCTAAAATCACAACATCATCACCATACTCAAATACTGTCAT
>CAYPPF010000002.1:30268-30556 GCA_964412535.1 uncultured Gammaproteobacteria bacterium | reverse complement strand
CCCACCCAAAGGAATTATGCGCAGATTATTATTAGAAATTTTCTTCTGCGCCGACCCCCTCTGTGTACGCGAAGCAGGCCTTCTGTAGTTGCGACCTTTTGAGGAAGAATACTTCCTAGATTTTCTTTGGCCAGGCTTTCTTGCCTGAGCCCTTCGGCCTTGTTGGCCTGTTTTTGCTTTTGCATTCATATTTTAAAGAATAGAAGTAAAAAGTTGTGCCGAAGGCGGGACTCGAACCCGCACAAGGTTTCCCTCACATGCACCTGAAGCATGCGTGTCTACCAATTT
>CAYPPF010000002.1:0-30250 GCA_964412535.1 uncultured Gammaproteobacteria bacterium | reverse complement strand
GTTGAAATCCCACTTGCCATTGGTCTTCATGTACCAATTGGTTACATCAGCAAACCTGTCTGATGGATGGGAAATATTCACCACATCAATACCCTGGATGTCATCTGTTGTGACATAGGTGTATGTGGGGATGTATAGGAAAATGGCAGGCATTTCTGCCAAGATTATATCTTGAAATTTTCTGTATGTTTCAATCGCATCCTCTTCGTTTGCAGATTCACGAGCCTTTTCAATCAAAGCATCAACATTGCGATTAACATACCTACTAAGGTTCAATCCTGGATAGTCAATTTGACTAGAATGCCAGAAAGGAAACGGATCAGGATCATTACCAATTATCTCTCCATACAAAAGGATGTCATAGTTTCTGCCCTTGAGCACCTCGCGAGCAAATTCTTTTGGCTCTACAAATTCCAACTTAGTTTTCACCCCAATATTCTGCCAAAAACTGGCGATAAGCTCAGCTGCTTTTTTATACTCTTCGTTCTGTACTGTAGCGATTGTTATCTCTAGTACATCACCATCCTTGTCCTGCCTATAGAAAGTCTGAGCAGCCTGCAGTTCATCATCCAAGCGTTGCTTAATTCCTTCTTCTGCTTGAGCACGAAGGGTGGTGGTAGTATTTTGAATATCTTCTGTTGTTGTATTTATCTCCATATTCTCCTGCTCTTCTTCCCACTCAGCTATCAAGGCCTCAAATCTCTTCTCATAATATTCTTCAGCAGGAAGCCTAGTCCAACTCTTGTCTAACAATTCATTAGCTGTACTGTATGAATGGACTATCTTCGAAATAGAAACATCATACCCTGGGAATCCTGGAAGAATCGGCCCGTGGATTATATTACCCTCACTACCCAATACCTCATGCAAAATTCTGTTCTTATCAATGGCTTGTGCCAAAGACAAACGAACATCTTTTTCTTTTAGGAAAGGCTGATGGTTTTGATTGAAAAACAATGCAGTGTACTGCGGCAATTGCAAAATATGCATAACAGAATACTTTCTTTCCACTTTTTCTCGCAAAGCATGTGGGACAAAACTCAATCCCATTACTTTCTGACCCCTGAATGCCCCTATTGCACCTGAATCCCCCTCATACTTTGGATAGAATTGGAAAACCAATTCTTCTAAATACGGAGTCTTGCGATAGAAACGATCAAAGGCTGTTAGCTCATAGCTATATATGTACCCTGATTCATCTTTTAGTAATTTTTTGAAAGCAAATGGACCAGTTCCAATTGGCTGCAAATTACGATTAGTCAATCTCAACTGTTCTGGAGGAATATCAAACCACACATGCTCTGGCAAAATGCCAAGTGTAAGGGAGGAAAGAAATGGTGGAAAAGGCTCTGACAGTTCAAAGCGAACAGTGTAGTCATCCAAGGCACTCATCTGTATTCCTTGGAAGCTCACATTCAAAGGACTATTCACAAGCACATTTTGTATTGTTTCAATAGTAAATACTACATCACGAGCAGTAAAAGGCTCCCCATCATGCCACAAAGCATCTTCCCTTAATTCAAAAGTGTATACCTTCTTGTCTTCACTTATCTCATACTTGGCTGCCAAATCCGGCACTAATCGATGCTTTGCATCATATCTCATAAGGCCAGAGTAAACTAAGCGCACAATATCCAAATCAACATCATTGGTGCTGGCAAATACAGGATTAACAAATTGTGGTGAACCCACCACTGCCTCCACATACCTCCCACCATTAACAGGAAGATGCACGCGGTTATTGGAAACAAACTGGCCACCAAGCCATATCACGGACAAGGATAGGACAAACAAGCTTACCTCCATTAATCTTTTTTCATTAGCACTCAACAAGTGCCTTATCCTCCACACCTGGTTAGGGCGAGGAAAGAAACGGCCATGAGCGCGGTGAAGAAGCCTGACATCATGATGATGAGACTTTAGAGGCCTGATTTGCCGCTGCTTAATGAGCGACCAGACCTTCTTTACTAAAGAAGTGATAGAAGGAAACATAAATCAAAGCTGGAATAATCCTGCTATGCGAAGTTATACTAATAGATTAGCAATAGCTACTACAAAAAAAAGTATTGAAACCACTATAGTAGCCTGGTATAACACCTTGTCAGCCCCTCTTTTGGTGCTCTGTACAGCACCAGAACCGCCAAAAGCAGCCCCCAGGCCTGAGCCTTTTTGCTGTAGTAACACTACTATAACTAGCAAAACAGCTAAAACTACTTGTATTGTTATGAGAATATTAGATAGCATATCTATATAAATTATCTTTCTATATACATTTCTGGGCTCTAGTATAGCCTAGAGTAGAAAAAAGATCAAGCCCCCTTGACAAAACCACAAAAAAGAGCTATTCTCAAACTAGCCTGCCAAGCAATGAGGCTCGCCAAAGGCGAGAGCTGTTGTCTGACCTGACATGTCTCAGGCATCAGTTGGAAATAGTGGGCAAATAGTCACATGGACCCACCAGCGAAACCGGTAACAGCCAAAGAATGGTGGTCATTGCCCTGTTTGGACGGACCATAACAGAGGGTTTGTCCTAAGGGAGTTCCACCGCTGTCCACGGTTACAGGCAGGGCCTCCAACTGGTTGTGTGACCAGTACCCTGTCAATGGTCGTAGGAGCGGCTCTGATGTAGAAGCCGTGTAACTCTGCAACCAGGCCGACCCCCGTGGCCTAGGGGGACAGCTGGACATTGTAAAGGCAGGAAAAGGCGCGCGCTCACACCTTCGATGCGCGCGCCCCTTTCATTTCTATACACTTGACATATTTTACTAAATGTACTAAAATATCCCCACTATATATAATATTCCATTATGAAAAAAGATATTCATCCAAAATATAATGAAGAAGCAACTGTTACCTGTGCATGTGGCAACAGTTTTCAGGTTGGCTCCACTCTATCTGAAATCAGGGTAGAGCTTTGTAATATGTGCCATCCTTTCTATACTGGAAAACAAAAGTTTGTTGACACTGCCCGCAGAGTAGAAAAATTCCAGGAAAAAATGGAAAAGACAAAGAAAGTGGCTAGTAGTAGAAAAGGCAAGAAAGCTAAAAAGGCAGCTGCCAAGGCAAAGAAGGACACTGAAGAAAAAGAGTCTAAATAGCTAAATAGAGCCATAAACAGATTCGCGCTTTTGTGAATCTGTTTTTATTTGGTAAAATAGTATATATGAAAAAATATAAAGATATACAAACAAAACACGACGAGCTGGAAAAGGACCTACAAGACCCAGCCATAATTACTGACCAGGCAAAACTAAAGTCTGTTGCTCGGGAGTATGATGAACTAAAGCCAGTGGTAGAAAAAATCGACCAATTTTTTGATGTGAAAAAAAACATAGAAGAAACCCAAAAACTAATTGACAAAGAAAAAGACAAAGAAATGAAATCCATGGCTGAAACAGAACTAGGGGAGCTGCAAGAAAAGAAAAAAGAACTGGAACAGGAACTAACCCTAATGACAATACCGAAAGACCCACTAGACAGCAAAAACGTAATCATAGAAATCAGAGCGGGAGCAGGGGGAGATGAGGCGGCTCTATTTGCCGGAGATCTTATGCGCATGTACATGAAATATGCTGAAGACAAAAAATGGAAGACTAAACTTATATCTGAAAACCAAATAGGTATTGGAGGATATAAGGAAGTTATCTTTGCCGTAGAAGGCAAGGATGTCTACAAAGACATGAAGTATGAAATGGGAGTGCATAGGGTACAAAGAATACCAGAGACAGAAAAATCTGGGAGAATACATACTTCTACTTCTAGCGTAGCCGTATTACCAGAAATTGAAGAAACTGAATTCAAGATTGATCCCAGTGATCTGCGTATTGATACTTTTTGTGCTAGTGGTAATGGAGGACAGAGTGTAAATACCACATACAGTGCAGTGAGAATCACACATACTCCCTCTGGAGTAATGGTTCAATGCCAGGATGAAAAATCTCAAACACAGAATAAGCTAAAAGCCATGGACGTGCTTAGAGCAAGGTTGTATGAAATAGACCAAGCTAAAAAAAGAGCAGAACTTGATGAAAAAAGACGCTCTCAAATAGGCACTGCTGACAGGAGCGAAAAAATACGAACATACAACTTCCCTCAAGACAGAATCACTGACCACAGAATCAAAGAAAGCTGGGGTAATATCCAAAGCATTCTTGATGGAAATCTCAAAGATGTAATATTAAAACTTCGAAAAGCAGATTATGAAAACTTGGCTGCATAAATACTATCCTCTAGGACTGACTCTTTGTCTGGCCTCTGCTTTGCGTATACGCCTGTTGAGCCTAAGGGGAACATTTTGGTTTGATGAAATGTTTAGTATTCATTTCAGTTCCTTACCATGGACTGAAACAATCAAGTACGCGATAATAGAGACCAATCCCCCGTTATTTACTCTGTTCATGAGAGGATGGCTATTTTTGATAAATAGCCTGGAAGAATGGCTAGTGCGTCTTCCCTCCTTATTCTTTGGCCTGGCCACCATTGCACTAATCTACTGGTTTGCATACAAAGTCTTTAATCGCAAAGCCGGTATTATATCCGCACTCCTACTATCAGTTGCTGATCTCCATGTTTTCCTTAACACCGAAGGGAGAGTATATAGTCTAATGATCTTCTTGTCATTACTTTCATTTGTCCTTTTCTGGCAAATCTTTTTTAACAACAGAGATAACAAGTGGTGGTGGGCAGCATACTTGATCACCAATCTTTTACTTCTCTTCTCTCACCTAACTGCCATAGCAATACCTTTGACGCAGGCACTTACCACAGTCCTGGTAAAAAACGAAAGAAAACAAGTAACCCAGTGGTGGACAGGGCACATTGTTATTGGAATAGTGTGGCTAGCTTGGTTCATCCCTTCTATAATATCCAAGATAGACAGTAGAAGCCTGACTGCATGGTACTTTGATCCTGCAACTTCGGAAAAAGCTAATTGGCTGAGTGTGGTGGTAAGTTTGTTCCTTACCAGACACCAACCAAATATTTTCACAATCATAAGCTTGGTAATAATTATCGGACTAGGGTGGATAACAGTAAAGGCGATCAGAGAAAAAGAAGGTAATTTCAAAAATCTTTTAATCATGCTACTAATGTGGGCAGGACTACTAATCCTGACCGGATCAGTAGTGGGAGTATACGTGAGTAAATACTATGTCAGCGCTTCTTTGGCACTATATCTCTTAGCTGGGTATGGGATAAGTCAGTTGACGAAAAATACAAAAACTTTTGGTTTTTCTATTTTCATCATACTAATACTAATCCTCCCTTCTAGCTACGGAGTGGCTAACCACCATGTATTTTCATGGCACAAACTCACCAAAGAGATTAAAAACAATGAAACAGATACTAGCTTGACGATTGTAATCCCGTTTAATGAATCTCTACCACTCAGACACTACTACAAAGGCAATAGGCCAATAAAAGGAGTATACATATATGAAGACGACATGCCTTTTGAAGAAAGAGTCGTCCGCTTTAACTGGAACAAACAAGTAACTAAAAAAGAAAAACTAGAGGAATGGCTAGACAAGAATATTACAGAAGCAGACAAGCTATTCTATCTCCAATACACAAATGAATATGATTGGACTCATCAAATTCTAATGGACAAAGGATGGACAGTAGAAAAAGCCACAAGACCTGATGGATATATAAACCTATACTTATTTGAATTCCATGCCCCTGGATATGACAAAACAACTTCTGAAGCAAAAAATTGATCATCTAGACGCTGAATTGCTGCTAGCCCATGCTCTCGGAAAAACACGAGAGTTTATTTTAGCCCATCCAGAATACAAGCCAAACATTTTTCAGAGGATAAAATACAAATGTTACATCAACAAAAGAGAAAAAGGTATTCCCTTGGCATACATCACTGGAAAAAAAGAATTCTTTAACCTAGATTTCTTAGTAAACAAGCACACCTTGATACCAAGGCCAGAAACTGAACTAATGGTGGAACTGACAATAAAAGAAATTAAAAACAAAGACTGTATTTTGATAGACATAGGAACTGGAAGTGGCTGTATCCCCATTAGCATATTAAAAAATATCAACAAAAATATTCCAACATTTGCAACAGATATATCTTCCAAGGCCATACGAATGGCAAAGAAGAATGCAAAAAGACATAAAGTAGATATCAAGTTTCTCAAAGGAAATCTTTTAGAACCAATGATTGAGAAGATGCCAAACAAACATCTTGTAATCACAGCCAACCTACCATACCTAACCGAAGAACAGTATAAAAAAGAATCATCCATACAACACGAACCTAAATCAGCACTAGTTGCTTCACAACAAGGGCTGGGACTGTACGAAGAACTACTAAGACAAATCAAGGAACTAAAAAATTCCTTTTCATTGTTTCTAGAAATAGATCCTGATCAAACAACCCAGATAACTGAACTTATCAAAAAACATCTGCCTGATAAAAGTATAGAAGTACAAAAAGATTTGGCTAGAAGAGATCGAGTAGTGGTTGTCAAAAGTCCAATTTGACAAAAAATACATAGAATGATACAGTAATATTGTTATGAAAATGATGATAAACAACTCTCGCCGTCGTAGAATGAAGCTGCAGAAACTTCGTTAATCTTATATTACACTCAACTGCAGCTTCTGAAACTATTCAGAAGCTGCTTTTTATTTAACTAACACATACGTATGGAAAACAACAACTACATCAAGGTAGCTTCACATGAAGCTAAAAAAGGAGAATTCGACAAAGTGGTCCTTTTGTACTCTGGGGGACTAGATACTTCAGTAATGCTTAAATGGATTCAAGACTATTATGAAGCAGATGTGATAGCCTTGACTATTGATATTGGACAACAGACAGAAGATTTTGAGGCTGTAAAACAAAAAGCCCTAGACCTGGGAGCCAAGAAAGCATATGTAATTGATGCTAAAGAAGAGTTTGTTAACGAATACCTGGCTCAAGCGATAAAGGCCAATGCAAATTACCAGGAGGGCTACCATTTATTCTGTCCGTTAGGAAGAGCTATCATCTCCAAAATAGGAGTTGAAATTGCAGAAAAAGAAGGAGCTCAAGTAATTGCTCATGGATGCACTGGAAAGGGTAATGACCAGGTAAGGTTTGAAGGATATATAACTACCCTCAACCAAAAACTAAAAACTATTGCCCCTATCAGAGAATGGTCAATGGGTAGAGATGAAGAACTGGCATATGCTGAAAAGCATAATATACCTGTTTCCCAGTCCTCTAAAAAAATATACTCATATGATGAGAATCTTTGGGGGAGTAGTGCAGAAGGTGGAGAGATAGAGACAATGGACAAAATCCCTCCTTTGGAAAACATCTTGCAGATATGTACCCTACCTGAAAAAGCTCCTGACAAAGAAGAAATAATTGAGATTGAGTTTGAACAAGGATTGCCTGTCTCCCTTAATGGAGAAAAGATGAACTTGTTAGATCTTATCCAAAAAACATCTAATATAGGAGCTAAGCACGGAGTGGGCATCAACCACCTAATTGAAGACAGGGTTGTTGGACTGAAAGTAAGGGGAGTGTATGAAGAGCCAGCTGCTGAGATACTAATAATGGCTCACAAGAATCTAGAAAAACTTACCAACACCAAGGATGAAAGCGAATTCAAAGATACAGTAGACCAAAAATGGGGATTTTCAACATACGAAGCAGAATGGTACACTCCCCTTATGCACCACCTCAATGCTTTCATAGAAAGCATGAACAAAAAAGTGACTGGAAAAGTAACCATGAGCCTGTACAAAGGCAGCGCAACTGTTGTGGCTATTGAATCACCATACTCTTTGTTCGATGAAAACCTGGCCACATTCATGAAGAATGATTTGTTCAACCAAAACGCTTCTGCTGGATTTATCGAACTCTGGAACCTGCCGCAAAAAACATCATACAACCTAACTAAAAAACTATATGGCTAAGCTCTGGCAAAAACAAGATTCCAAACCTCTTCACCCATTAGTAGAAAAGTATACAGTGGGCAGTGACTATGTTCTAGACAAAGAACTAATCAAGTATGATATCCAAGCTAGTAAAGCTCATGCTAAAATGCTGGGAAAGATTGAAATACTTGACCAAGACGAGGTAGAAAAAATAGTTTCTACGCTTGAAGAGTTGGAACAAAAAGATATTGAAATAACAATCCAAGACGAGGACTGTCATACTGTGATAGAAAACTATCTAGTGGAAAAACTAGGAGACATAGGAAAGAAGATACATACAGGAAGAAGTAGGAATGACCAGGTGTTAGTTGCGATACGCCTGTACATGAAAGATAATCTAGAAAAGACAAAAGAACAAACCAAGAAACTAGCACAAACATTTCTCAAGCTGGCAAAGAAACACCAACAAACTCCTTTTCCAGGATATTCTCACACACAGCAAGCAATGCCAACATCTCTTGGACACTACTATGCCAGCTTTGTAGAAAGCCTGTTAGATGATATCGAGTTTCTTGAAAAGACAAAAGAACAGGTGGACAAAAATCCTTTAGGAAGCGCTGCTGGTTTTGGAGTATCTTTTCCTCTAGACAGAGAATATACCACCAAGGAATTAGGGTTTGAAAAAACACAAATCAATTCTTTGTACTGCCAAAACAGCAGAGGTAAATTTGAAAGCATATATCTTGAAGCACTAACACAAATAATGTTGACACTAAACAAATTCTCAACAGACATGATTCTTTTCACTACCCAAGAATTTAATTTCTTCACAGTGGATGAATCATTGACTACGGGCTCCAGTATCATGCCACAAAAAAAGAATTTAGACTTACTAGAAATCCTTAGAGGGAATACCAGTGTAGTATCAAACAACAAACAAATGGTACTAGATATTAGTAAAAACCTGATGTCTGGGTACAACAGAGATCTGCAGTTGATTAAAAAACCACTAATTGAAAGCACCAACATAGTCCAGGATAGTATTGAAATAGTAGATTTGTTTGTACAAAATATAGAGCCTAACATGGAGGAGATCAAGCAAAAAACAACCCCGGAAATTTACACGGCTGATATTGCCAACGAACTAGTAGAAGAAGGTACCCCTTTCAGAGAAGCCTACCAAAAAGCCAAAGAAAAACTAGGGAAAACAGAGATAGATGAAATAAAAGGAATAGACAATAAAAAAAGCCCAGGAGGACCAGGCAATCTATACTTAGAAAACTACAAAAAGCGCTTAAATTAGCCAAATAACAACCAAGTAACCATAAAAACCCCTTGACAAACAGGGGTTTTTATGATATAATACAGTGTCTTTTCAGGATAGATCTGTCAGGACGATCCTGCCAGGGTATACCTGTTATAAAGACCACTCGCAAGATACCGGCGCAAGCCAAGGAGGTGCATGATGAGTGAGAACACAAAATTGGCCGAAATGAGGGCCACTCTGAAGCAGTTGGGTTTCCTGGACGTATCCTGGACTCTCGACATGGGCGGAATGACCCCGCTCCGCAACTGCACACACGAAAACATCCTCAGCCCGGTAGGATCCGAGCACAGGTGGACCCTGTGCTACGACACCAACAACGGTACCGGCGTAGTCTACGACCAGGAGGGTCGTGCCTGGATCACTCGTAGCTACAACAAAGTTGGGGAAGCATGTCAGGCTCTCGAGGAATTGGGCATCACCATCAACAGGGGCGCCTACGTGCCTCACTCCAACGACGGTGGCAACATGGCCCATTTCTTCCTCCCCGAGAGGAGCGAAGGGCGCCCAAAGACGTACACCGTAGTCGTTGGCCTAGTGACCTACGTGGTCGAGCGCCTGATTGCCGCGCAGATCCTCCAGCTGGCCCGCTACGCGGACCAAGACAAGAAGTACGAGGAAGCCCTGCGCCTCAAGAAGGTGGCGGCTCAGGTGGAAGAGCGCAAGCTCCTCCCCTACGACGGCATGGTCGCGGCTGTTACCGACGCCAAGTAGTATTCAACAGGCCTTAACGGCCTCGAAGAATCAACCGAAAACCAAAGAGCCCGCCAAGGTATAGATCATCAGATCGAAACCAAGGCGGGCTCATTGCATTTTATAGGGTATTATTGATAGTCTACATATCCATCTTGAGGAACTACCTCTATCCAAATCTTTCCTGGCTTTAACTTTATCTCCTCTCCGTCTTGATCATAGAAAATAGTTCTAGATCCTCTACTCTCTTTCCCCCACTTACCTTCAATAACTTTACCATCAAAAAATACTAGGGAATCTCCAACAGTGGTGGTATATATCTTCTTCCTCCCAATGTTATCAAGCACTAATGTTTGCACTCTTTGCACTATTACTGTATCAGCAGTAATTTTTTTCTTGTCCTGGTTTCTGTGAAGCTCATCCATTTGATATCTTTCATATCTTTTTGTGGAAGTATTATACTCCCACAGAGCTTCATATACTGGAGGAAGGAAAGACGCTCGTATCTTAGTAATTGGACTAGTCCATTCTTCACTATCTGTACTAGTAACAAATTTCCATGGAGTATATTCATCAGTTGTGTAATATTCTTCATAGTCATCTAAAGCTTTATCCCACATCTTGCTAGAAGTATATACATTATGAGGAGCCAGCTTGTGATCATCTCTCCAATAGTACCATCCACGATAGAACTCGTTGAGATCAAATATCTCAAATTGTTTTATCAAATCTAATGCTTGTGGAGAACCACCAACATGCATATACATAGCATCTCCATATTCACTCACCCATTCAAGAAAGTATGGTCTAGCACTCCTTACTGGTCCTATATCATCCACTTTTTGATCTTCGGGATATATGGCTAGAAAGCGAGTATAGTTTGCTTCTACTGGTACTTCATACACTATACTGGCCTCAGCCAAGCCAGACTGAGGTCTAGCATCAGGATGGTTTTCAATCATTACTGCCACTATCTTGGGATTAACATCCTCTTCTTTGTCTACACACACCCCATCCAATATTCTCCTGAACTCACACTCTTCTGCTTCAAAAACTAAATCTAAAGGAAAAAAATTCTTGTCCTGCCCTGCTTTTTTAGCAGACCAATATCCATATCCAAGCCAGGCTAATAAAACCAAGGCTACTAGAAAAACAACAACAGCCAAGAGATACACAAACTCTATTTCATCTAATTTATATTTTTGCAAATACTTTTTTATTTTCATAAGCTATACCACATATTTTACACCAACTTGCCAAAGCAAGCAAAAGTCCGCCTTTACGGCGGACTTTTTAATCGTTGGAATGTTACTCTTTCTTTTCTCCCTCTTCTTCCTTTTTCTCTTCAGCACCTTCCTCTTTCTTCTCCTCGCCTTCTTTTTCTCCCTCTTCAGCACCTTCTTCAACACCCTCTTCACCTTCTACAGCTATCTCTTCTACAGGAGCAGCTTCAGCTTCTTCCAAGGCCTTTAATTGTTCCTCAGTTAATGGGGCCACAACCTTGGCTATCAAAGTATCTACATTATCAGTCACAGTAATTCCTTCTGGAAGTTTGAGGTCTTTAATGTATACAGCATCATCAAATGTTGCTAAGACGCTTATGTCCACCTCAATATCGCTAACCAAATCCTTAGGCAAACATTTTACATTCAAAGAATTAAGCGGCGTGCTCAAAGTACCACCTAATTCCTTTACTGCCACTGATTCACCAATCAAGTTTAGAGTAATGGTAGCTGTCATTTCCTCGCCCATCTTAATCTGTCTTAGGTCAAAGTGAGTAATGCGCTGTTTTATCAAATCCCTTTGTACTTCTTGAACCAATACAATGAAAGGCTCCTTAGTGCCCTCTATAGTGAGGTCAATAAGGTTAGAGCTACCCACCTCTTGATACAACTTTTCAAAATCTTTGTAATCTGATTGGATAGATACAGATTCGATTTCTGGGCCATACAAAACACCAGGTATAATACCCTGTTCACGCAACTCTTCTGGCTTTTCCTTTCCCCTAGGTTTGGATGTGAAACTAAACTTCATATATTATTGATTATTTTTGAAAAATTCTTGTTTTTGATTAACAGATGCATATTCAACAATTCATCTTCTGTTATCCCACCTCTTCTATGAACCCTTAGTACATCAGAGGCACTCATGTCTGTGAGCATCCCTACAGAGCTCAATCCTGACTGGCTCACCATTACTACTGCTAGTACTGAATTCTGACAATCGGGGCATGTTATATGCACCAAATGAGCCCCACTCCTGTGCTCCAAAACATTGTCCTGCCCTGCTTCATAGCTATTATTACACACAGGACACTGATTCATGATCCTCAAGTCCTTTTTTGCAGGATTAGGTTGTGTAGAACCCTTAGACATATGGTATGCATCATTTTAGTATATATGGGATAAAAAGTCAAGAATTGGCTGACCGAGCAACACTTTCAGCCATACCTAGTAATAAAAAGTTAACTACCATGGAAGAACCGCCGTAACTGAGAAAAGGCAGTGTAACCCCAGTAACTGGGAGCATTCCTAGAGCCCCACCCATGTTAACACTAACCTGGATGAGGAACAACAGGGCTATTCCCAACACCAGATATGCTGAAAAATCATCACTAGCCTTCCTAGCTATATATAGCAAGCGCCACAAAAGAAGAAAATACAACGTCAGCACCACAGAGACACCTACAAACCCAAGATCTTCGGCAATTACTGAGAATATAAAATCCGTTTGAGCTTCTGGCAAAAAATGTAACTGGCTTTGCGAGCCAAAACCTAAACCACTCCCCAAAAACTTACCAGACCCCACAGCAATTACTGACTGACTCACATTATATCCTGCCCCCAAAGGATCCCTCTCCGGACTAACAAAGGTAAGGAGGCGTTCTTTCTGATATCCCTGCAAAAGCACGAACCAAGAAAACAAAGACACCGCTAAAAATATACCTAATAAAATAAAAATATATCTTTTCTTAGTCCCTGTCAAAAGCAGTAACCCTAACCAAATTCCCAACAACACTAAAGCTGACCCCAAGTCTGGCTGCAGAATTATCAATCCTGCTAACAGGGCGGTAAAAAAACCACTAGTAAATACAAACTGCCATTTATCAAACCTACGTCCATACTTTTCTATCCACCATGCCAACAACAAAACCAATCCTAACTTTGCTAATTCAGCTGGCTGGAAAGAAAAGCCAGCCACCCTAAACCACCCAGTTGTCCCCCTCACAGTCTCTCCAAAAAACAATACTAATATCAAAAGCAGGAGAGATAGAAGGTATATAATTCTAGAAAACGATCGGAAAAAAGCTACATGCAAAACACTGGCCAACAAAAAAACCACCAAGCCGATCACCAAAGCTGTCAGCTGGGTGGGAAAGTATATTAAATCTGTCCCCCTGGACAAATCAACACTATATATTGAGGCCAATCCTACTGATACCATTACCAGAATGAGAATCAACAAAAGCCAATCAAAATTGCGCCCCAAAAGTAATAGCCGAGAGCTTGCCTTCATACTGCCAAAAATTTAATCCCCCACTCCCATGAATTCACTCTCGTCAAACACATTGATCAGTGGCCACAACTTGATATGGGAAACATCCATGTTGTTTACAAACGAACGCAAATCAACATGTTGTTCATCACCAGCCCTGAACTCATCCAAAACAAAATATATCAAGCCTACTGTTTCTGCCCCGTCAATCAGTTCAACGTAGAAATCAGGCTCCCAAAAATTATATGCAGAATCATTGAATACATCAAACTCTACCATATGATTATCTACCCCTGCTGATTTACTAGCCCTTGTGAAATCAAAGTTCTCTATACTAAACCGTATCCTTTCTTCTGTGTAATTATCAATATCTTCAATCCAATGAGGGCTGATCCGCTTCCAATCCACCTTTTCAATCACTAGAGTGGGTCTTGATGGATATGAGTCTATTTCAAACCCCAAATATGCAATTGGCCGTTCACTCTTTGGCATTAACATAGTCTGAGTCAGTGGTGTTTCCCCACCAATGAATGTGAACTTGTATGTGACAATGGCCACCCACCTGAAATTGGGATTGAACATGTGGGCAGTAAAATCATATAATTCGCTCACACTGTTATATACTCCGACCTCCCGTACCTGCAGCTGTTGCGCTTCATACAATGGCTGTATATTGGTATAGTTTTCCAGTTCTAAGGTCTGGCGCACCATCATATCCTGATCCTCAAAATACCCATGCATATAATACAGAGCCCAGTTTGTCAAACTATATCCCATACTTACCACACACCAAATTGACAAAGACCACAAGCCTATTTTTCTTAACAAAAGCTTGTGCTTTATATACCACTCAGACATCTTCAAACTACGGTTTGAAAATTCGCCCGTAGGATCAACATACTGGGAGAGTTTGTCCACTTTTCCTTTTTTGAACATATATGCATATTATACACTAAACAAGGTATATGTATCAAATAAAAGACTGATTTTACCCCTTGCTTCAACAGCTGATATGTGATATAATATCCGCGTAATTTCACATATAATTTGATACATATTATGCCTAGAAAACGTATTTCCAGAGGAAGAATAGCAAGGAAAGCACCTGTAGAAAAACCAAAGAAAAAGCCTGTGGTGAAAAAAAAGCCGGTAGAAAAACCAGTGAAAGTTAAGGTTGCGAAAAAACCAATTAAAAGGGCAATAAAAAGTAAGGCTAAAGAAAAAACAGGATATAGTGCAAAAAATATTACTGTATTAGAAGGACTAGAGGCGGTGAAAAAAAGACCAGGAATGTATATTGGCTCTACTGGAGTGCAAGGACTGCACCATATGATTTGGGAAGTAATTGATAATGCTTTTGATGAAGCAATGGCCGGGCACTGTGACTTAATAGAGGTAAAGCTTCTGCCTAACAACTGGGTATCTGTTACTGACAATGGAAGAGGGATACCTGTAGATATGCATCCTACTAAAAAGAAATCTGCTCTGGAAATAGTACTTACCCAACTTCATGCTGGAGGTAAGTTTGGGGATGGTGGATACAAAGTATCAGGTGGACTACATGGTGTTGGCGTTTCTGTTGTAAATGCACTTTCCACAGAATTAAAGGCTGAGGTATACAGAGATGGTAAACTCTGGGAACAGGAATACAGAGAAGGAAAGCCTGTAAAGAAAGTAAAGGCAGTGGGCAAGACTAAAAAGACTGGTACCACTATCTCATTCCAGCCTGATCCAAAAATATTTGAAACTCTAGACTTTGAATGGAAGACCATTATTGACCATCTTAGACAGCAAGCCTACCTCACCAAAGGAGTAAGGCTTGATATTAGTGATGAACGTAGCAAGGAAGAAAAAGAGATTGACAAAACATCTGTTCAGCTACCAATTAGCAAATACCAATTCTATTTTGAAGGCGGTATTGCCAGTTACATAAAACACATCAACAAAAATAGAGAGCCTAAGCATGAAAATATCTTCTATATTGAAAAACAAGTAGATGACATTAACATAGAAATCTCTCTTCAATATACTGGAGACTATTCCGAGTCATTACATGCTTTTGCAAACAATATTACAAACCCAGATGGAGGAATGCATGTGGCTGGATTCAGGAGCGCCCTAACAAGAACTTTGAATTCATACGCCCGCAAGAAAGAGATACTAAAAGAAAAAGACAGCAACCTGTCTGGAGATGATGTGCGCGAAGGACTAACTGCCATTATCTCAGTTAAAGTTCCAGAACCTCAATTTGAAGGGCAGACCAAATCAAAACTAGGAAATCCAGAGATAAAGCCAGCAGTGGAAAGTGTATTTTCAGAAGCTTTCACCATCTTTTTGGAAGAAAGCCCTAAAGACGCTGAAGCTATTCTAGGAAAATGTATCCTTGCCGCTAAAGCAAGGAATGCTGCTAGGCTAGCTAGAGAGACTGTACTAAGAAAAGGAGCTTTAGAAGGATTTACTCTCCCTGGAAAACTTGCCGACTGTTCAAGCCGGGATGCCAGTGACTCTGAATTATACATTGTTGAGGGAGACAGTGCGGGCGGGTCAGCTAAACAAGGCAGAGACAGAAAAACCCAGGCAATCCTACCATTAAGAGGAAAGGTATTAAACGTGGAAAGAGCTAGAATTGATAAAATACTGACTAATAATGAACTCAAGGCCCTAATTATTGCCATGGGAACAAATATTGGTGAACAATTTGATGTTTCCAAGCTAAGATACCACAAGGTCATTATCATGACTGATGCAGATGTTGATGGTTCTCATATCCGCACTCTCCTCCTTACTCTTTTCTTCCGTTACTTCCCTGATCTAATTTACCAAGGACATGTATATATTGCCCAGCCTCCTTTGTATAGTATAAAGAAAGGGAAGGACATGAAGTGGATATATAATGAAACAGAATTGGAAACATACAAAAAGAAACACAAAATAAAAGATACCGACATGGAAGTCATTGAATCTGAAGAAGGTGAAGAGGGTAAAAAGAAAATCGTAACTAAAAAACCAAAACTAAATATCCAAAGATATAAAGGTCTTGGTGAAATGAACCCTGAACAGCTTTGGGAAACCACAATGAATCCAGAACACAGGCTCATGAAGCAGGTAGCCATCGAAGACGCGGAAAAAGCTAGTGAAATTTTTGACATCTTAATGGGATCTGAAGTAGCTCCTAGAAAGAAATTCATACAAACACATGCTAAGTCTGTGAAAAATTTAGACATCTAACAACTTTAATACAAATCATATGAAGGAGGGATACCAAATAACAAGGGTTCGAGCTTTGGAGCTGTATAATAAAATCCAAACTGTAAGATGCCCGGCACTTAATCATCAAATTGTTCATTTCAGTTCTGAGGGTTTTAATCACCTGATCTATAAACGCAAGAGAAAAGAAAGAACCAGAAAAGTCCAAGCGATAAAACTGAGACTCCTGCCTAAGGCACATAAATTAATCGAAATCAGCACGACATATCAAGAGTATGACGAGAGAATTACTGACACTGCCTCAAGAAAGGGGAAAACTATTTTAGTAAAATATTGGGGATTAGTGGCAATAATGAACGGCTACAGAATAAAGGCGATAATAAGACAACTAGGCAATGGCCAAAAACACTTTTGGAGTGTAATACCAGCATGGAATATCAGCTATTACAGAGATATAAAACTACGATCACTTTCAAAAGGCGACCTTGAAGAAGATTAACAAAAACCCCCATAAAAGGGGGCTTTGTTGTACTTGCCTTCAGCTTGGAAGCCGAATAGGGTTTGCACCCCACAAGTACATAATAAAGTATATATCATTTAATACAAAAAGTCTTGTGGATAACCAAAACCACCCTTCTAAGGGTGGTTTTTTATTCCTCTTCACCCAAACTTGTTAGATAAAAAGGATTGGGTGCTGGAAAGGATAAACTTTCCAGCTAAAGATCTTACTACTTTCTCCTCGCAATAATGAGGTGGTGATTCTCAGGAACGATGGGTGTGTCTACACCCAAGCGTCTCTCTTCTACCACCTTGAACCCACGGTCGTGCAACTTCCCCACCCATTGTTGGCTGGTGAAGAACTTGCCTGGAACCGGAATCTCTGCATCCGGATGCATTCCCCGGTTGTACAGCCAGTCTATCATCGCCTGTGCACACCAGGGCATAACCGGACTGAGCACAGACTCGATGATAATCAATTCATTAGCTATGCTGGTCAGTAAATCCAGCTCTGTATCCGGATCGTCGCAGTGATGCAACGTTGTCAGCCCCAGAGCCTTGTCAAACCGGACCCCATCCTTCACCATGTCCTCGAGATGACTCCTGTCTGTAGTGAAAGCAAGTCCCGTTTCTTCCTTCACCACAGGGGCTCTGTAGTCTGCAACATCGTACAAGGACATCTGCTGTATTGTCATGTGACGCTGTCCTACGCACAGATGATAGGCCACCAGACCATCGCCGCAGCCAAAGTCCAGCACTCCATCTGAAGAAAACACGTCGATAGAACCTGAAACGAGATTGGCGAGATACCTTGCCCGATGATCCAATGCAACCCGCATCGCATCTGCCGTTTTTACGACATTCTTGAGCAAGCTATGAGCCTGGGCTGCTGCTGTTGGCTCATGCTCCACCACGCGCACCATCTCCAGCAATCTACGAAACTTCGTTACCCTTTCTCCAGGCCGGAAACCAAGGTGGAGCAACATCATCTGAAGAGGCCAGAACACAGCGTCCTGATCCACTTCTTTCCTCATCCTGCTGTACATCTCTTGTGTGGTTCTCAACATGACACCCTCCCCTTATTGTCAAAAAAGCGTACATTAGATAATATCATAGTTATCCACTGGTGTCAAGCTTGACAGATTTAATAGAAAATAGTATAGTATAGCCAAGAAATACGGCCAAAGGCCGTTTTTAGATACAAATATGGACAAGATAAAAGAATACTTCAAAGGGGCTATCACTGAAATGAAAAAGGTGGTATGGCCCACAAAGAAGCAGACTACCACATACACCCTTATTGTAATAGGGATGAGTATTGGAGTGGCTGTATTCTTTGGTATCCTAGACTATATTTTCAATATAGTACTAGAAATTGTAATAAGATAACAAGGAGAAACTATGGCCAAACAAACACTTAGCCTCGGAAAACGCTGGTATGTGCTTCACACATATAGTGGATACGAGGAAAATGTAAAACACAACTTAGAACAGAGAATTGAATCCTTTGACATGCAGGACAAAATTTTTGATGTCCTAGTTCCAAAGGAAAAAAAGATTAAAATCAAGAATGGAAAACGTAATGTAGTAGAAGAGAAGATCTTCCCTGGGTACGTACTTGTAGAGATGGTAGTAACTGACGACTCATGGTATGTGGTAAGGAATACCCCTAATGTAACAGGATTTGTCGGTTCTGGAACAACCCCTACTCCAATTGATCAAAAAGAGGTTGAAAATCTACAAAAGAGAATGGGTGTTGAAGATCCTACTCACAGAATTGATGTAGAAGTGGATACTCCTGTACGAATTACTGACGGACCTTTCAAGAACTTTGAAGGTAAGGTAAGTAATGTTGATGAATCTAGGGGGAAGATAAAAGTACTGGTAAGCATGTTCGGTCGTGAGACTCCAGTAGAACTAGATGCTTTGCAAGTAAAAAAGATATAATAGTCCCCTGCTGTTTCCAATAGGAAAGCTTCTCAGTGGGTGAATAAAATAATATGGCTAAAAAACTACTTACACAAATTAAACTACAAATCCCAGGTGGAGCCGCTAACCCAGCCCCTCCAGTTGGACCTGCTTTGGGACAGCATGGATTGGATATCCAAGCTTTCTGCACTCAGTTCAACAGCGCTACTGCTGACAAGAAGGGTGAATTGGTTCCTGTTATAATCAGCGTGTATGAGGACAGAAGCTTTGACTTCATCACTAAGGTTGCTCCAGCTAGCGCACTAATTAAAAAGGCAGCTAACTTGAAAAAAGGATCTGGCAATCCGCTTAAAGACAAAGTGGGCAAGATAACTAAAGCACAGATAAAAGAAATAGCAGAGAAAAAAATGCCAGACCTTAACGCCAATGACATTGAAGCAGCTATGAAAATTATTGAAGGTACTGCTAGACAAATGGGTGTGCAGGTGGAATAAAATACGTGTATAAGAAAACCCCGTATAAACGGGGTTTTTTATTTGAGATGATTCTGCCGCACTTGTATCAACAAGCACGGCAGGTAGACTATCTCATAGTCTTGGTATTGAGTAGACCCTTCTGTCTACATCGCTGGTCTGGGGTGCAGACGCGCACTGCTTCTGAGCATCCCGGCCGGCGTACCGAAACGCCTGAGGAAACATTCCTCTTCAACCGGCTTCATCTTGGAGCTTGCCCTTTCGCCTTCGGCAAGAGGCCGCACAAACGATATTGTCTTCACTGCTCCAATTGGAACATCATGCCCGTCAGGTCTACCTTGTTCTCTCATTCGTATATCCTCCATGAAATAGAATAAATAAATTAAACCACAAAAATTAAAAATTGTCAATCATGCAGTCTATCTGATATACTTAATGCATAATAATTAATCAAAAAACATATGGGGAAAATCAAGAACATCGTACGTAACATCTATTTGTACCTAGCAGTCTTTGTCGGCCTTATGATGATTGTCATTCCTTCAATAGATTTAATTAAAATTGGTTTGGAAACATGGGTGTTTCCACTGGCTGCCCAAGAAGACCACTTTGACAAGAGACCTTTGGAACCATACACTGCTAAGATAAACGCTGATAGTGATCTGGGAACAATAAAATTAACAGAGGCTGAAAAAAACTCCCTCAAGAAATGGCAAGAAAACTATACTAAATGGGAAGAGGAAAAAGAAACAACTGACTATGTTGCAATTGAAAGACAAAAATCATTAGTAAGAGACATATCTACCCTTATAGGAGGACTAGCCCTCTTCCTAGCACATGGAATAGTGTTAAGACGAGAGAAAAAGCATACCGCTTAATCATGGAACACTCGACACAATCACTAGGCTTCAAATTGTATGCCTTGCATGAATTTACTAGGCTGGGATTATATTCTAAAGATCTGGCTATCCTCAAAGATGCCAAAGACAAAGACGAGATTATCAAAGAACTAAAACAATCTGGGTTTGAAGATAATGATGAGGTGGGGATACGCTTTTCTAAGGACAATGTATTTAATCTACCGTTTTACTTGGGGCAATTTACTTTGTCACAAATAGCTGACACTGTTATTAACAAAAGGAACGACTATGTTCCTTTTGTTAATAAGTTAATTAAGCCTGTCTGTTCTGGAAATCTATACATGGACAATGGAGTATTCCTTATTGAACTCTGGCCAGGTATTGGGGCATCCAAAACTCATGCATTGAACAAGCTGCCTGATCTGATAAAGATAGACAAAGAAATCAAGATAGCCAGATTCCTTCAAAACAGAGAAGTAGAAAATGTGGAAGGAAAAACATACACTGCAGAACCGTTTGACTTTGAATACTTAGAAAAAATAGGGGAAAAGATACAATCCATGTCTGGAAAACTGACAGAGTTCTATGATAAACTAGATTCTGTCCTATGCGACTTCCATGTTGATAATAGTCTGAATATAGACTTCATGGGAGCACAAAAAATAGTCCACACGCAGTTTACCAACTTCATACACCCACTTGAACATGAATACTATACTGCTGAATCTCTGTCTGATTTGAAAAAATACGACGGGAAACAAAAACTATTCTTTGATATTACCCTCAAGAGAAACAACAATGAATGGCCGCGTATTATGCAGACTGTGAAAAAAATACCTGAAATATACGTAAGATCCCTTACTATGCACGTAGCCGTAATGCTAAGAGAAATGGGCATCGAGGTCAAAAGAATGTGGCCAAAAGAAAACTATGAAGTAAGGAGTGTATAAAAGATTTTTTAAATCTGATATAATAGCTATAAATAAAATCAACCATATGCCTAAAAAACCACCCCTTAAATGCTCCATCTACGGAGTCATGCCAGACCTCAAAGAATACCTGCGCAGCAAAATGCGCGGTTTCAAGCTTAGCATCTCAGACAAACCACCAATTCTTGAAGAATTAGACAAAAACACTGAAGTGCTGGGGGTATTTGTTGACTCCAAAGTAGACAAAAAGGTATTCTCCAAGCTCTCCAAACTAAAACTTGTTGTCACTATGTCAACTGGATTTGATCATATTGACCTCAAGGAGGCCAAGAAAAGAAAGATCCCTGTATGTAATGTCCCTACTTACGGAGAAAATACAGTGGCCCAGCATGCACTGGCACTAATGCTCGCTCTGTCTAGAAAACTATTCCAATCAGTCAAAAGAGTGAAAGAAGGAACATATGACTATCACGGACTAAGGGGGTTTGACCTGAAAGACAAAACTATTGGTATTATTGGAACTGGACATATTGGTATCCATTTGATTGACATGCTCCAAGGATTTGAAGCAAATATAGTTGCATATGATGCCTTTCCCAATAAAGACCTTCCGAAAGAACATAATTTCAAGTACACAACACTAAGCAAACTACTTTCTGAATCAGATATAATTTCACTGCATGTTCCCTTGTTTGATTCTACATACCACATGATTGACAAAAAAGCAGTCAAAAAAATGAAAAAAGGGGTGTATATTATTAATACAGCAAGAGGTGGACTAATTGATCCGGAAGCACTAGTGTGGGGACTAGAAAACAGACAAATTGCCGGAGCAGGGCTAGACGTGTTAGAGGGAGAGGGTATTGTAGCTCATCCAGAAAAACTGCTCACTAAACAAATTAGTGGAGAGGAGATAAAGACAAGTTTGTTGGACAACATTACCATTGACCACCCCAACACAATTGTCACTCCTCATAGCGCATTCAACAGCACAGAAGCCCTTAAAAGAATTCTGAATACCACTGTTGAAAATATAAAGGCTTTTGCAGACAACCAAACACAAAATGATGTTACTAAACCAAAGAAAAAATAACTATGGAAAAAATCATCATTCCAATAATGATAATACTACTAGGCACTGCCGTAGTTGGATGCGGACAACAACAAAAAGATGAAAAGACTATCCCGGCTCCATCAAGTAAACCTGAACAGGTGGTAAAAAAACAACCAAAAGTAGAAAAGCCAAAGGAAAATAGCCATAGTTTTTGTGAAACACAAGGTCACGAAATAATTATCCGTTTTGATGAAGCTAGCCAAAGCTCTAAAGCTTTTTGTCGCTTTTCTGATACCACTGAATGCGAGGCTGATGCTTACTATCATGATACCTGTGTTCCTGGAACAAGTTCAGAGCAATATGTTTCACCAACTCAAGAATCAGATACCTTGGCTAACTGCGGTAGTCAATACGAACCTGTCTGTGGAGGAGATGGTATAACATATTCCAATACATGCATTGCCCAAACACAAGGGATAACAATACTGCATGGAGGGGTATGCACCTCAAAAGAACAAGCTGATATAAAAAAAGTGGAATCCAAGCCAATTGTATTTGACAATAGTTCTGGAGATCCTAGCTGGCTAAAGATAGTCAAAGACTTCACCCTGTCATCTCCTGTAAGCGATCCCCCTGCCTTTATTCAAAAATGTAACTACTCTAACAATACATATTACTATCATTCAGAAGGATGTGCTGATTGCTTCAACACACTATATGATGATGTGGGAAATATGGTCTGCTATCCAAGTAAAGATTTAGCATCTGAATGCCCATCTTTCATCAAATCCAGCACTAGAAACTCATATTGCAAACAAGTCTGGATAGATGAACGATAATTATAAAAAAATACTTTTTTAACAAAGCCTTACGCATCCTCCTGATTACCAATTCCATGGTTCTTCTAGTGGGAATTAACAAACTATTTCACGACTGCTATTGGGGCAGTATTAGGGGGACTTGTTGTAACTTTTTTAGGATTTCAAACCCTTTTTATATCAATGGCCGTACTTTGTCTAATTAGTGCCGCATACATATATCTTCTACCTCGGGATATCCTCTGAATATCTGCCCTTGACAATCATATAATAATAGTATATAAATATAGGACTAATAATATGCCTATTTTTTAATATTTATAGTATAATTAAACTAGGTGGGACCCTATGAAGCATACTTAGGGGCTATCACCACTAAACTAAAATATATGTCCAAAAGAATGGACTCTCTCAAGGGGCTGGTAGACAAGGAAAAAGCTTATCCAACAGACGAAGCTATTGACCTGGTCCAGAAGACTAGTACTACCAAATTTGACGCTTCAATTGAAGCACACATAAGACTAGGAATTGACACTAAAAAAGGAGATCAACAGATCAGAGCCACTGTGGTTCTTCCCCATGGCACTGGAAAGACAAAAAAAGTAGCTGCCTTTGTGGGCGCTAAAGATGAAAAAGCTGCCAAAGAAGCTGGTGCTGATTTTGTGTGGGGTGAGGAAGAAATAAAAAAAATAAAAGACACTGGCAAGATCGAATTTGATATTGCTGTGGCTACATCTGAAATGATGCCTAAGCTTGCGGTTGCTGCCAAGATTCTGGGACCTAAAGGACTAATGCCTAGTCCAAAGACAGATACTGTTGGTCCAGATGTAAAAAAAATGGTTTCTGACCTCAAGAAAGGAAAGGCTGCCTTCAAGAATGATGATACAGGTAATGTACATCAAATTATTGGCAGGGCTAGCTTTTCTAGCGACCAAATAAAAGAAAACTTTACTGCCTTTACAGATGCCTTAACAAAAGCGAAGCCTGTGAGCCTTAAGGGGGTATACATAAAAACAATTTCATTGAGCAGTAGCATGGGCCCTGGCATTAAGGTGGAAGTAATCTAAGACTTAACCAAGTATGCTAATTATAGCCGGAATAGGAGTAAACTCTTTTTCTGAAGAAGTAATCAGAAAACTAATCCTAGCAGGAGCTGACATCCTTCGCTATAATTTTTCATACTTTGGAACAGACGAGAACTTAATTCACATTGAAAAAGCTAGAAAAACCATTGACGAGTTAAACTCTGGAACTAAGATACTGATTGACCTGCCACTTAGCAAGCCTAGGTTGGGAGACTTTGAGATAAGGGTATTCGCCGTAAGAGAGAACGAAGAATTTACCATGAAATCTGCTGCTTTCAGTCCTGACTGCAACCAATTCATCCCTGTACAGGTTCCCAAGCTAGGAGAAAAGGTAAAACTACACCAAACAATTACCATTGGAGATGGAGAAATAGCCATACAGGTAATGGAAGTGGTAAACTCAGAAACTATCAAAGTAAAGGTTTTGAATAATGGCACTATCCAATTCATGAAAACTTTCAACATCTCTGATGAGATCAATGAAGACGAACTAAGCAAGACATACGAAAATATAATCAAAAAAACAACTCGCTTTAGACCTGGTTACATCGCTTTGTCATACATTAATGAAGAAACTAATGACATGATAAAACAGCTACCGTTCCTACAAGCTGACAAGCAACGGGTCAAAAAGATAGTTAAGATAGAAAACCAAACAGGAGTAGAAAACATTGAAAACATTTGCAAAGACAGCTTCTACAGTGCAATAATGATTGACAGGGGAGAACTCGGAGTTAATATGCCATATGAAAAGTTAGGGCTAGTGGAAAAGAGAATTATACGAGCAGCTAAAAGGTATAAAAAACCAATCCTAGTTTCTACTCAAATTTTAGAGAGTACTATAAATAATTTCATACCATATAGAGCAGAAATTCTAGCGCTGACAGAGCTTGCTCTCTCAGGTGTGAATGGCATAATGCTTTGCCAGGAAACCACTCTCGGACTGCGCCCTGTGTACTCTGTCCACGTTGCTAAACGGATAATAGACACTGTGGAAAAATACAAGACTAAATTGTATGATAGAAATTGAGGTTAAAGCATATGTAGAAGATATTGATAGGTTGGAAAAACAACTTCAATCATTGAAATGCCAATTCATAAAAACTACTAGACAGATAGACAGTGTGTACTTACCCGGAGGAATCAAATATGAAAATCTTATAGGAAAAAGAGTGGTGGCCAGAATAAGGGAAGAAGAGGGTGGAGAGACCAGTCTCACTGTAAAACAAACATTGAATAATAATTTAGAAAATATTGAAAGAAAGGTTATTGTCCAATCAGCCCATGACACAGAATCAGTTCTGCAATTAGCTGGCTTCAATAAAATAGTTAAGATAGATAAGGTAAGAAAAAAATTCAAGTACAATGACTACACAATCTACCTGGATGAAGTCAAAGGGTTGGGCGACTTCATTGAAGTAGAGAAATTGATTAATGAAGAGAAGAAAGAGAAGGGTCTTGGGGTGCAGGAAAGGTTGCTGGAATTCCTAAAGGAGCTGGGAATCAGCAAAGACAAAGTGACTTTTGATACATATTATGACATATTACTTAAAAACTAAAATATGAAAATTTGCATCTGCTCAAGCTTCAAATTCTATAAAAAAGTTCTTGAACTAGAAAAAATCTTCACTGAAAGAGGTGTCGAGGTCCTTATTCCGATACCTAATAAATTTTTGAAATACAGTAGGCAGCCAGATAGCAGCCACCTAACTATCAGCGAAGAAGTAACCAAAGAACATTGGAAGCATCTTTCTGACCACCTTAAAAAAATAGATCAGGCTGATATTGTGTATATCTTGGCAGAAGGTGGATATATTGGATATGGCGTAAGTCTAGAAATAGGGCATTCCTACGCAAAAGACAAGACTATCTACTCCTCTGAAAAGATAAAAGACCTCCCTGTGTCCTGCTTTATTGATAAAATAATCACACCAGACAAGCTATTGGAAATGGTGTCATACTAACATATAGTCAACCCTTCATATAATGACCGGTTTAACCGGTTTTTTAATATCTCTCAATACTCTACCCCCACTTGCTTCTTAGAGGCCTTTTTGATAAAATTAACCATGAATTAAGATAAAAATATGACTGAAAACAAACGGATGCGCCCCTCATGGGACGACTACTTCATGAGCATTGCTCGGATAATAGCTACTCGCAGTACTTGCGATAGGCTAAGTGCAGGGGCAGTATTAGTGAAAAACAATCGAATTATCTCTACTGGGTATAATGGTTCCCCACCAGGACTGCCACACTGTGATGATGCTGGCCACCTGCTAGAAGACGGACATTGTGTGCGCACTATTCATGGAGAGCATAATACCATCCTGCAAGCAGGAGTAACTCCTGGCTCTAGTACGGAAGGATCAACCATGTACTCTCTATACAGCCCATGCATCCATTGTTCTAAATATGTACTTGCTGCTGGGATAAAACGTATAGTTATCGGAAAAGTATACCGTTCTAACCAAGCAGTAGAATACCTTAAAGAAGCCGGAATACAGGTTGATATTCACAAAGAAAATCCAGAGTGGTACTCAACTCTCAGAGAATTATTCACTGAAGAGATTGAAGAGAGAAAAGAAGAAGAAGTAAATTTTGAGCAAGGAAACACATGAAAAAAATAATCTTTGGATTTACCGGATCGATTGCCAGTGGAAAAGATACTGCGGGCGACTATTTGGAAAAGAAACACAATGGCAAAAACTTCAGCTACTCTGATATGCTAGGTGATGTCACAAAAAGATTCTATTTAGAATTCAATCGGGACAACCTGATCAAGGTGTCAGAAATGATTAGAGAAAAATTTGGAGAAAATATCATGGCCAAAACAATGGCTAAAGATATTGAAAAAGATGATCATCATATTACTTCCATCTCTAATATCAGAAGACTTGCTGACATTGAATACCTGGGCAAACTACCGGGTTTTGTATTAGTATCCATAGAAGCAGACCTAGAAGTAAGGTACAAAAGATTGACTAATCGTGGAGAAAAAACTGATGACAACAACAAAACTTATGAACAATTTTTAGAAGACCACCAAAGATCAACAGAACTAAGTATTTTAGAGGTTGTTAAACAGGCCAAAGAAAAAATAGATAATAATGGCAGTTTGGAGGAACTACACAAGCAACTAGATGAATTAGTGAAAAAATATGAGGGTGAAAATTAAGAGAATTGATAAAAACCTACCCCTGCCTGAATACCAAACTAAGGGTTCAGTGGCATTTGACGTGTACAGCCGGACAGAAATGTTAGTCCCTCCCAAAGAAGTGGCTCGCATCCCAACTAATCTAATAATAGAAATACCTGTAGGATATATGCTTACGGTAGTCACTCGCTCTAGTACACCCAAAAGAAAAGGGCTTCTAGTACCCCATGGCATAGGCATCATTGACCAGGATCACTGCGGAGAGCAGGACGAAATTCTTTGCCAAGTATATAATTTTACTGACAAGGAGGTAAAAGTAGAAAAAGGAGAACGGATTGGGCAGGCAGTTTTTGTACCAATAGATATAGCTGAATGGGAAGAGAAAGATACAATGATCCAAAATAGTCGTGGCAACTTTGGTAGTACGGGATAAATAATCTAATTATACAAACATGCAATCATATCTTGATATAGTAAAAAGAGTGCTAGAAGAAGGTAAAGAAAAAACCGACCGCACAGGAGTTGGTACTCTTGCTATTGCAGGTGCAATGTTTGAACATGACATGAGCAAAGGATTCCCTTTGCTGACCACTAAAAAAGTTCCCTTGAGACTAGTTGCTACTGAGCTTGAATTCTTCATTAAAGGTATTACAGACAAAGAATGGCTAAAAGAAAAAAACAACCACATTTGGGATGAATGGTGCAACCCTAAAAAAGTACCATATGCTCATGATGAAGAAACTAAGAAAAAAATGGTGGAAGAACGCGATCTAGGAGCAATATATGGATTCCAATGGAGACATTTTAATGCAAATTATGAAAACCATGACACTGACTATTCTGGACAAGGCATAGACCAGCTAAAGAAAGTAATAGATAAACTAAAAAAAGACCCCAATGATCGCCGTATGATTGTATCAGCGTGGAATCCTTGCATGCTTGACCAGATGGCACTCCCTCCTTGCCACTATCTATTTCAAGTGAGTGTAATTAACAACAAATTAAACCTACTGTGGAATCAGCGTTCTGTTGATACTATGTTGGGCCTGCCTTTCAATATTGCCAGCTATGCCCTACTACTACACCTCCTGGCCAAAGAAACCGGCCTAGAAGAGGGTAAACTAGTGGGCTTTTTAGCAGATGTCCATATTTACAAAAACCACGTAGATGGGGCCAAGGAACAACTAACAAGAGATCCTAGTAAATATCCTCTTCCCAAGATAGAGACAGATAATTTTACCTCAATCTTTGACTGGAAATCTGAAAATACAAAGGTGGAAGGGTATGAAAGCTACCCTAGAATTAAATTTGACATTGCTATATAACTATATGATCGCTTTAATCGCTGCAATCGCAGAAAACAATTGTATTGGGAAAGATAACCAACTGCCCTGGCATATACCAGAGGATCTTGAGCACTTCAAAAAAATAACAGATAGAAAAATAGTACTCATGGGCAGAAAAACCTGGGAATCTTTGCCAGAAAAATTTCGTCCTCTACCCAACAGAAAAAATATTGTTATTTCAAGAAACCTTGAATACAAAGTACCAGAAGGAGTAGAAGTGTATGACAGTATTGAATCTGCAATAGAAGGACACAAAAATGAAGAAGTCTTTGTAATTGGAGGAGCAGGAATATATTCTCAGACAATAGATAATGCTGACAGGCTATACATCACCCACATACACAAACCTGTTGATGGTGATGTGTTCTTTCCCATACTTGACAAAGAAAAATGGGAAGAGTTTGAAAGAGAGGATAAAAAAGAATTTTCTTTTGTAACATACAAACGTAAATAACTATGAAAGGTATATTCATCATGATTGAGGGGACTGATGGTTCTGGTAAAGCCACCCAAACTGATCTTTTGGTGGAAAAACTACAAAAAGAGGGTCGTGGTGTGAAGCAAATAAGCTTCCCTCAATATGGAGAGCGCAGTGCTGTCATGGTTGAAGATTATTTAAACGGCAAGTTTGGTTCTGCTGATGAGGTTGGCCCTAAGACAGCCTCTCTTTTTTATGCGATTGACAGATATGCAGGTGCCCCTAAAATACGAGAGTGGCTGGAACAGGGAAATATTGTAATAGCGAATCGATATGTCGCCTCAAACATGGGACATCAGGGGGGAAAGATAAAAGACGAAGAAAAAATGAAAGAATACTTTGCTTGGGAGTATGATTTAGAGTATAATATACTTAACATCCCTAAGCCTGATGTTAATATAATCCTGCACGTTACTCCAGAAATATCACAACAGTTGGTTGACAAAAAAGAAGAGCGGGAATACTTGCAAGGCAAAAAAAGAGATATCCACGAAGACGACTTGGATCACCTATATGCAGCTGAACAAGCTTACTTGAAGATAAATGAAATATATCCTGAATTTACAATGATCGAATGCGTGGAGGACGGAAAAATACTTTCACTAGAAAACATACATAATCAAGTCTGGGAAATAATAAGAAACAAGCTTTAATTTTAAATAGAATAATATGCTTATCTCTGTTAAAGACATTATCAAACAAAGTATAGAACTATATAGAAAAAACTATCTTTTTTTCCTTAAGTATATGCTTTTGCTTTTCATCCCAACTGGTGTGATGTCTATTGCGGGAGCAATACTTGGATCTGTGCTAGAAACAACGCTAATGTACGGCTTTGGCCTTACCCTGGCACTCTACTTATTAGTAGTGGCCATTGGCACAATTGCGAGCCTATGGATCTCCATTGCCTTTATCAGGACAATTGTTAAAACATATAATGGGGGAAAATCTAAAGACATGCGGGAAGAATTGCTTTCAACCACGCATTTGATAATACCAGCAATAGCATCCTCTATTTTA
>CAYPPF010000001.1:54178-56828 GCA_964412535.1 uncultured Gammaproteobacteria bacterium | reverse complement strand
TTTTGTCCTTTTGCAGATTTACAAAAATATCTAGTACTTAAAGTACCAGAAAAATACAGAATCATTATGTATAGGAGATATATGTTGAGGATTGCAGAATATGTAGCAAAGAAAGAAAAAGCAAGAGCTCTGTTTACTGGAGAATCTGTAGGACAGGTTGCTTCACAGACAATTGATAATATGGATGTTATTAGTAAGGCAACTAATATGTTGATGTTAAGGCCATTAGTATGTTTAGACAAAAAAGAAATTGTTGACAAAGCCAAGGAGATTGGCACGTATGAGACTTCTATCCTTCCTCATGATGATTGTTGCACTGTATTTATGCCCAAACAACCAGAAACAAGAGCCAAATTAGAAGATATTGAAGATATTGAGAAAGGACTTGATATAGACGAACTGTTTAAGCAGGCTTGTGAAAATATAGCCTAACATTAGCAGTAAATAAAAACCCCGCTAACTAAGCGGGGTTTTTTGTAATATATTACCTTAGTTGCGTTTTGCCAACATGCATTCACGACAGTAGACTGGCTTGTCGCCAGAAGGTTGAAATGGTAGTTGTGTGATTTTAGTACCACACTCACCACAATCAATATCTACGTCATACATTCTGCGTTGAGATTGTCCGCCACCGCCATCTCGTGAATTCCTGTATTCTTGGTTACAAGAAGAGCAGTATACTGGACGATCTCCTGATGGCTCAAAAGGTAGTTGAGAGATGTGTGAATTGCACTTGGCGCAATTTAGATCCACATCAAACATTTGCCTGTCCATAGAAGAAACTTTTATTGTATACATTCCCAAAATGTGATTTAGGAATATTAATTATTTCGACCTAACTTGGAAACGTTTGCTTCTAGGCAAATTTCGCTACCCAATTAGTTAGAATTTTAACATGTTCACGTAAAAATGCAAGTTTATGAGGTGTTGATAACCAAGCTGTTATTAGACTTCCTTAATTTATTTTTTTCTCCCCTCCCTCACTCTCCCCACTTCAGTTAGGGTTTGTTTTCTTAGTCTCACACTCTTTGGGGTAATTTCAAGGTATTCATCACCTGACATTACTTCCAATCCTCTTTCCAAAGTTAAATCCATTGGTGGAACCAATTGGATTGCCATATCAGCTCCTGAGGCACGCATATTTGTGAGATGCTTTCCTTTGATTGGATTTACTGTCATATCCATACCTTTGGCCGTGTTCCCTATCACCTGTCCTTCATATACATCAATGTTTGGCTCTACATACAAAGCGCCACGATCTTGAAGATTAGCTAGTGCATATGCTAGTACTTTCCCAGTTTCTCCAGAGATCATAGAACCAACGTCTCGTTTTTCAATCTCACCAACATGAGGCTTGAAACCTATTACTTCACTACATAAGATCCCCTCGCCTCTGGTATCAACTATGAATTCACTTCTGTAACCAAGTAAACCCCTAGTTGGGATTTGATAAATCACACGAGTGTGATTTTGTTCTGGCTGCAGAGAAATCATCTGCCCTTTTCTCTTAGACATTTTTTCAATAACTGTTCCGGCTACTTCCTCAGGAATATCAAAAGTCACTTCTTCAAATGGTTCATGTTTTACCCTATCTATTTCTTTTATAATAACCTGAGGCTGGGAAACCTGGACCTCATAGTTTTCACGTCTCATGTTTTCTAGCAAGACTGCAATGTGTAGCTCTCCCCTACCATATACTTTAAAATAGTCAGCAGAAGAGAAATTAATCTTTAGGCCAACATTTACCTCTAGTTCTTCCTCTAACCTTTTTTTAATTTGCTGGCTAGTTACATATTTTCCTTCCTTTCCAACAAAGGGGGAACTGTTTACCAAGAAATTTAGACAAATGGTTGGTTCGTCAATCTTGATAGCAGGAAGCAGTTCTTGATCTTGATTATCACAAACAGTGTCACCAATATATATGTCAGGTAGTCCGGAGACCATTACAATATCACCAGCAGTAGCCTCTTCTACTTCTTTCCTGCTCAAGCCTTCGAAAGTAAATAATTTTGAAATATTCCCAGAGATAACTTTATCGTCGTGTTTTTTTACAAATACTTTGTCCCCCACCCTTATTTTTCCTTGATACACTCTGCCTATACCCATACGACCAAGGTAGTTATCATATGCAAGGTTAAAGGGTTGGAAAGCAAAAGGAAGTGAAGTATCTACTTGTGCTGCTGGGATTTTTTCCAAAACAGTATCAAGTAGAGGAGTCAAATTCTTTGACTCATCCTCTAAATTTAGTTTAGCTATTCCTTCTTTGGCAATTGTATAAACAGTTGTAAAGTTAAGCTGTTCATCAGTTGCCCCAAGATCCATAAAAAGTTCTAGTACTTTTTCATGAGCCCACCCAGGCCTTGCTGCTGGTTTGTCAATCTTGTTTAGAACAACGATTGGTTTTAGTCCAAGTTCTAAGGATTTTTTTAGTACAAATTTAGTTTGTGGCATTGGGCCTTCTTGAGCATCTACAACAAGTAGAACTGAATCAATCGAACGTAGAACACGTTCCACTTCTGAACCAAAGTCTGCATGTCCTGGAGTGTCTACAATATTGATCTTTGTGTCTTTATAGAAAACAGAAGTATTTTTTGAGTAAATAGTAATACCACGCTCTTTTTCAAGATCGTTACTATCCATAACTCGTTCT
>CAYPPF010000001.1:51298-54168 GCA_964412535.1 uncultured Gammaproteobacteria bacterium | reverse complement strand
CCATACCTGCGCTATCACTAGTAGTCATGCCTGTCTGCTGCATTAGAGCATCAGTCAAACGAGTCTTCCCATGATCCACGTGGGCAATAATGGCAATGTTTCTAATTTCCATAATAAATAAAATACCCCTGAAAGGCAGAAAACATGATTATACAACAAAAAAGGCTTTTTGTCAATAGGGTGATGGATAAAAAAACACCCCTGAAAACAGGAGCGTTTTTTAATCTTGTAATAGAGTTAGGCAACTTTCTGTACTTTGACAGCGTTAAGACCCTTAGGACCTTCTTCGACTTCGAACTCTACAGTATCGCCTTCGCGAAGATCATGGTACTCTACGTCAACAAGCTCGTTTCTGTGGAAAAAGAGATCTTTTTCCTCACCTTCACGAGTGATGAAACCAAACCCCTTGTCGGTTAGTCTGGCAATTACACCTTGTGGCATAAGTTTGTAAAATAATGAATAATATCCACATGTTGTGGAATTATCAAACTCAGTATAATTCCAAACTCGACTCTGTTTGTTCTAAGACACTGTTTTTGATTAGCTATATAATAGCATACTTATAAAAACTTGTCAAGTGCTAAGTTTAGCCACTATATATATCTACCTTCCAGAACGTTTTCGGTGGTAAGTATTACCACCACGGTTTCGAGAGGACGGTTTCCTATTTTTTGAATAAGAACGCCTTCCTTGGCTTTGTTTAGCGTACTTTTTTGATTTTGAATCATAATTCTGTTTCTCATTAGGAACCCTTTGTCTTTCTGGAGGAAGTGCTGGTAATGATAGTATTGGTAGGGACTTGCGGATAAGTCTCTCAATTTTTCTGACATCAGCCTTTTCAGATGGGGTTACAAAAGAAATAGCCTTTCCATGGCGTCCAGCCCTTGCAGTTCTTCCAATACGATGGACATAGTCCTCTGAATTATCTGGTAAGTCAAAGTTGATTACTAATCCAATATCCTTTACATCAATACCTCGAGCAGCAATATCTGTTGCCACCATTATACGGAATTTTCCTTTCTTAAATCCTTCTAAAGCTGCCTTTCTCTGTGCTTGGGAACGATTAGAGTGGATTTCAGTTGCCGTATGGTTCATATTGCGAATATCACGTGCAATACGTTTTGCTCCATATTTAGTTCGTGAGAAGATAAGTATGGTGTCTTCTTTGTATTTTTGTAGCAAAGAATCAAGTAAACGCATCTTGTCATTCTTCCTAACCACAAAAACTTCTTGTTCTGTATTTTCGGCAGGTGTCCCTTGGGGTGCAATTTCAATTCTAAGGGGTAATTTCATGAATTCACTAGCCAGGGTTGAAATAGATTTCGGCATAGTTGCAGAAAACAACATAGTTTGCCGTTCCTTTTTAATTGTTTGCAAAATCCGTTTGATTTGTGGCAAAAATCCCACATCAAGCATTCGATCAGCCTCATCAAGTGTAATAATATTTACATCATCAAGTTTGTAAAATCCTTGATTCATTAAATCAACTAAGCGTCCTGGGGTGGCAATAACAATATGTGGGTTGCGTTTTAGGGCCCTTACTTGAGGGTGCTGAGAGGTTCCTCCAATAACTACCGCACACTGTAGTCCAAGTGGATTACCAATTTGGTTAAGAGCCTCTTCTGCTTGTAGTGCAAGTTCACGAGTTGGAACTAAAATTAACCCCTGTCCGTCATATAAGGCTAGGCGTTGAATCATCGGTATGCCAAAGGCCAGGGTTTTCCCTGTTCCTGTTTGGGCAATACCAACAACATCTTTTCCATCCAAAGCACCAGGAATAACCTGACGTTGGATTGGTGTGGGGATATCAAACCCTTTTTTAGTGATGATATCAAGGAAGTTTTCTCCTATGCCAAGATCGTTAAAACGACCAGTGGTCTGTTTTTTCTGTGTCATATAAAATGTGTGACTCAATATTCTTCGAGGCCACACAATGACACAAAAAGATTCGAGTCGCTTAGAGGAATACCCTAAGCATATATATTAATGGCCTAGTATACCAGACAAATTATGTTTTGTCAAGGTCTTGTATGAGACATATAAAAAATACCGCCCAACAGAGCGGTATTCTTCTAAAAATTTAAAACAATTATTTTTTCTTTTTTGCCTTTTTAGGGGCAGCTTTCTTTTTAGCCACAGTCTTCTTAGCAACCTTAGTTTTCTTCTTTTTTGGAGTAGCCTTTTTCTTGATTACTGCTTTCCTGCTTTTTACCACCTTTTTTACAGGCTTAGGTTTTTCAGCTGTCTTATCAGTAGGAGTAATATCTAATGCCTTCAAAATTTTATCAAGTTTGAAGTTTAGTGTTTCAAACTGTTTTTTAAAATCATCTGTTTTCTGGCCACCAGGTTTACCACCTTTGTCAAAACAATTACTGCAGAAAATAGGTTTTCCATCAGTTGGTCTAAAAGGAACTTCACAGTCTTTGTGGCATTTGTCACATACAGCATCATGCATCTGTGTTCTTCCTGAGCCCCTATCATCAAACCTTCTTTTGTCATCTCTGCCAAAATCTCTCTTTTTGAAATTTATAGGACCTCTTTTTCCACCACGTTTATCATTTCGATCAAAATTTTTCATAACTTAGCTAATTAGTTAATTAAACAACTCAGTTGAGTCTACACCTTTTTGTGATAAAAAGCAAGGGCCAGGGGTTTTGTATAGAAAATTTTAGTATGATAAGATAGGGGTACAAAAAGAAAATAATATGCAACTTCCTAAACGAAAACCTGGAAAATACAGCCAAACACCCATAGACAATGTAATGAGTAGTGCTAAGTATGAAGAATTGGAACAAAAACTCAAGAACTTGAAGAAGAAACAATCCCCTGCTGCAAAAGAAGTAAGTCGATTGGCAGAGCTTGGAGATTTT
>CAYPPF010000001.1:36056-51288 GCA_964412535.1 uncultured Gammaproteobacteria bacterium | reverse complement strand
GAAAATGTGGAATATCAGCTAGCCAAGGGTCGCTTGCGAGGGATAAACAGCGGGATACTAAGGTTGGAGTACAGAATAAACCACGCGGAATTGATTAAGGAGAGTGGTAGTAGTCTGGTACAACTAGGTGGTACGGTTATTATAAAAACTCCTAAGGGTGAAAAAACATATACTATTTTAGGTGCTTCAGAGGCTGATCCAGGGAACGGGATCATCTCACACCAATCACCGCTTGGCGCAACACTCTTGGGTCATGGTGTTGGTGATGTGGTAGATGTGGAAAAAGTTGGGTTGTGTGAGATTATAAAGATAGTTTAGTTTTTTGACCCTAGAATTAAAAAAAGGTAAAATATAATTAATATATGACAGACTACAAAAAATTAACAAAAACAAGGATTAGTGCTGCCTCTAATACTGCATTGGCAGTGGCTGTTATCTTTTTAGGTATTGCTAGCTTAGTAGCAGCTGGAGTGGGAATAAGAGGCACAAAACAAAGAACCGTAGTCGTTCCTAAAAAACAAGGCACTTGGCTGGTTTTAAATCTAGAACAAGCACAACAAGGTAAATTTAAAGTTAATAAGGCTTATCTACAAAACTATAATATAACTCAAAAAGATTTTTTTGATAAAATTTTTTCTCGCGTATCTCCCTTGGAAAGAAATTTTACACATAAGTTAGTTGTGAAGCAAGAAAGAAAAAGCATGGGACAGTACTTTGCTAGTGTCCGGCCATTTATAGCTGAGAATTTTGATGATTTTGATAGGATAAAAATGACCGATTACAAATTAGAGAAGTTAGAGACTATCCAGGTCAAAGTAGCTCTCAATAGAAATATTAACCCCAACAAAGGGTTTGAAGTATGGACAACTGATCTCAAGACTGGAAAAAGAAATAAAATTCTAGCTCCAGTAAACTCACTAAAGCTGTTCGATAACTCTAAGATTGTACAAAAGATTGACTATGGAAAGATAGCACCACCCTTCTTTGTCGAACCTTTTGCTGATTCAGGTTTTTGTTCAAGTATAAAATCAGCTATACAAGGGCACAATCAAAAGGATAATAAAAATCAGGTCAACATTATTTTCATGGGTGCTAATTTTGATGAGAGCTATAAGGGTAAATTTGTTGATAAGTATATCCCCTATTTACTAGGTACAGACAAAAAAATTGTTGAATTTGTAAAGGTGGATTCTGACGACAACCCTGTTGACTATCCAAAAAAAGTGACAGGACTTTTTAACACTGAGCCTTTTGCTAGTAATTTTGACAAATTCAACATATGGTACTGGGACAAGATAGACTATCCCATAGACGAACAAAAGACATCTGATCCATGTAATTGCAGGAAGTATATTAAGGAAGATGTTGGAACAAGCATTGGAGAACAGTGCGGTTTAGACAATACTAAGATAGTAGTTCTTTGCAATAAAAATTGTAGATCTGCTGCTCAAGTAGGTGGACTATATTCTGAGATTAGTACAAAACCATATGATTATAACTATTTGATTATTAATGAGGAAGAAAAACTTGAAACACCTGAAGAGTTTTTTTCTGATTTTTACATCGGTGCAAACGCTACTCTAATGCATGAGACTGGACACCAATTTGGTTTCCTTGTAGATGAATACACTGAAATGGGTAAAAGTGATCTACCATCCTTCCCTAACTGCAGTGATACAACCGAACAGGGATATGTCTGGTGGGGAGATTTATATCCAGATATGGAATTCTATAATGGTTGTTCATATACAGAAGATAATTTTAATTTTAACCAACTTTCTACCATGGGTAGCCTGCTCTATCTTAAATTTGGTGAGATAAACGAATTATATATTTGCTATGAACTTTTTTGGGCAACAGGTGAATTTGGTGGTGTGTGTGAAGATAAATTGCTCAATCTAATTTTGAATGATTAGGTAATTTGAGAATAAGAAAGAACCGCTAGAACAGCGGTTCTTTCTTTGTTTGCAGTTTTTAAGCTATTTGAGTTCAAATTAAAAAAACCTATCTACCCTTTCCAGCTAGCTGCCCACAGGCAGCGTCTATGTCTGTGCCAAAACTATAACGCTGGCTAACCTTAACACCAGCTCTTAGTAATATATTCTTAAACCTTCTTGTGGCATATTGAGATGATGGACGATATTTACCTGTTTGATTATATGGAATGAGATTTACCATATACAGTGGATAATTAACAAGTTTGGCCAACTCCCTAGCATGATGCTCATTATCATTTAGACCATCGATTAGTAAATATTCAAACATCACCTGTCTTGATCTAGTATTAACATAATTTTCTACAGAAACCATTAAATCATCTAATGGAAATTTATTATTTATTGGCATAAGCTCTGAACGAAGCTTGTCGTTTGGAGCGTGTAATGAAATAGCCAAATTGATCTGCATTTTTTCTTGAGCAAATTTTTCTATACCATCAACTATGCCACTGGTAGAAATAGAAATATGACGTGCTCCAATATTAAACCCATCCTTATTATTAATCATCCTGATAGACTCCATGACATTGTCATAATTCAAAAATGGTTCCCCCATTCCCATATACACAACATTTGTAACCCTGCTTGGACCAATATCACTCTCATGCAATAAACGTTGCCAAAATAAAACCTGATCAACCATTTCAAAAATTTCCAAATTTCTTTTAAATCCAATTTTACCAGTTGCACAAAAGACACAACCCAGAGTACAGCCAACTTGAGACGAAACACAGACTGTCGCCCTACCGTCTTTGTGTTTAATCAAAACTGTTTCAATTTTAGCCTTATCTTCAAGAGTTATTATGGCCTTTACAGCTTTACTGTCTTTTGAATCAACCATTTCTGCGTTTATTTCTAATGGGCATTCAGTGTTTAAGATCTTTCTTAAAGATAATGGTAGTGTTGTATTATCATTCCAATCAGAGATTAGATCCACAAAAATGGCCTTAAGGACTTGTTTAAAACGAAATTTTGGCTGATCCGCTAAGATTATTTTTAAGGTTTCTAGATTCATGTTATTTAAATATTGTTTTTATTGATTAATATTTTGCTCGGTGGGTGGGACTATGTTGGAACTGAAATAAAAAAACTATAGTAAAATATTAAACAGATAACCAATAATGATTATTCCCAATGTAACTATGCCAAAGAAAGTGGCTAATAATTGCCACTTCATAACCTTTTTAAGTATCATGGCCTCTGGCAAGGACAAACCTACCACCGCCATCATAAAGGCAAGCCCAGTACCGATTGGCACACCCTTAGCAATCAGAGACTCAATTACGGGGATAATTCCACTAGCGTTTAAATATAGTGGTACAGCCAAAATGACAGCAAGAGGGACACTCCAAAAACCTGCTTTTTGTAAATAAACCTCAAAAAAATCCTGTGGCAGATAACCGTGCATAATAGATCCTACCCCCACCCCTATGATTATATAAGGTAAAACTTTCTTAATAATATTAAAAGCTTCCCTTGTTATTTTAGTAACCAATTGTTTATAAGTTGGAATAGATTTTTTACAACAACAATCTTTCTTTTTTCCTTCTAAATCAATAATATATTTTTCCATTTTTAACTTTTGCAAAACAAATCCACCAACAACCCCGACTAAAATTCCTGCCACTATATAAAGAATTGTTATTTTCCAACCAAATAGACCAATAAATAAAGCAATCGCAATTTCGTTTATTAAGGGAGAAGTAATTAAAAAAGCAAAAGTAACACCTAGTGGAATACCCGCTTGAACAAAGCCAATAAACAAAGGTGTTGAAGAACATGAACAAAAAGGAGTAATAGCCCCAAACCCTGAAGCAAAAAAATAGTCTAACCCATATAATTTATGACTAACCAAGAAAGCCCTGAATTTATTTATTGGCAGATAATGACGAACCAAGCTCATTAAATGGATAATGACAATTAATAATATCAAAATCTTAAAAGTATCATAAATAAAAAAATGTAGCATTTCTGAAAAATTACTACCAGTTTCTAAATTAAGAAAGTTATATACAAACAAACTGCTAAACAATTCAATTGGATAAAATATATTCATATTATGTTATATAATACCACCGATCTAAAAAAAGTTCTAACTAGTCTTGATTTCATTAATTAACTACTTTAAAATTCCTAACACGACTATCCATTATAATACTGGATCGATAAAATCGTTTTTTTAATACAAGCCCCCCTAATGTTGTACAGCGACTGAGTGCGACATATGTTTGACCATGAACAAAAGTACCTCGCCCAAGATCTACCACAACTTTTTCAAATGTTTTTCCTTGGCTTTTGTGAATAGTCATGGCCCAGGCAAGTTTAATTGGCATTTGTGTAAACGATCCTATTGTCTCGCGTTCAAACGTACCTTCTTTAAAAACATATTTAGAAATTTCCCAAGTATATTTTTCGACCTCAACCACTACCCCATCTGTCTTTTCTACATCAACAACACATCTATCATTTTTTCCATTTTCACCGATGAATGTTTTTATGTCAGTAACAGTACCTATAGTTCCGTTGACCCAACGCCTTTCTGGATCATTATAAATAAACATAACTTGTGCACCAACACACAGGCCAATCTCTTCGCTGTTTGGATATAAGTTTTTTGCAATATCGCCAGTCATAGAGGCTACAAATGAAATTTCAGATGCTTCAAGCTCTGCCATTTTTGCTTTGTTTATGGTTGAGGCCATAGCATTTGTTGTGACAAGATGTACATAGTTGTCTTCTTGTTTTGGTTCAAAGTCTGGAATAAACCGTGAGTTCAAAAGTTGCATGTGGCTGTTACTTACCATATCATTACGAACAGCATTAAGAACATCAATAAAATCTTGGTCTTTTTGTCTATACATTTTTATCAACTCAATAACACACAGCCCACTGTTTGAAAATAAATTTCTTTGAGAAAGCATGCCGAAAACATTTGCATCAAAAAAGTATGGTGATTCATACTCAGAAAAGAACTTATCTTTGTCTGTTTGAGTTACAACCGGTGGAAGTTGATAAAGATCACCAAAAAAAATTATTTGCACTCCACCAAATGGCTCTTTGTTCTGGCGTGCCCTACGCAAAAGCATATCGACGGCATCCAAAAGATCAGCTCGAACCATGGAAATTTCATCAATGGCCAAGGTCTTAATATTTCTAAACTTTATTTTTTTCCTTTCACTAATTGTCATTGATTTTGCTTCGTCTAGTTCAAATCCTGGCTTTAGTGTAAAAAAAGAATGGATAGTTTCGCCACGCACATTCACAGCCGATATGCCTGTAGGCGCAAGAACTATTATTTTCTTTTTGGATATGAGACGAATATGATCAAGCAGTGTTGACTTTCCTGTCCCAGCCTTACCCGTAACAAAAATAGTACTATTTGTGTTCTCAATAATATCTATGACATTTTGTGCCTGTTCTGAAAATTTCATGTTTTTTCTTCTTATGTCTTCCAACAAATATCATATCATACTTTAATAAATAATCTATATAAAATTATCTTAGGCCTCCTTTCACAAGTGGAGTTTTGAGATAGTGAAATTTAGAAATGAGTAGTAAGTACCACAAATCAAAACAGCCCTAACGGACTGCTTTGATTTTTCTTTGCTCGGTGGGTGGGACTATGTTCGAACTGAGATTGAAATTTCCTAGTTATTTAAGATTTGCTCATCTACCCAATCACTTTTGAAATACTGATCAACCTTTTTATTAAATTTATCAATGGCTGGATACTTTATATCATCAATTAATTGGTCAACCATATAAAGCCTTAAACGAATCAATAGGTTTTTGTGCTCAAAAAGTTCAGGGTAGTGTTTTTTAAACAATTTTATCTCATTTCCCAATTCATACTTTTTCCACATAGGTTCCAACTTTTCTTCTACATAATAGAACGGGCTATAAAAAAAATCAATTAAATGCCATAATTCAAAATCTTTGGGCGCTTGCCTTGCAAAATCAAAATCAATTAATCCAGTAATTTCGTCATCTTGATATAAAATATTTTCAAAATGTAAATCATTGTGAACAAATGCAGCAGTTCCTGTTTCATTTAATATATCTAAATTATCCTGGTAGTATTGTTTAATCAACTCAAAATTTTCTCTTGTCTTTTTATTTAACTTTTCTAAATCTATCCCATCAAAACCATTTATATTACTGGTTAAAAAATCAACAGCATCTTTCCAATTATCAAACTCATGCGGTCTTTGAGGAGAATATTTTTCAAAATGAATTGAATGTAAAATCTTAAGCTGTTCTACTATCTGAATAATAAGATTTTCTTTCTTAGTCTCAGAAAAAGACAGCCAATCACTTGAAAGTTTTCTTCCTACCATTTTTTCTGTTAATAAGTATTCCTTTTTTTGGATTTTTCCACTATCAAATATTTTTGGTATTTTAGCACCCTTCTCTACTCCCAATTGAACAATTGAAGGTTGGTGTAATAAAACATCAAGCTCTTTTTGAACTTTAAGTATATAATCTTCTCCAAGTTGATAAACATGGTTTATTTGCCCATCAGTAAATTCCTTGATAGGTAAATCCTCATCAAGGTTATTCTTTTTTATTACTGCTTTTATAATCCCATCCATATTATTTTAATAGCAAGATGACCAGTCTCACAATTCTTTCTTTATCTTTTGCATTACTTTTCGCAATTAAAAGCGTGAGGGCTGTTAATGCCTCTGGTGTTAGGCTTGCGCACAAAATACCAACTTTGCGTAAAAACCAAACAAAAGCAAAGGCACCGCTTCTTTTATTACCATCAACAAATGGATGGTTCTTAACCATGAAATACAAAAGATGAGCAGCTTTTTCTTCAGCAGTTGAATATAGGTCTTTTTTTGCAAAAGATTGAAAAACATTACCAACAATTCCTTTTACAGCGTCTTTATCCCTCTCTTGTCCAAAAATTTCTGTAGCCTGTTTTTTTGCAATTAACTGTTTTCTAAATTCTTCTAAAGACTCGCCAAGCTCTTCAGCAGTAAAATAAATTTGTTTTCTAGTGATACCTTTTTTAGGAAGCTTGTCAGTATCATAAGCATCCAAGGAAAACCATGTTGCTGCGAAAGTGTTTACAAGCTCCAACACATCTTTTGTATCCACCTTATTACTACTTGGTAAAACAGCCCTTACATCTCCCACAGCTTTTAAGAATTTTTGATAGTTAACACCAACACGTTTTTTATCAATCGTATAACCTTTTACAACATGATCCTTTAGTATTTTTGTAGCCCAAATTCTAAACTTCGTCGCTTTTTTTGAGTTAACTCGATAACCGACAGAAATAACCATGTCTAAATTATATAAATTCATTTTGCGTATTCTTCCGTCAGTAGCAACCTGTTCCAAAATGGAACAGGTTGATTTCTTGCTAAGCTCACCTGTTTTATAAATGTTATTGATATGTTTTACAACTGCTGGACGATTAACACCAAAAATTTGTGCCATTTGATGCGCATCAAGCCAAATAGTGTTCTTCTTTAATTTAACTCTAAACTCAACACCACCACCTTTGGGTTGGTAGATAATTACTTCAGTCTTGTTCAATTTGTTATTATTTTCTTTTTTAGACATAATCTTGCGTTCATTATATCATTTTAAATAAGGAAGTCAATCTGTGTTAAAAAACAAAAAACCGCCAAAATAAGCGATTTTTGCTCAGTCGGTGGGACTATGTTCGAACTGAAATAATTAAAATTTATGCTAAATAAAAAGCAAAAAAGAAGTTTTGAGATAATTTTTTTTAAAACCTTGCACAATTAATTTTTTTGTTGTATATTTGTACTAACTTTGACGCCCCACAAGGGCTTATTATAAGGAGAACTCTAATGAAAAGATTCTTGTCTCTGTCCATCATGGCCTTTGTGTTCCTGATCGCCCCCTCCACCAGCAAAGCAAACGGCGACGCCGAGTGGGAGGAACTGACTGAAGTCTACGAAAACTTCAAGACTATGTACGAAAAGGACACCTCGGAGTACAGCCCACAGAACCTCTGTGTCCACTGGGTGAACACCGCTTATGTATTGTCTGAATTCTATCGTTTGCGAGGCGACGTGACCGCAAGTCTCGCCAAAAGGAAAACGGATTTGATACATATAAACACCCGAAATAAACAGGCAGGACGTGACGGCTGGGTTGAATTTGGGGAAGAACTGCTCGATGATGTCGAGGATCTCTCACTTCAACTCTGGCACATGACCAACCATGCCCTCACCCGACGGGCGGAGGTTTCAATCAATATAGCTGATTTTTGCCTGGCGAGTCACTAGCCACACCCAACATGACCCAGGGACACTCGTCTCTAAAGTCCATGCCCAGACTAGGTTCTTCAACGCTCATTCGACTAAGTCAACAACAAGGGGGTCAAGGAGGGCTCTCAAAAAATCATCTAAGTAAGGTGATTTTTTCTTGTTTATTTGGTTCGAACCCGTCCCACCCTTATACAAATCTTCGAACCAAAAAATCAGCTAAAATAAGCTGATTTTAAAGGCTTTAAAAGCTTTGGATACTGGTAAGTATTCCGTGTTGGCTGAAAAACTTGACTCAATCGGACGGATGCTTGGTAGATGGCTAGCAAGCCTTAATAAAAAGAAACTCCCTCTGCCAAACAGCGAAGTAGAATGAAAAGACTGGCGGACAACGGCGAACTCGTAGTTCTCGTTCCAGTCGCTCTTGACCGAGTTGAGGTTGAGCTTGCGGTTGGAGTTGTCGCCGTTAACATAGGGTACGTTGTCGTCCCACACAGAGCCACCGTTGATATGCAATATGCCATCCATGCCACCACCCATTGAATACTCAATTAGGTTGTATTTTATTTGGAGACTTTATCTCTCCAGCTTATTGCACCAAGTATTTTCATTTTTGAAGCATAACAATAGCACGTTAGCCAAAGCCTTGACCGTGGCTACTCTGGCTTTATTTGATATGCTTAGATTTCAACCGCCTGAAGCCGTAACCGCAGGCTGTCTCGTTTACTCTCCATAAGTTATTATACCACAAAAACAAAACACCATCCGCAAAAACTCCTCGTCATACCTGCAAATCTTGCAAACATGACGGGAAGCGAATGATGTTTTGTATCGTTCATCCCCTCCCCGCAGACGATCCAAGTGACCAAGAGTCCAAGGCCCGAGAGGGCCAAGTACCCGAGGCACCGAGTGTCTACTTGCAGACAACGGCGAACTCGTAGCGCCCGCACCAGTCGCTCTCGACCGAGTAGAGGTTGAGCAGGCGGTCGGAGCCGTCGTCGTTAACACAGGGCACGCTGACGCCCCACATAGAACCGAGAGCTGCCACCAGACAATTGCCCCTCTTGGTGGGATTGGTAATCCACCACCAGAGCAACTCAACCAACCGAGCAGGTCGATAACCAAGTGAGTCCAGATAATCCCGAACCTGCTGGGTGCTGAGAACGCTCACGCCGAGTTCGCGAAGCCGATCCTTGATGGACACGATCTCCACTTTTTTCGGCTCCAGGTCTCCAGGCTGGTACGGGAAGTTCTCGCCCGTGATGTTCGGGTCGGTATACGAAACGAACTCGCATGCCCGAATCAGCCAGGCAACGAACATGTTCCACCAGTCCGCCGGTGCAGTAGTCGACGCTTGACCCAGGATGATTGCTGCGAACTTCTGGGCGATGGCTTCACCTTCAGGTGTGGAGAGTTGATAGATCCTCTCATTGATCTCCTCTTTCCCCAGACCCAGCTTCTTGCCGAGTTCAAACACGGCTTTCATCAAAAACCCCAGAAAGGTGGAAATCCACCCAGCCGAACTCACAATAGCATGCACATTCTTCTTCGCCATGAGAACACCTCCACAACTATGGCTCGTCCCTCACCCAAACACCGTGTTTGGGCCCCAGACTTGCCAACTTGGCATGGGATTCATTATCCCAGCCTTCTTTTGGCCTATTTTATTGAAAATAAACCAAAAGAAAACCAAGATATACCCGTTATCAAAGAACAATTTAATAAAATATTATACCACAAAATTGGGGTTTTGTCAAGCTAAAATGTCAACCCTAATATAATTTACCAAATTGAGCCAATTTAGACAATCTTTACCTCAAAACTAAATCAAAAAACCGCTAAAATAAACGATCTTTTGTCAAAGCTCGCCTGTTGGGACAATGTCAGAACCTTCATCATTGAAGGTCTCGGATCTTACAGCTATTGACAAAGAAAGACTAATTGTGTAAATATACTAACTAGAAGGAATTTTAACCGTTTTCAGAAATATGGGAGGGTACGATGCAAGACTTTATACAGGCACGGCTCAAGGATTCAATTACGATTGAGTCCGATTTAACGGACACGGAGTGCTCATTCAGACTCCAAACAGAAATCACGGGCAAAGAGCTCGCTGAAGCAATGAGGCTGGCTGTTTCCGTCTTTTCCAAGGGGTGTGCTGAACTCCATGAGAAGACGAATGAATTCGCTGGTAGAAGGCAACCGCCTCTTCGCAGCGTAACACTGACGGCTGGCTGGCCTAAGTTTGCTCAGACTAAACTTCAACTGGAACCAGGAGGGGAACCTGAAGCTTGTGTGGTTGGTACTTCTAGTATTTACCCAACAGGCTCCATGATTCTGCTCATCAACGACCGTCCGTTGATTAAGTTTGAGCAGGTCTACCCTGTGGGAACCGCACTACGAACAGTACATGGCAAGTGGAAGAACTACCCTTCTAAACAGCGCTTCCGTGGTCTGGCAGAGGAGGATCTAGGGGTATTTAAGCACTCCCTTCGTCGTATCTTGCGTCTCTGGCTCGAAGTAGTTTTGAACATGCGAAAGTAACAGAATTTCTGCTACCTTAGATTACCACTTTGGACCGAACGAACCTTAATGGTGTTATCATGGGAAGCAAAACAGGAGGAAGTACCATGATGACACACACCAAAAAAACACCAATCAATGGTGTTTTTTTGTCACTTCTAGAACCCCTAAAAAATTCCTAAAACTTGCAAAAAATCAAATTTTCTAGATAAAAAGCGGTTGTCTGTATAGTGGCGTTTCTCGAACCCTGTTTTTTGGCTTTGTTAACAATAAAACAGACTATGATTTCATAGTCTGTCCCATCTGGCTCGGTGGGTGGGATTCGAACCCACGACCTACTGGTTACACTTACCTCTCTGTTTCCAGAAAGAGTGGACTATATCATCACCCACGTCATACGCCCGATTAAATCAGGAACGTTAGGGTGCAAGGCGCTTCGAACGAATTATATTCGTCCTACTCCTGAAAAGGATAGTCTCTGAACCTGCCTTTGCTATAGTTACCTCAAGCTAGTTTTTCTAACTTGACTTTAACAAAGGATTGGCTGCTGATTGCCCTGTCCAGCCATTTTACTAACCAGACTAGGGTTTCCAGCAATTCACCTTGTTTTCATCCTAGTGTTTCTACTAAGAGCTGCTTTATTGTCACAGCCAGTTGCTCTACCACTGAGCTACCACCGAATATTTTAGACCTGTAGATTATATCAGAAGCTAGAAAGGAAGTCAACCTAGGTTAGAAAAGTTCTTTCTTCCTCCTAGCTATAGCTTGTAGCGGGGCTAGTATAACATTATCTAATATACTATACACAACAGACGCTAACACAGCCAGAGGACCGAACATACTTAGCGCTATTACAGAAGAGAGAGTAAAATTCTTATATGTTCCAACCACTGCCCAAGTAATATCTTCTTTCTTGTTTCTTCCAAACCAGATATTTACTAGAATTTCTACTATTAAGATTATTGCAACAATTATTGATATTACCATCACCTGCTTCCAATATTCTAGTACTAGTCCTGTTGCTGGGGCAACGATTCCCCAGATAAGGAGCATAAGGAGGACAATGCATATCTTGCTACTACTTTTGCACAATGATTTACTCCATCTAGTATGCCTTAGTATCTGTGCAACTATCATTGGTAATATGACCAGCTTGCCAATCAAGAGCATAATACCAACAAAATCAATACCAATTGTTTCTTTTGCAAACAACCATACTAGAAACGGAGTTACTACAGGGCTAATTATATGAGTAAAACTAGTTGCAATCAAAGCCTTAGCAGGCTCTCCTCCAAGAATATTTGATATAGCTACTACTGAAATACCAGAAGGGACCGACGCTACTAATATTAGCCCTACAAAAATATTTGGTTCAATAATATTCTTGAAAAGGAATACAATTGAGGTTGGCAAAAGGAAAACAAAAAGCGTTAATACTATATAGCGCCACCAACCATCTCTGATCTTCTTTAGTTCACCTAAGTTAATGTTAACGCAACTAAGTACCATCATTAACATTAGTAAATATGTCAGAGCTGGACCAAGTAGAATACCTGGAGCAGGCCAGATAAAAGCAAGAGCAATAACTGCTAAAATTATTAACCACAAGTATTTCTGCATATTTACTCCAATATCCCTTTTATCCTCCGTATCCCAGCACTACTAGATTCTTCTTTCTTTATCCTAAATTTGCCCAAGTCTCCCGTCTTTTCTACATGAGGACCTCCGCAAATCTCTTTTGAAGTTTCTTCTACGCTATATACCTTTACTTTTTCATCATATTTGTCTCCAAACAATCCAATAGCTCCTTTTTCTTTGGCTTCCTCTACAGTCATTTCTTCATACTCAACCACTAAATTGTCTTCAATAGCTTTGTTAACAATATTTTCTACTTTCTTTTTTTCTTCATCTGTCATTTTTTCTGGATGAGAAAAATCAAACCTCAGACGTTTTTCAGTAATATTACTTCCCCTTTGCTCTACATGATCGCCTAACACTTCTTTCAAAGCTGCATGAAGCAAATGAGTGGCAGTATGGTATTTGATGTTCATTTCACTATGATCAGCTAATCCGCCCTTGAATTTCTCCTCTGCCCCTTGCCTAGAAAGCTCTTGGTGCTGTTCAAAGGATTCATTAAATCCTTTTTCATCAACAGTTAGTTCGTTCTCTTGAGCAAGCTCTTGAGTCATTTCTAAAGGAAAGCCATATGTATCATATAGTTTGAAAGCATCTTTTCCTGAAATCTCACTGCCTTTTAGGCCCCTTGTTAACTTATTAAATTCAGTTAATCCTTTTTGGAGTGTAACTCTAAAGCTTTCTTCCTCTTTTTCTACTTCTAATAAGATCATTTTTTGTTTTTCCACTAGACAAGGATATGCTTCCCCATATTCTTGGATAACCTTTTCAGCTAGTACGGAACAAAAGTTTTCTGTAATCCCCAATCTCTGAGCATATCGCACGGCTCTTCTCATCAAGCGTCTGGTAAAGTATCCTTGGACTTTATTAGACGGGATAGCCCCATCACCAATTAAAAATACCACCCCTCGTATATGATCCAGGATAATGCGAAAAGCACGAGTATCTTCTTCATCATCACCATACTTTTTTCCACTCAACCTTTCCAGTTCTTCTATCAATCCCTCAAAAATATCAATCAGAAACATATCAGAATTGTCTTTCATTGCAGCTGCCATTCTTTCGAGTCCCCCACCAAAATCTACATTTTTTTGAGGTAAGGGTTCAAATCCTTTTTCAGTTTTTACATACTCCATAAATACATTGTTTCCAATCTCTAAGAACCTACCACACTCACAATTAACATGGCATAATTCGTCTTTGTATGGAGATTTTTCATGCAAACCATCCTTTGTACCAAAATCCCAGAATATCTCTGCATCAGGCCCTCCAGGCTCTCCTACAGGCATGTTAGCTGGCACTCCCACTCTAGACCACCAGTTTTTAGTGTCATCATAGTAGAATATTCTAGCCCCATCATTCATTCCATCTTTCTCAGCATGATCTTGAATATCAGCTTGGATTCCTAGCTTACTAAACTCTTCCTGCCAAAGCTTAGCTGATTCTTCGTCCTTATCAATCCCTATATTCTCATTCCCTCTGAAGCAAGTAACATACAGACGACTGGGATCTAATCCCAATTCCTTGGTAACAAATTCAAACATCCAAGGGATTTGTTCTTTTTTAAAATAATCTCCCAAGGACCAGTTGCCAAGCATCTCAAAAAAAGTAGTATGCCTGTTATCACCAACATCATCAATGTCTTGAGTACGCAAGCATTTTTGAGAATCAGCTAATCTCACTCCTTGAGGATGCTTTTCACCTAACAAATATGGAACCATTGGTTGCATACCAGATCCGGTAAACAGAGTTGTAGGATCATTTTCAGGAACAAGCGAAGCTGAAGAAAGTATATGGTGATCTTTTTTCTTGAAAAACTCTAAATATTTTCCTCTTAATTCTTGAATAGTCATATTAATTTATTTTGAATTTCTATACATCTATTTATACCTTATTTCAACCTCCTTGGTCAAGTAATACACTTGACAAATACCGTACTATGCAGTAAAATCCCATGTATCTGTTGTTCGTTTTCCCAGACAACTGTTGAACGGCTGCGGGGCCATTCATTAGGCGTGCAAGCGCTTCTTTGTCTGGGAACAACTCCTGGGGGAGTGGAAAGGGACTAGTGTAGTGTATTCATTAATCAAGAGCTCCTTGAACTGTGGAGACCCTGTCCTAGACTAATTCAACCCTAGCCACTCCCCCGGGGTTGATTGATTCAAAAAAGCCATACACACGGCTTTTTTATATTATCTTGACTTTTTCACACGGTTTGTGTATACTTTTTCTTGTGGTTCTCTTCTGGAAAGGAGGTCTGAATGAGAAAGACCAACATTTGGTCGACGGAACAGAACCGAGCGTAGTATCTGGAGCGATGCAACAGCTGATACTTTCTGCCTCTTAGGAGGCCGTTAGAGGCTTTGTTCGCTGCTACTACACTGTTTGCAGTGAAAGGGGTGCCGTTTTTTGGCAAGGTATGGGGCCGTTAAGGCCGGGGCTGCGCAGTGAAAATCACACTTGGAGGATCAGGCGACGTAGGTTGTTTAACTACGTCGCTTCCTCATTTCTATACGCAATTTACAATATCACTCCCCCACCTAGACATTCTTTGTTTTTGTACAAAACTAAGAATTGTCCTGGAGCAAGAGCCCTTTGGGGCTTTTTATATTCCACTTTTGTTTCAGAAACAATTTTAGCTTGTTGAAGTTCTTGTCCATGCCTGGAACGTACTTTGCATTCAAGAGGAAAAGAAGGAGATTCTCCACTAATCCAATTCATATCTTTTATCTCCACTTCTGTTTTATACAACAAAGGATCATCCTCATATCCAACTATTAATTCATTTTTTTCAAAATCTTTACCCACAAGATACAAAGGTTTTTT
>CAYPPF010000001.1:0-36035 GCA_964412535.1 uncultured Gammaproteobacteria bacterium | reverse complement strand
CGTGTTCTCCCACTTCTTCTCCATTGGACATTACGATCTTTCCTTTTTTTAACTTTATTTTCTTTTGCAGGAAGTCTTTCATATTTACCTCTCCTACAAAACAGATACCCATACTTTCTTCCTTTTCTGCGGTAGGAAGGTCATACTTCTTGGCTAACTCCCTTACTTCTTTTTTAGTAAACTCTCCTAAAGGAAAAATTGCTTGACTAAGCTGCTCTTTGTTTAACTGATGTAGGAAGTATGTTTGATCCTTGTTTTCATCCTTAGCCATGATTAGCTTTCCATCTTTTGTAGAAGCATAGTGTCCGGTAGCTAGTTTACTGAATCCTAGTTCTCTTGCTTTTTCCATCCAGGCTCCAAATTTAATATATTTGTTGCATAGTACATCTGGATTGGGAGTAATCCCCTTTTCATATTCCTTGTACATGTAGTCTAGTACATCTCTTTCATACTCTTTGGTAAAGTTGAGCTTGAGTAACTGTATTCCTAGTTTGGCAGCCACTCGTGTTGCATCTCTGTAGTCAGAAAGCCAACAGTCGGAAGAATCTTCTTCATAGTTGATCATAAAAGCTCCGGTAACATCATACCCTTTTTCCAGTAACAAGGCAGCGGCTACTGAAGAGTCCACTCCTCCTGACATTGCAACTAGTATTTTTTCCATACTATTTTGACAGTTCTTTGGCTCTGGATAGTGCGGCTTGCAAAGTCTTTTGCAAGATCTGATCAATATTAGATTCTTTCAAAATATTTAGTCCAGCCTCTGTGGTTCCCCCTTTAGATGCTACCTGGCTTTTCAAGTCAGAAGCATCTTTTTCCTTTTGCCAGAGTTCGTTAGCTCCATCTATTGTTGCTAGAAGAAGCTGTTGAGCTTCTGCCTCGGAAAAACCTAAATCAATAGTAGCCTTAGTCCACTCTTCCATGATGTGGTAGAAAAAACCAGGACCGCTTCCACTCACTGCAGTGGCTTTGTCTATCATCTCCTCGTTTTCTACAAATAGTTCTTGGCCAATACTTTTTAATAGTTTGGTAACTATTTCCCTATCAACTCCATCAGTACATGTCCAAACTGTCATTGACTTACCCACTCTAGCCCCTAGATTAGGCATAGTGCGAACAATATCATTTGTTCCTAAGGTGTTTTGTATCTCTTCGAGTCCTATACCAGCCATCACTGAAACAACTAAAGCATCTTTGTTAATATTTCCTTGAATTTCTTTGCCTAACTCAGAAAAAGATTGTGGTTTTACAGCCAAAATAATCAAGTCAGCGTCTTTTATTGCCTGAACATTATCTGTACTCGTAATAACTTGAGGATGTTCTTTATGTATCTCTTCAAGTTTTTCTTCAGATCGGTCAGTGATTATAATTTCACTACCCTGATTTGTCTCTAAAGCAGCCTTGAGAAATATAGTTCCCATCACTCCACTGCCTATGATACTAATTTTTTTCATACTAAATTGATTAAGCAAATACCATTATGTTGTCAGCATGCATTACTTGAATGCCTTTTTGCATTGAAAATTCCTTTTGTTCCAACATCTTGGAACTAACGTCAGTTAGTCCAAAAGCAATCCCCTCTTTTTTGTCATTCACAATCTCTACTATTTCTTTTTCTGCAAAACTTCCATATATCTTTTTTATCCCAACAGCTAACAAACTTTTACCATTCTTTAGTGCACTAACTGCCCCATCATCCACCTCTATACTAGCAGGAGAACTTTTAGCTGCCAAGAGCCACCTATCCCTATTCTTCATAGATTCTGTTAATTGGCGGGGTAGGAACACAGTTCCTACAGATTCATTGTCCAATGCTTTACCAATATTTTCTGTGTTTAGTCCGTCTACGATTTGTAGAGGAATACCAACTGCTGTACATAGCCTGGCTGCTTTTAGTTTGGAAAGCATGCCTCCTCTTCCTTGTTCTGAAGCTTCTTTCCCACAATACTTCATTAATTCAGCATTTACATCCTTCACTTCCTTGATTAACTCAACGTTTTGGTCTTTAGAAGGATCTCCAGTATATAGTCCAGGCACATGGCTTAGTACTATTAACCTGGAAGCATTAGAAGCAATAGCAAGAGAGACAGCTAGGCTGTCGTTGTCACTAAAGCCCCAATCAATAACAAGAGCGTCATTTTCATTAATAATTGGAATCACTCCAGCTGGTAAAGCTTGTTCAATAGTCTGTTGTAGTTGAAGAAACTGCTGTCTTTGAATCAGATGAGCTCTGGATATTAGTAATTGGGCTGTTTCTAGACCCATTTCTCTGGCCACACCAAGAAAGTATGACATTAGGTGTACTTGTCCAATAGAGGCGGCCAATCTTTTATTCATTTCTTTATCTCCACTTACTGCTCTTCCCATGGCAACAGCTCCTGAACTAACTAAGGCAATCTTCTCACCCTTTTTGATCTTCTCACTTACAGCTGAAAATATGCTTCTAATTACAGATTCACGCAATTGTCCATTCTCATCTATGAGAACACTTGTCCCTATTTTGATGATGGCAAGGTTATTCTTCATATTTATTCCCTTATTTGACCATCTCCTAGTACTATGTACTTTGTGGTTGTAAGGTCTTCTAAGCCCATAGGGCCTTTCATATGGACAGAAGACGTACTTATCCCTAATTCTGCCCCTAAACCAAATTGGTTGCCGTCAGTGAAGCGATTAGAAACGTTCACTAGCACCGCAGCACTGTTTATCATCTCCAAGAACTTTCTAGATCTTTGATAGTCTTCTGTCACTATTGTGTCAGTTAGTCCAGAACTATACTTTTGTATATGTTCAATTCCTTTTTCAAAAGAATCTACTACTTTGATAGAGACAATCATGTCTAAATATTCTGTATCCCAATCTTCTTCACTAGCTAGATTACTTTTTTGATTCAAAGCACAGACCTTCTCACACCCTCGGACTTCTACTCCAGCTTCAATTAACTTGTCTACTAAACTAGAAACAACTTCTTCAGCCATATCACTGTGCACTAAAATAGTTTCTATCGTATTACAAGTAGAAGGGTTTGATGTTTTTGCATTCAAAGCAATTTCGATTGCTTTTTCTTTGTTAGCACTCTTGTCTATATACAGATGACAGAGCCCTCTTTCATGAGCAATCACTGGTACTTGAGCTGCTTCTTTGATTGATCTAATTAATTTCTCTCTTCCTCTAGGAACTACTAGATCAACATACTTGTCTGACTTTACCACCTCCGTCACTGCTTCGTAGTTTCTATCTTCTAACTGTTGCACAGCTCCAGAAGGTAGTGCTACAGATTCAAGTGCTTGTTTAATGTACTGCAAAAGAATATTATTTGAGTTTAGAGCCTCTTTTCCTCCTCTAGCAATCAAAACATTCCCGCTTTTTATGCAAAGAGCGGCTGCATCTACAATTACATTAGGTCTGGACTCGAAAATGAAGAAGATAACGCCAATAGGGGCTCTCATTCTACCTACTTGCATTCCATTAGGGCGTTTCCACATTTTAGTGATAGTTCCTACAGGATCAGCCAACTCTGCTACTTCTTTTAGTCCTTGCGCAATGTCTTCTATTGCTTCAGCAGAGATTTTTAATCTTTTTTCCATTGCTTTAGTAATACCTTGTACTTCTGAAAGATCTTTTTTATTTTCTTCCACTATTCTTTCTTTGTTTTCCACTAGCAAACTAGCCAGCTTAGTGAGGAAATCATTTTTTTGTTTAGTAGTCGCAGTACGCAATTGTACTGAAGCTTGTTTGGCGGATATAAGTTGTTCTTGAGTATTCATATGAGTGAAATAAAAGTAGCGTCTTTATTGACGCTACCTATTGTGTAATTAATCTTAAGCAAGAAACTACAGCAGGCAGCTCTTGCTAGGTGGAGTAAGTTTTATCAAACTTGATATCATATTGGTAAGTATTATACCAGATTATGCTAATTTGTCAAATTATTCTGTTCTTTCAATTCTAGCCCCAATCTTTTCTAGTCTTTTAGCTAGGTTTTCATGCCCTCTTTCTACTGGATATATATTGCGTAAAATTGATTTGCCTTTGGCTGCTAGCATTGCGATTAGGATCACCATGGCTGGCCTGATTCCAGGAGGACATATTATTTCATTTGGATGAAGCCTGGTCTTTCCCTCCACAAACATTCTATGAGGATCTAGTAGGGTTACTTTTGCTCCAAGTTTTTGAAGTTCTAAGTAATATACTGCCCTATTTTCATACACCCAATCATGTACTAAAGATCTTCCTTTAGCTTGAGTAAGGATGGGGACAAAAAAGGGTAGGTTGTCTACGTTTAGTCCTGGGAATGGGCGACCATATACTTTATCAGGTAAAGCATTCAGATCAGAAGGAACTAGCTTTATATCCACTATGTCAAATTTCTTGTTCTTAGATTTTCTTTTGTTATGCAGACTATACTTCTGTCCAGCAATCCTCAACTTTTCCAATTCCAGTTCCAAGAATTCAATTGGACAGTTTTTTATAGTCAGCCCAGACTTAGTAGTTATTCCTAGTGAGACAAAAGCCATTGCTTCAATTGGATCTGGCATTATGTGGTATTCATTTACTGGTTTTAGTTTCTTCACTCCAACTATTTCTAAAGTGGTAGAGCCTATTCCTTCAATTTTAGCACCAGCTTTTTGTAGGAAGTAGCAAAGGTCTTGTACCATGTAGTTGGAAGAAGCAAATTTGATTACAGTCTTCCCTGGAGCTAGTACTGCTGCCATAATGGCATTTTCAGTTGGAGTATCTCCTGATTCATACATTACTATCTCTGCTGGCTTCAAAGGCTTGTTTTTTATCTCGTAATATTTGAGTGTTGATTTTACACTCACCCCTAATCTTTCTAAAGCAAACAGATGAGGCTTTACTGTTCTCTCTCCTAGTTTACATCCGCCTGTCTTATACAATTTATATTCTTTCACTCTTCCAGCCAGTGCCCCTAAAAGCAACAAAGAAGAGCGGGTCAGCTTACAAGCTCTACGGTCAATATTATCCATTCTTAGCTTTGTAGAACTATCTAAAACAAGAGTACGTTCTGTCTCCCACTTGACTTTTACCCCAATACTAGATAGAATCTCCAGAATGCGGTCTACTTCCTGGATTTTAGGGATATCTTTCAGTACTACTTTTCCCTTTACCAGTAAAGAGGCACAAAGCAAAGCCACAGCTGAATTTTTAGCTGTGTTTACATCAATACTACCATGGAGTTTAAAACCTCCGTGAATAACGAAATTAGCCATATTTTTTGCTAAATTACGATAGTATTGTATACTAAAACATAACAAAAAGCAAGTATTTACTATGCCACACTCTCCAAGTAGACTTACTAGACCTATCCGCATTTGTATAATGTGTTTTTTGATTACCAGTTTTTTAGTAATCTCCCCTATAGTAATCATGTATACTGCTGGATATAGGTATGACTGGGGAAACAAGAAGATAGTGCAAACAGGGGTGTTGAGTGTTGATGTGGAACCAGATCATGCTGATGTATACCTAAATGATGTAAAGATAACAAAGAATCTGCCAATATACTTCCCAAACAGAGCCCCTGGAACCTATGAAATCAAGTTTCTAGCTCCTGGATATAAAGAATGGAAAAAAGATGTAACCATAGAAAGCAGGAGGACAACATATATAAAAAACATTGTATTGTTCAAAGACTCTCTACCTGTGCAAATTGACATAGCTGAGAACATGATTGATATGAACGCTTCATATGATGGATCTTTTCTAGCTATTACTTCTTTAGAAAAAGGAGTGTATGAAATAACACCATTTGATACTGAGAAAAAACAAAAGGATTCTTTACTAAGAATAAACAGCAGTATAGAACCAGAAGTGTCCTGGTCACCACATGCTAACTTTCTGATGATAAAAACAAGACAGGGAGGAGAAGAAACAATGCAGATAATAAATGCAGATAATCAAGAACTATCTAAAACATATTCTTTCCAAAGTACTATAGAATCTTTTCAATGGGCAAAAAATAGCTTTAGCCCGTCTATATACATAAAAACAAACAACGAGATAGTTGAATTGAATGTCTTTAATCAAAAGACCATTAAAACAACATTTTCTAATGTATGGTTTGTTGATGGAGAAGAAAATGTGTGGATATATAACAAAGAAAAAAGAGAACTAGTGAGTGATGACAGGGAACTATCTTTTAAAGAAGAAGTTGAAAAGATAGTGGATATAAACAAAGAAAGGGTAATTGTAAAAATACCTAACAATATTCAAATACTAACCCTTGAAAAAGAAGAGCACCAAACTCTCCCTACCCAACATCTTTTGTACAACAAAAAGACAAAAGAGTGGATCACCTGGTCTTGGTGGGAACTCTGGACTATATATGATAATGGAAGTCTTGCTCTCCTTAATAGAACTGGAGAAAAAATACAGCATGTAAATCCGTTAGACAACCAAGGTGTCCTTCTTTTGGCTTCAGAGAATAAATTGACAGGATTTAATCCGGGTTACTACATAAGTCACGAGCTGCTCAACAACGGTAGTATGGAAAAAATAGGAGTGAATACAAAAGAAAGAAAGATTTTCTTTCTTGGAAGAGTGGCTCAAAAACGAGGACTGTTTGAATTGGAATATTAATAACTGAAATAATTATAAAAATTCCCTTTTAGGGAGTTTTTATTTTTGCCACTTAATTATATTTCCAAGACAGTCTTGTCTCCGATAATCATTCTATGACCCTCAGCTTCTTTTTTCTCTCGATGAACTAATTTTACGCTCTTGCCAATAATACTATTGTCTATTTCCATATCTACATGTATAAGACTGTTTTCTAGAACAATTGAATTTTTGATCTTAGCATTACGGATTTCTGATCCTGACCCAATAGTTGTATATGGACCTATTGTACAGTTTTCTAAAATACAATTCTCCCCTACTATTACTGGGCCAATAATCTTTACGTTATTTTTTAACAAACTGCCTATCCCAATCTGCACCTTTCCTTGTACCTCAGTACCAGAGTTTATTTTTCCATAGTTGGAAAAATCTTCAGCTGGTATTTCCTCTAATAGTAATTGATTGGCTGTAATCATATCTTCAGGCATTCCAGTGTCTTTCCACCAGCCTGTCACCTCTTTGTGTCCCACCTTGAAACCATTCTTTAAAAAATGAGAATGGATACTTGAAATTTCATACTCTCCTCTAGCACTCTTTTCAATTTGATCAAAAGCTTTATAGAAAACTTTAGGCCCATACAAGTATATTCCTGTTTGAGCTAAGTTGTTGGGTGGATTGTCAGGCTTTTCCCAAACATCAACCAACTTTCCACTATCATCAAATATTGGTACCCCAAAAGGTCTTGCATCAGGAACCTTGGCAAAAGCCAACATGCAATCTAGTTTTTCTTGAACAAAATGTTCAAAAGTAGGCTTTAGGCTTCCTAATACAATATTATCAGACAAGAAAAACATAAAAGGATCATTACCGATATAGTCTTCAGCACACTTTACTACATGAGCAATTCCTTGAGGACCACCCTCTTGTTCAAAAAACTTAATTGATACTCCCCAATATCCGCCATCACCTATATATTTTTGTAATTCCGTTTCTCCAGGGTTGGTATTGATAAATATCTCTCTCACTCCTGCCTCCACTGCCTTATCAATAGCATGAAAAATCATTGGCTTATTTGCCAATGGCAAAAGATGCTTGTTAGTGGTGGTGGTAATTGGATGTAGTCTCGTTGCTCTTCCACCACCTGTCAGGATTGCCTTCCGTATCTTCATATTACCATTGAATAATTATTCTCATAATCCAATAATATACTGTCATAACAGGATTGCCAACATACCTTAGAATAGGGTTTTCCATTGACTCTTCCTGGAAATGAACTCCGGGTACTGCTAATTTTAGCAAGTCTTTGTCTTTAATCTTTTTAATCTTTTGAATATTCTTTCTTTTTTTCAACCACAGCTTCCAACTTTTTGGTTTTAGCCAATATGAATATACCTTTACTCTTTCTTTTGCCCAGCCTCCTTTAATGGCAAAGAGCCATAATCCAGCCTCTAATACTAGTGCCATTGGTAAAAGTAGTAAAAGGGTGGGCCAACGGAAAAACATGAGCATTAGTCCATACCTATTGCGTTCCATCCAATAAAATTTGGTTATACTTCTACTAAATCTGTATTTATGATAGAAAATAGAATTCTTTACCAACACTGTACTATATCCGGCCACTCTTAAACGAAAAGAGTATTCTAAATCTTCGTGGTATAGGAAAAAATCTTCATCCCATAGCCCGTATTCTTTTAACAAATCAACTCTCATTAACAAAGCAGCTCCACTAGCATATGCAATATCTTTTACTTCAGGCAAATCAATTCCTTGGTACTTGTGTCGGTAATTATTACAAAAGCCAAAGCCTAGATATTGAAAAGCATTGCCCGCACTGTTAATCAGGTCAGTTTCTGGATGAAGAAGCATTAGTGACTGTGCTATCCCTATCTTTTTGTCATTTTCCATTACTTTTACCAAGGGTTCTAGACAATTAGCAGCAACAAAGCCATCATTATTATGAAAATATACATAATCGTACCCATTATCAATTGCCCATTTAACACCTTCGTTGTTCCCTCCTGCAAATCCAAGATTTTCTGTTTGAGCCAATAGGGTAACATGTGGTATTTCTGTTCCAGACAATGGCATTACATTTTCTTCTAAATGCCTTACTGAAGATCCATGTTCTGGATGAGGGTTGTCTATGATGATAAACTCAACCTTGTCTTTAGGGTATGATATTTTTTTCAAAGAAGAAACCACATCATCAATATATGGCTCACAATGAAATGAGAGGTATACAATAGCTATTTTGGGAAAATTATCCATATTATTTTTTGTATTTATAGTATTTATGATTCCCTCTCCACTTCCACAAATATTTTATCCAGCTGGCCATATGAATACGAGCCAGCTTGTTTTTTACCAAAGCATTGAAAATGCCTGGTATTTTAGCTGAGTCACGGGCATGCATATGCCGTATAGCAACATCGTGTAAATAATAGACAGGCCATCCTTTTTCCCACATAGTGTGACACCAATCACAATCCTCTAAATACATAAAGTACCTGTCATCAAAAAACCCAATCTCATCAGCCACTTCTTTCCTTACTACTATGGCAGCTCCTAGAACCCAGTCTACTGGTCTAGTTTCATTGTGATCAAAGTCCTTCATCACCAGCTTGTCTGCATGTTTTTTAATCCACTTGTACTTTTTGTCAAAGTTGATTTGTTTAAGTGGTTTGATGAGGATAGAGGGAAGATCGAATCTATAGCAAGAATATTGGAGAGATCCATCTAGATTAACTAATTTAGGTCCTATACACCCTATCTTCTTGTGATCATCCATGAATTTAACAATCCTTTCAATTACCTGCGTGTTTTGAGGGACAATAGTATCTCTGTTAAGGGCAAAGTAGTATCTGGCAGGAGTGGCTTCAAAACCAGCATTGTTTCCTTTGCCAAATCCGACATTACCACCGCAATTAATATATTTCACTTGCGGAAAATTAGTCTGTAAATCATTCTTTATCCCATCTCTATTAGATGAATTGTCTGCTACAGTAATCTGAACATCATATGGACATCTTTCTGTATCCTTAATCAAAGATTCTACTGCTTGCAGTATATCTTTCTTCATTAAATAGTTTAGGAATACAATGTTTATGTCTTTCATAGTTATTTCCACCATTTTCTCATCTTTCTCCAAGATGTTTTCCTTTTTTCTTTTATTTCTTTCCTTTTTTTCTTTAACACTTTTCTATTTCTCCAAATTTCCTTCCACCCTCTTAGAACCTTAGCATCAAAAAAAAGAAAGAAGAAGAACTTCTTTAATTCGTACCATAGAATAGATGGGAAATCAATTAAAAGATTCTGACAGTATTCATTCTTGTACAAAGTCATTAGATGATTTTTGTAACTATGATATTTTATCCATTCAGACTGTCCTTTTTTGTTTTTCAAAGCAACCATGTCTCCGAGTTCACCCAAACCAACTCCAGACCTGTCATGATATGCCTCTGTATCAAGTACCACAAACGAATCATACCCTGCGGATCTTAGCCTAAAGGCCAAATCAACATCTTCTTTGTATGAATGATATAGCTCATCAAAAAAACTACCATTAGAGAATTTTACAGCCTCAATAGCTGTTTTTCTGTACATTGGCAAGGCTCCTGATACTCCAAATACTTCTTTTTTTGTTTCTCCGCTATCTTTCCACTCTTCTTGGGCCCCTAGTTCTGTCACTCTCTTGTTATACATTGGCTTGAGTCCTAGAGAATCAATATGGTTAGTAAATCCTAATTCATTTTCAATCTTATCAAAATCCCAACGCATTAATCTGGGGCTCACAGAGGCTGTATTATTGTTATTGTCTAAAAACCTTACTAGTTTTTCCAAGCAATCCTTACTTAACCACATGTCTTGGTTAAGGAGAAGGAAATATTCTGAGTTAGCTTTTTTGTATAAAAGATTGTGTCCATTGGCAAATCCTATATTTTCACTGCCTTCAATTAGTTCACTTTCAAAAGGAAAGTCTGTTAATTCTTTTCTGATGTTAAATACAGTATTATCCTGTGATCCATTATCCAATACTACCAGTTTCCAATCTCTAAAGGTTTGATTTTTCAAAGAATCAAAAAGATATCTGATATATCTCTCCCCATTCCATGTTACTAGATGTACTGAAAGCTTCATATTCCAAAAATATCATTTAATAGGGAGAGTAGCATCCCAATAGGTCTAGATATCTTGATCCATATCCATTTATACCAAGGTTCCCACTTTTGGGAATATATTACCATGCTTTTAGTGAAGTTTTTCTGCTTCCAAGAGCTTTTTTGTTGCTTAAAGCTTTGGCCCACGTAGTCAACACAGGTTATTATCGGTGTATATATCACTTTGTATCCTAGTTTTTTAGCCTCTCTACACAGGTCTACATCTTCCCACCAGATAAAATAGCGAGGATCAAATCCCCAACCAAGTTTTTCAGTTAATTCTTTTCTTACTAGCATAAAAGAACCTCTAACAGAATCCACTTCTTGTTCAACCTCAGAATTAAAATCCTTCATCATATAATGATCAAGAATCATTGGAACCAAATGAGGTAACTTTAGTATTAGTAATATCCGTTCCCAGACTTTAGGGAACCTTCTTGGTTTTGCATCCTCACATAATTTCCCATCTGAATGAACCAGCTTGCAACTAGCTATTCCTATCTTCTCTTTATGTTCCACCCACCTAACAATCGTGTCTAGACTCCCCTGCTCCACTCTCATGTCTGGATTAAGGAAGAGGATGTATTTTCCTTGAGCAATTTCCACTCCCTGGTTGTTTGCTCCAGCAAATCCTTTATTCTTTTGATTCTTAATTAACTTCACATTAGGAAAATCTTTTTCTACTATCTCACAGGTCTTGTCTTTTGATCCGTTGTCAATCACAATCTGTTCAAAACTAATTTCTCTGCAACCTAAAACAGCAGAGTTTATTTGCTCTGCTATTCTATCTGCTGAATTCCATGTAACTGTGATTATGCTAAGATCCATAGTTATTTTTTCATTTGTTTCTTGAAATAGTCTACAAAAGGTATATCAGTGGGGTCAATCTTTTTCAATATAGCAGAATAGTAGCTTAGGTAGCTGGCAAATACAAGTACTTCGCATACTTGTAATAGTTTGTCTGCTTCCTTACATTCGTACTCTGTATAGTTGATATTTGTCTTTTTTAGCACCTTTTTAGTCACTGAATACCTTTTTTGCGTCCTTTTGTCGTATAATTCTGACTCTATTGTAACGAATAATAGTTCTTTTTTGTTGCTTATAGGATTAATCATCCCCTCCAGTAAGTGGTGATTCAACTCTGGAATAGTGAAATACCCAGCAAATCTCTTCCCATTTTCATTCATTTGGTTAGCCGCAACATGAGCATTGCCTATTAAATGTTCTGAAGCAATATACCAGATACTTTTGTTCACTGTTTTTCTTGCTACTTGTTTTGCTGTATTTTCTTTTAATGGAGTGAGTGTTCCATACTTTGTATCATACAAAGCAATGGTTTTTACCACCTCTTTTACCTTCTTCTGACTTAACCTCAGCAGCCCGGCCTTGGAAAATAGTACTATTTGTCCTACGATGGAGTATCCAATTCCCATTCTAGGAGATTTGCATGGATTATTATCAGTAGGGAAAACTAATGCAGGTATATTATTCTTCTTTGCCCATGTGCCCAACTTTCCGCCAGAAGTGATAACTAATAGCTTAACTTTTCTTTTTTTAGCTTCTTTTGCACCTGATATTACCTCTTCAGTGTTACCAGAGTAGCTAGAAGCTACTACCAAGGTCTTGTTATTTACCATTCTAGGCAGATGGTAGTCATTAACAACTTCAAGAGGTACTCTCAATTCTTCAGCATACATTCTTTTTATCACATCAGCCCCTAGAGCACTACCCCCCATTCCAAGGACAACAATGCGATCAGTCTTTGAATGATTAACAGGAACTTTTAGTTTTTGGGCTACTTCCCACACTTGTTCCACTTGTTTTCCTAACAACTGAAGGCTTCCCAGCATATTTTGGGAATCTAGTTTTTTGATTTTAGTTAAATCGTCTAAAAAAGAAACAGGCATACAAAAAAATTAGCTAAATTAACAGTAGTATATTAGCAAAAATACGGGGAAAAGTAAATATCTGTGAAAATAGCTTGTTTATGGTGATTTTTGATGTAGAATTTTGACCCAAGGGTGGTTGAATGGTAGTATATACAGAGAAATTCTAACTACTGGAGGAAAACAAGGAAGAAATTAATATGAAAAGAATTTGGAAATAAAAATATTATGAGCAAGTTTGATCTAATTAAAAAAGAAATAGAAAAATTAGCTAAGAATGCCTATTCACCAGAGGTAGAATTAAGTCACCTTAAAACATCCTGGGAATACCTACTGAAGATAAAGCCTGATGCTAGTGAGATAGTACAGATTGCCACACTGGGACATGATATAGAAAGGTATTTTCCAGACAGAAAAACAAGGAAAGAATATTTTGATAACTACGATGAATATAAGAAGGCTCATGCTGAAAACTCAGCTAAGATATTATGTGAAATATTAGATAAGTTTGATTTTGATACCGATAGTATTGAAAGAGTAAGGTATTTAGTACAAAATCATGAAGTTGGTGGTGATGAAGATGCTGAATTAGTGAAAAGAGCAGATAGTGTGGCATACTTTGTTCAGAGACTACCATCATTTCTGAAAGAAAGAGGAGCTGAGGAAACCAGACGTAAAATAAAATTCATGTATGACAGGTTAGACAAAGACACTCAGAAGATGGTTAGGGATATAGTATCTAAGAATCCGGAAGTAAATAATTTCTTTCAAGAAACACTAGGTAACTAACTAGAAAATGAAAACAGGAAAGTACCAACATCATAAAGGGGAATTGTACGAAGTTATTTGTGTTGCAACACATAGGAAAACTAAAGAAGAGTTAGTTGTATACAAAGCACTGTACGGGGACAAGAAAATATGGGCAAGGACTAAAAAAATGTTTCTTGAAGATATTGTAATAAATAATAAAAGAGTGCCTCGTTTTAAGAAAATAAAGGATTAATTTAAACAAAAAACAGGCTTTTAGCCTGTTTTTTTAATCCCACTCAATTAACCCAGACTTTTCCGTATCTTCCCAGTCTCTATCATTAGTTCATGCACTCGTTCCTTGTTCTTTTTGAGGATCAACACATTAGCTGTAATATTTTTATGCAAACAATCTAACTTGCTTTTAGGTCCTAGTTCTATATCTAACTTCTCTTCGCATAATCTAATGCTTTCCATAACATCCTTCCATCCACTATTTTTCTTTACTAATTTAGTTAAGTTTTCTTTATTCAGATACCTACCTGCCTCCTGTATATCATTTTTTAAATACGGATAGTACTTGTAAAGCACTTTAAACTCATCGTCAGAAAGTTCTTTCAAGGTTTTTCCTAGGCCAATAAATTCTGGTGGTACTCCAATGGAATAGAAAGCAGCTGTAAAAGCAATAGCCCTTGGTAAGTTATTCCCAGCAACCTTTCTCTTGTATGAGAGAAATCCAATATGTAGCCTTCTTTCACGCCGCCTTGGAACAGCATCGAAAAATGGAATCATGTCCTGACTAATTTTAGCAATCTCCTCGTTATAGTAGCCTTTGGATAAGTTAATGATTTTTTTCAAAACCTTAGCATCTTTTAAAGGAACGTCAACAGCTTTAGACAAGGGTAGCTTTTTCTGCAAATACTCTATGCTTTTCTTAACTTTTGACAAAGGGTAGTCATATCTAAAAGAAGATTGAATAGTTACTGTCTTTACTCCTTGATACTGTTTTACAAAATTCTTAACATTTTCTGGATTTAGTCCACCCCTAAACACCAATCCTCCAGCCCCAATAATAGGGTGTACTGGCATTTTATAATCCTTACCAAATGCTTCTATCTCTGACAGAGCAATCTTGTTAGCCAAAACATTTGCCACTAGACCGGAAGACAGGGCTGGATCACTACGAGCCAAGAAAACTCGCAAATACTTTGGCTTATTTTTAAACTGTTTTTGATGAAGTTCTACGTACTTATCTAAAATCTTACGAATTCCCACTTGGCCTGCCACATCTTCAACTAAAGGAATAATTTCCAAATAATCACTGTTTTTCCTCAACTGATGCTTGAATTCTTTTGATTTGAAGCGAGCAAGTTTAGTAAAGCAATTTTGAATATACAATAATTGCTCTGCTTTTTCCGTCATAGGTAGTATTACTTCAAATAGAGGTCTTTTAAGCTTCAAATCATGAGAAAGATCCTCACTAGTCAATATAACCATCAACGCCCTAAGTAAACTATACCCTTTTTCATGCCAGATGTTAGGTAAGCGGAATGTAAGGAATATATCCTTACTTAGCTGCTTTTTCTTGAAAAAATCATAATAATTAGAAAACAATTTCTCAACTACTGCTTCATCAGCGTACTTACCTTCCCAATCCCACATAAATTCATCAACAGAAAGTTTTTGAAAGCAAGACACGCATTCATCAAGCTCTTCATGAATACTGATAAAACCATCTCCATCTTGTTCCCAAAAAGGAGCACCAGCATTATCAGGATGCTGGGTAGCCATTGTTGATGGTATTTTTCTTCTCATAGATTAATATATATATTGCTTCCTATTCTAGCACCAAATCAAGAAAAATAAAACATTGTACTCCTTTTCTCTAGATGGTATTATATTATTAGAGTATTTCAATAAAATAATATGATATACAAACACACCCAGATTGGACATTTAATGATATCTGTAACAATTGCCATTGTAATACTATTTGGTGTTGTTCTCATACAAACAGGTCTTGACTACGCCATTCTGGGCTATATGCTCGTCATATTATTGATCCTTGTTTCCTTTTCCTGGCTTAACGTAATGATTGATGAAAAGTACCTAAGAATCAAGTTTGGCTATGGGATATTTAGGAAACGTTTTCTACTTGAAAACATAGAATCAGCAAAAGCAGTAAGGAACCATTGGTACTATGGATGGGGAATACGTTTCTGGTGGATGCCTCGTATGTGGATCTTCAATGTTTCTGGCTTTGGTGCAGTTGAAATAAGGATGAAGAGTGGTAAAATATACAGGATAGGGACAGACGAGCCTGAAAAATTGGAATATTCGATAAATGGATTGATTATGGAAAAAGATAATTTATGAAGGTATCCAAGGACAATATTAATCTAACCCAAACATATGGTAGACGAACGAGAAAAAGGACAACCAGGTCTCAAAGAAAGCGGCATGTGCGAACATGGCAACTTTCCAGGCAACTGTGATGCGTGTAAGCAATCAACAGAAGATCAACCCGAAGAACCAGACTCAGAAAACCAAGAAGATGAATCTAGTGTAGCTGAGGCTCGTGAAAAATACATGGAATTGCAGAAAAAATATGAAGATGTTAGAGAAAGAATGGACGCAGCACTAAATCGTCGTCATGAAAATGACGCCCGAATGGAGGCTAATATGGGTAAGCCGGGGGAAGAATTTCAAGCAATTGAACTAGAAAGAAAAGAAATTGCACAACTTGAAGCTGATATACAAATTGAGGAACGAGGACTTCGAGCTGAGCTTGATAAGGCCTTAGAAGAATGGGATGAAGCACTAGATGATAGGATGTTATAAATAAAATATGGAACTAAATATCATTCGCTCAATTATCTTTCTCATAGCTGGTCTAATCATAATCCTCTTCCCGAAGCAAGTCTACAAGTTCCAATCTTTTGTTTTAAATACACTTAGAATAAAGCATAATCTAAGAAAGGAAAAGAAGTACTATCACTATACAGGTGCTTTCCTTATTATCATTGCAATAATCCTATTCACGTACTCGATCTATACCTAGCAACAAAAAATCACCTATTGTCTAGGTGATTTTTTAATTGATTGGATTACCCTAACAACTCAAACATTCTTCACTCTTCTCCCCTTTTTTCTTTGCTTCAGCATACTTTTTCATAGTATCTTCCATTGCTTCGTGCACCTCTCTCATCTTTATTCCCACTTTTTCTAGATTTTTTGATTCCAGGAAGTTATTTGATCTTCCTTTAGTAGCCAGACCTTGTTTCACTAAATCTTCATTAGTAATCCACTCATTGGTGTGGTCTGAGTCTACTAATTTTTCATACAACTCTATTATCTCCCTGTGTTTCAGTATGCCAGGATTAGTAACATGAAATATACCTTGAGCTTTTTTTTCTAGTAGTTGATAGAAAACATCTACCATATCATCAACAATACTCACGCTATTCTCTACATCTATTACTTTAGGAAAAGCAGCTAGCTTGTCTATCATGTTGAAAGAAGAGGGAATCCAATCAATGGGCATACGTATTCTAGCAATACCGACGTTATCTAAAGTAGATAGTGCTAAATCAGCTGCCCATTTAGTTCTAGAGTATGTTACTTCTGTAGGATTACCCATATCTTCCTCTCTCCATTTCTTGTCTGGATGAGGAGAATCGCCATAGAATATACAACCAGAACCAATATGAAGAAGGTATATTCCTTTTTCCTGGCAAGCTTCTGCTATTGTAATTGGAAGTTTGGTATTACCTAGTATTGTTTCCAAAGCATGGTCTTCGCACCAATCTACATTAGGCTTACCTCGTACTCCCGCTGCATTCAATACTACATCTGGATCATGCTCAGATAAAAGGGAAAGTACATCTTCTTTACTTTTAATCCTATTCTCAGCTACCACAACGTCTTCCCATGCTTCAAAGCAACGATTGCCCACATACCCTCTACCAATTATTAATACTTTCATACTATCTTTCTTTATATTGTTTTTTGTAATATTCCATATATTCTCCGCTCTTTATCTTCCCCCACCACTCTTCATTATCTTGGTACCACTTAATCATTTTTTCAAGACCCTGTTCAAAGTCCATTTCTGGTTTCCAACCTAGTTCATTTTGTATCTTAGAAAAATCTATTGCATATCTTCTGTCATGCCCAAGTCTGTCTTTCACATACTCAATCATTTCTTCATCCTTACCCATTAGTTTCAAAATCAAATATGTTATTTCTTTATTACTTTTTTCAGCATCTCCTCCTATGCAATACGTCTCGCCAATCTTACCCTCATGAATAATCAAATCAACTGCTTTGTTATGATCATCCACAAAGATCCAATCACGTATATTCCCACCATCTCCATATAATGGAACTTTCTTGTCTTCCATTAGGTTGGTGATGAAAAGAGGAATAAACTTCTCTGGAAACATGTATGGTCCATAGTTGTTAGAGCAATTGGAAATTGTAATAGGCAAGCCATGAGTATGAAAATAGCTTCTTACTAAATGATCAGCCGCTGCCTTAGAAGCACTATATGGACTGCGAGGATCGTATGTATTTCTTTCATTAAACCCTGGATCATCTGGTCCCAAAGAACCAAACACTTCATCAGTACTAATATGGTGAAATCTTGTATTCCCATTATTCTTAGCTGCATCTAGTAATATCTGTGTTCCAAGAACGTTGGTTCTTATAAAACTAGAGGAATCCATGATAGAGCGATCTACATGAGACTCTGCTGCAAAGTGAATAATTAGATCAATATTTTTTACCAAACCATTTACTAATTCAGTATCACATATATCTCCTTTTACAAACTTGTACCTAGAATCATTTTCAAATTCTTTTAAATTTTCTAAATTCCCTGCATATGTCAAAAGATCCAGATTGATTATTTCATAATCTGGATACTTAGTTAACATATAATGGATGAAGTTGGATCCAATAAATCCAGCTCCACCTGTTACTAAAATTCTCATAATTCCTTATGCAAAAAATGATGATGCACCATTGCCCACGAAGCAAGAGTCTGTCCATCCCAGATCTCATTCTTGCGTATCATTTCATCAAATTCATCAGGCCTTCTATGTAACACTTCTATATCTTCAGTATCATCCAACTTTTGTTCTCCCTGCTCAACAACATATGCTAAAAAGACATGACAAGTATCTTTGAAAACGCCGTTTAGACCCTCAAACTCCCCTATCTTGATATATTCATCAGCTATATACCCAGTCTCTTCTAAAAGCTCATTTTTAGCTGTCTCTAAAGGTGTTTTTCCATCAACTATCCCTCCGCAAGGGAATTCTATGCTTTGCTTGTCATTTATATACCTTTGCTGGAGAACTAGTACTAGTTTTTCATCTTCTGTTACAGGGACAACCATTGCATTACCATTGGTTTCTCCATAGTAGTAGTCCCCTTCTTCACCATTAGGCTTTTGATATTTATCATGCTTGTACGTCCACCATGGATTTTGGTGGACTACTTCTTCAGATATTTTTTTCAAGCGTTTGGTCATATTAGAAAAGCTTTGCTACTTTCTCTACATTCATTCCCCCATTGTTATTTACCACACTATGCATATTACCTCCACCATCTCCATCATATCTAGGCATAATATGAATATGATGATGGGGGATTACTTGCCCAGCAACTTCTTTTTGATTCCATCCTACGTTATATCCATCTGGGTAAAGAACCTTTTCAATCTTGTCCATAGCTCTCTTTACTCCCAGAGACAATTCTTTGATTTCTTCTTCAGTGTAGTCAAATAGCACTTCTCCATGTTTTTTGAGTATTACAATAGTATGACCTTTTGCATGGGCATGTATATCTAGAAAGGCTAGAACATTCTCATCTTCATACACTGTGTAGTTAGGTATCTCCCCTTCTACTATTTTACAAAATATACAATCAGGCATATGTTTATATTAGTAATTTATAATCTACCTTATTTCACCACTTTTTTCAACCCCTGCTCCCAAACAACGAAATTATTAATCCATACCTCTCCACTCTCTTCATCAAGCTCTTCTGACTCCCCTCTTTTGCGTAAAAACCAACATTTTTCAGCCCCAGTCAACTCCCCCATCCATTCCAAGTCAATTACTTCTCTATTTATGAGCTTAGTAAACAAATCCACTCTTTCTGGTTGAGCAAATTGATTATCAATTGGAAAACCTCCACCAACAACCTCTCTACCAGACACTCCTTCCAAAACTAGGAGAGGCCAAGTATCTGCTAGTACACAGTATGGCTTTTCTTGCCCCATCTCATCCCATATATGGTTAGCGGCAATATACTCATTATGGTCAACTACTCTTAGGTCGGGACCAGAAGCATATGCCAAAGCACCAAACCAGCTAAGTGCAAAGATTCCAATTAGTATAATAATCCTGGTGTATAGTTTTTTCAAATCAAGCTTTACTAGAAAATATTGGATTGTATATATCAAGAGAACTGCTATTGCAAGAGTAAGGAAAAGATCCATCCTTCGTACTAAAGATCTATCCCCCTCTAAAACAAACCAGGATATTATATAGCTTCCAACTACAGTTCCGGTAAAAAGTATAACCATCTTCCACTTAAACTCACTCTTGGGCTTCCAAGCTTGGAAAAAAGCAAACTTAGTAGCTAAGATAATCAAAATCATTAGAGGAATAATCCACCATCTCCAACTATTGAATATGCTAGGCACAAAAGCCCACCCTGGAGTATGGTTGAATAGTATATTCCCACTAAGGATATCATGAGGCCTGATACTAGAGGCGTAGAACCAGCCAAAAAACTGGCCAATTAATTGTTTCAGGTTATTCCACCACTCTATCTTCTCAGGAACAAAACTCATCTTCCCCACCAATTCAATTACAGGGAACACGAACCATGAAAGGAGAAATAGGCCGGCAAAAGAAGTATATTGCAGTTCTGTCTTCTCTATCTTCGCTATTCTTCTCACAACTAAGGTAAAAAGAATCAAAAGCCAGATTAGAATAAAATGAAGAGTATATCCAAATACCATTAACACACTAAAAAGCAAAGCAATTCTTTTCTGCCAAGGTAATCCATCCCTTACATACTGCAGCCACATCATTATTACAAAAAAGAATGTTAAATACCCCAAACTTACTGGCAAAGTCAGACCACCCAAGGCTTGGAAAGGAAAAAACAAAAACATTAACCAAGGAAGCCACAATCCTTTTCTCCTACTACCAAACAACAACCGCCCTATCCTAAACAACAAGAGTGGCATAACTAGAGACCAGACAAAAGGACCTAGCCATCGATGAACAAAAATTAAATCAGACTGCATTACCTCATTTACTACCACGACACTGGCCCAAAATTGAGTATATGTATATTTTTGCGGATATACTAGTACTTTAGGGAGATCAATTCCAACTACTTCCACCCATTCAGCATCATTTCCTACTAACACAGGAAGAATCTGCTCTCCATCTTGTATCTTGCTCTCTATTCCAATATGTCTCCAAGCATCTCCACCCCAAGGGTATATGGAAGAGTATGGAAGATACATGTGAATCAAAAAAGAAAACAAAACAAATACTAACAACAAAGTCTTTGTCTTGTATTTAGAGAACAACAAAATACCTGATATGATTAGCAATCCAAAAAATATCAACAAAGAGTATGGATGAAGATTTTGCCAAGGAGAGAATATTCCATCTCCCTTTCCATATACCACTAGAAAAAAGAATCCTGATATCCATAAAGCAAAAAAAGCTGCTAACAATATCCAACTCCTTCCAAACAACACTAAATTAGCTTTTTTTTCTTTCCCACATTCCCCTCTCCTGTATTTATGACCTTTTATCCAAAAATATAGTGCCACAGTAACAACAGAAGTGATCAAGAAACAAAACCATATTAAAAGAGAAGTTAGTCTGTTAACAACAATATAAAAAGAGGCTGAAAAAGAGAGTAAAAAAAATGTTGTCAACCAAGAAAACACTTTATTTATACCACTCCTTTTGTTCAATCCAAATACCTGTTGCCAAATAGCCTGCCAAAACCAAGAATTAACTAACAAGTAGAAAACAAGTAAAAGAAAACCTAGCCAAGACATTTGCCAGGAAAGAAGATTGAAATACAAAAAAAGTAGCCCTACAGACAGACTAGCTAAAACTATCTTTTGCTTTATTCGATTCATATCCTTATATCCCGTGAGAAAATAGGCTGACTATTGCGAATCCAATGGCTAATCCAAAAATCCAGGCAGCTATAGTCAAGAAGTACGGCATTTCCAGTAAAAGAGCTATTAAGGTGAAAAATACAGCAACTACTTGCAACAACATCTTTGTCTTTCCCCAAAGATTGGCCATCTTTACTGTCTTGAATTTGTAACTAGAAACTAAAGCAGTCACAATGAAAATAATTTCTAAACCTAGTATAGCTACTCCTAGCCATACATTAAAATACCTAAATACCAATAACAGAACCATTGAACCAATCAGAAACTTATCAGCCAAAGGATCAAACATCATTCCAAATTTAGTAATCTTGTTTCTTGTCCTAGCTAGAGAACCATCTATTACATCAGTAAATGCAACTAAAAGAAAGCAGACCACCCCTATTTTATAGAAACCAAAGAGTATTAACAGGAAAACTATGGGGGTTGTTAGTACTCTGAAAGCTGTAACTCTATTAGGAGTAATGTAATCAGGTACAAAACGTAAAAACACTATATCCATTAAATGGTCGTGGTGATGAAGGTGATCTGGATGTATATAAGTGAACAATTTAGGGTGTTTTTTTACAAAGTACTTGATTCTATCCATAGATTTGATAAAATAACTATATATGAAATTATTAGCTACTAATGGAAAGTATATCATTTTAGGGGCCTTGGTGACAATACTGGCTCTTTTTTCAGTATGGAGCAATAGTGCAAACTCTTGGAATATAGTAGCCCTTATTGCATACTCTCTTTGTTTTGGTTTTTATTTAGGCCAGTGGCTCCTACCAAAAGAAAAAAGATTTTGGCAAACTTTCTTTGGAACAATATCACTGCTCTGCATGCAAACAATACTTCTTTCACTTGTCTACTGGTTCTACCAAATAGATAAGGAAGTAATCTCTGTACTATTAGTAGCAATTCCTTTACTAATATCACTACAACGAAACAAAGAAATAGATATAGATGTATTTACAGACATAGTAAAAGAATTTGAATTTGATTCATATGTCCATGTAAAATCATACCTATCTACAAAACTAATAGCTGTACTAGTATTCTTAGGACAGATGTCACTATTCAGTGTCCTGATCTCTAGGAGATTCACAGATACTCTAATCTCCCCATGGACTTTATTTGGTCCTAAGTTCTTCCTAATATTTGCAATCACCACCATGCTTTTATTGTGGGTGCTACAAAAATCAAAGCATAATCCTTCAAATCTACTACTAACATCAATTCACTCTTTACTTGTCCTTAGTGTTGCTCTAATAGTATTCAAGCTAGGCTTTGGCTTTGATCCTTTTATCCATCAAGCTACTGAAGCTTGGATTGCAAAACACAATGCAATTCTCCCTAAAAACCCATACTACATTGGACAGTACATGCTAGTAGTATTTTCCCATCTCGTTTCCCATGTATCAACCGAGGCAATAGACAAAATCATTGTTCCAATTGGAGCTGGCATTATTGTCCCACTCATCACATACTTTTCTTTTTCTAGAACTGGATTCAAAAGAAAGGTGTTTCCTGCCATTCTTCTAATTCCCCTACTTCCTCTGGTATTCTTTACTTTCACCACCCCCAACAATCTAGCACTACTCCTAGCATACATTGTATTCACTTGGATGTGGTATGAAAGCAGGAATGCAACTAAAAAATCTTGGATCATTCCTTCTCTATTGATATTGGCCACTTGTTCTATTCATCCGTTTGTAGGTCTACCTCTTTTAGTTGTTTATGCGGGGTACAAACTTTTGGTGCCTCTTAAAGGAAAGATTAGAACGCTTTCCCATATACTATATGGTACCATCCTTACTCTAATTATTCCTTTTGCTTTTTTTATCAACTCTGTACGATTGGGAGAGAAGATTGGTATACAAAATCCTTTTGCAAATATACAAACATTCCTTTTGCTTTTCAAAAGACCTCATTGGGTATGGCTTCATAAGGGTACTTTAGATTGGCAATTGTTATATATATATCGGGATTTTATCAAATTATTATTTGTAATATTAATTATTGTTGGAATAGTGGTTGTTATACGAAGATATAGGAAGCAGTCCCCTTCTTTCTATATCACCACTTCTATTAGTCTATTCATATCTTCCTTTATTCTCTCTACAGCAATTAAGTTCCCTAACGTAATCTCCTACGAGCAAAATGTATATGCCAACAGAGTGTTGGAGATGATAATGATATTGTTAGTGCCATTTTTAGTGGTGACCTTAAGGGAAGTTTTTTTAAGGGCTTCTAAAAAGCCTGTTATCCAAACCTCCTTAGCCATATTCTTTTCTTTTCTTTTGTTAATCTCTTGGTATTTTACATATCCCACCCGTGATCCAGTATCTTTTCACACTGGACACACTGTACGGCAGGCTGATATAAATGCAATTCATTTCATTGACCACCGAAACAACAATATAAAGGACTACATAGTACTCTCTAACCAAAAAGTAGCTGCTGCCGCATTAAGGGAATTTGGTTTTGTAAAATACTTTGATACTCCAGCAGGAAAACACTATTTCTATTCTATACCTACTGGAGGTCCCCTATATCAGTTTTTTAGGAAGATGGTGTATGAAAAACCTAAAAAAGAATGGATGGAACAAGCTATGAGATACGTAGGGGTAAAAAAAGCATATTTTATTCACACTAGCTACTGGGCTCCAGCAGCAGAAATACGAGACAACGCTAAAATGGAGGCTAATAACTGGTGGGAGCTAGGAGATAGTAGAGTGTGGGTGTATGAATATCTACTTGAAGATTGACAAACACCCCCTTTTTATGGTATCATGTTAATCGTTATTCGGGAGTCGTCTAATGGTAGGACTCTAGGTTTTGATCCTAGCTATTGGGGTTCGAATCCCTACTCCCGAGCCAGACAAAAAACACTCCGTACCTACGGAGTGTTTTTAATTTGACTAAAGCTTTCCCCTTTGATAAGATTAGACCACTAATTAAAACATTACTAACATAATCAACTTTTAACTAAATATACCTATGGACAACATTAATGAACAAATTAATGAAATAAAGGTAGTGGGGAAAAAAATTGGAGGGTTTGCTTCTCTTGTGATTATTGGAGTTGTTCTTGTAATATTGATTTTTGGTAGTTTTGGTACAGTGGGTGCAGGTGAGAGAGGCGTACTACTCCAATTCGGAGCGGTAGAGGACAAAATCTTTGAAGAAGGGCTTTATTTAAAAATTCCGTTGATCCAAAGAGTACTAAAAATGGATGTAAAGATGCAGAAAGACGAAGTACCAGCCCGGGCTTTTTCCAAAGACTTGCAGACAGTAACTTCTAAGATTGCCTTGAATTATCACCTGGATCCTGCTTCAGTCAATAAAATCTGGCAGGAAGTAGGAACGAATTATAATGTCCGCGTTATTGCCCCTAGTATCCAAGAGGCAGTCAAGGCAACAACTGCCCAGTTCACTGCCGAAGAACTTATCACCAAAAGGAATGAAGTCAAAGAAGAGATCAAGGCCAATCTCAGTAAAAGGTTAATGGAAAGATTTATTATGGTTGATGAACTCAACATTGTTAATTTTGACTTCTCAGACGCCTTCAATGAAGCGATTGAAGCAAAGGTGACGGCTGAGCAATTGAAATTAAAAGCTGACAGAGATCTTGAAAGAATTAGAATTGAAGCAGAACAAAAAATAGTTGAAGCAGAAGGTAAGGCTAAGGCCATTCGAACCGAGGCCAGCGCTTTGTTACAAAATCCTAAAGTAGTAGAACTTCGCTGGATAGAAAAATGGGATGGCAAGGTTCCCCAATATTGGGGCAATGCTAGTCCGTTTATAGGATTGAAATAATAGAGAAGAAACTCTCGTTTTCACCCCACCCATACTTTTTATTAGCACAATACAATGAAAAAAAGGAATAAAAACTTTCTTACAGTTAAAAACGTTATTTTGAACATGGGTGGTACAATTGAAGAATTTGTCCCAGAGCGAAATTGTTTTTATGTCAATATTCAAGGCAAGAGTCTTTTGTTGGAAAATAATATTTCTATCACTAGGCAGTCTTTTATTAGTGTGAGGTTAACAAAGTGTAAAGAAATTGCCCATAAACTACTTCTAGCAAATGGTCTACCTTCCCCGGCCACAGAATGTTTTTATAATAGAACTTACAATAAAACAGAGGCAACAAAAAAGTTAGACACCTTAAAATATCCTGTTATTTTAAAAAATGCTGTTGGTTCAAATAGTCGGGGGGTTTTCCCAACTGTTATGAGTACTAAGGAAGCCCTTAAAATACTTAAAAAAGAATTACCCCATTACCGAAGCATGGTTGCTCAAGAAATGGTTTTTGGGAAAGAATATCGAATTTTGGTTTTGGGTGAAAAAATTATCGGAGCACTAGAAATGATTCACCCTCATATTGTTGGTGATGGTATCTCTACTGTAAAAAAAATTATCAAAGAGAAGCAGTCTGACACTGAAGTGCGGACGAAATTTGATAAAAAATTAAACCAAATTTTAAAAAGTCAAAAGGTTTCACTTAGAAGCGTGGTCCCCAAAAACAAGGTTATTTATATCAAAAGAAACTCTTGTCTAGCAGAGGGTGGGGAGACACGAGACGTTACAGAGCTTGTTCACAAAGATGCGAAAGACATATGTGTGTCTGCCTCAAAAACAGTTGGAAAATATCTTGTCGGGGTGGACGTAATTTGTAAAGATATATCAAAAAAACAAACAAAAAAATCTTTTAATATTCTAGAGATAAATGGAAAACCAGATTTGTTTATTCACTATAGCCCGACCTATGGTAAAACTAGGAATGTTTTGAAAGAGGCTATAAAATTTTTGATCGAAGTTTCTATACCTTTGCCGTCCAACAGGAAATAATCTTAACCAAATAGAAGCTTTTAAAAAATGCAACTACTTAATATTTTCATTATACTAGCTTGTCTAGGAATCCTAGACTCAATCTACTTACTATACAAAAACAGACCAAATAAAACCCTAACCTGTCCCCTAAACAGCGATTGTCATGCTGTATTGTCAAGTAAATGGAACAAGTTTCTGGGTGTAAAGAATGAAGCCTGGGGTCTGCTATACTATATAGTACTTATAGGTATATCAGTTTTATCTATACACAACAAAATAGAGATTCTTTTAATTGCCACTAGTCTTGGGTTCCTATACTCACTCTTCCTTACATACATTCAAGTTGTAAAGATAAAAGAATACTGTTTATACTGCCTTCTGTCTGCCTTGATTAATCTACTCCTTTTTCTCTCAATTCTAGCCATTTATTAGCAAAAAAGCCCATAAAAGGGCTTTTTTCAATAGATCTTGACAAACAAACTATATTGATGTAATATACTCCACTGCGCTCCTTATACCAGTAATCCGGGAGGATAAGTACGTAAACCTTGCGTATTTTCCCCCCGAATTACTATTGATAACTGTACTCTCCTAGGGGAGGAGAGTAACAACAGAGGAGGTTGCCCGTGCCGGCAATTTTTCAGTCGCTCGAGAAGAAGAAGTTACCATTGCTCGCTCTTGTAGGTCTGCCCTATGGTCGAATCATCGACGAAGGTGGAAACGCTACCAAGGTCTTCACCATGCACCAGGTGGAAGCTACCCTCTATGACCTGGCAGGAGACCCGGACAACACGGCCGATGAAATCCAGGTCCTGCGCGATCAGATCAGCAAAACGGGCATGCCCGAGAACATGGGTGCGCTCATGGAGCTGCTCTGCACCCACGAGACTGAGGACACAGAGATGGCCGGGATGAGCTTCGAGCTCTGTAGTGGCCGGAACTGTTCCGAGATCATTCCTCATGGGTACGTCTACTGGAACAAGGAAAGAGAAATGGGCGCCGGTGTCGTTTCACTGGAAGGCCTGTTCCACCTCCTTACCCAGGAATTGGATGACATTGTCGTCCCCTCGCAAGCGCTGGTACTCCTGCGACAAGCAAGGGAAGTCAGCCTTCCGTTCACTCACAAGCAGTACATCGAAAATATGGAAGGCCTGCCCCCAGAGAAGATGAGAGCAGCGAGAGAACTGGGGGGATATGGAAGGGAGTTGCCGGTCTATGGCATAAGCTCGCTCATCAGTGCTCTGAGTGAACTGCTAGGTGCCGAAGTCCTGGGCCCATTCCCAGTCCCAACCGAAGACCAGCCCGATGCTGGAGAACCCGGCGACAAACCCGAGGCTCCGAAGGAATAGGAGGAAACGTTCGTTTCTGACAATCACACGCGCAATAGCGCATTCTGATTAGTCCAATCACGGCGGTTCAATAACCTTGAACTGCTACACCCAGAGAAAACAAATAACTTTGCTTATTCTGGAAGTATCAAAAAAATACCGTTAGATCGGTATTTTTTTAGTAAACTAATATTATACACGCAAGTACTTCCGCATTGCCAACAAACTTGATAATACTGTTAACAACACCACCCCTACCAATTGTCCACCTAATAGTACAGTAAGGTTGGATAGGTAGTAGTTTGTTAACAAACCTGGCTCTTGGAACACTATGGTTATGTATGGATTTAGTAAATCAAGAGAAATCCATACAACAGCCAAGGTAATCAACATGCTAAACAAACTAAAAATCAATGATTCTATTATATATGGTCCTCGTACAAACCAATTAGTAGCTCCAACCAGCTTCTTAATATTAATTTCAATCCTGTGGGTATATATAGCCACCCGTATGGTGTTGAAGATAATCAAAAAAGCTATTACAGCAAATAATGAACTTAAGACCAAACTAAATCTTTCTACTTGAGTAGTAATAGTATGAATACGCTCAATAGCCTTTTCTGTGTCAGCAAAAGTTTTTGCCTCTATCACATTCTCATACTCTGGAACATCTAAAGCAGTAATTACTTTTTCATACTCCCTAGGCTCTCTGGTTTTCACTATCATGGTAGGACCTAAAGGATTTTCACCTAGTTCTTCTAATGCAGCCGTAATCTCTTCATTGTCTTCATACTGTTCCCTAAAACTGGACAGAACCTGATCTTTGTCTAGAAAGGTTATTTCCACCACTTCTGGGAAAGAACTAATGTATGATCGTATCTCTTCAATTTCTTCATTATTAGCTTCGTGATTAAAATATATACCCACATCAATCTGATCCTTTACAGAACTTACTGCCTCGCCAGTCAACACGTTTATTATCACCAGAGTGTTAATAGACAAAAGCATTAGTACTAGAATAAGGACAGTCATGATAGACAGGCTGAAATTACGGTAAATATCTTGAAAAGCAAATTTTATTACTCGTAGTAATGAAAGCATATATTATATCCCTGTTTTTTTGTCTGCCACCACCTTACCATCATCCAAAGTAACTACTCTTTTACCCAGACGGTTAACAACATCCCTGTTATGGGTTACCAATACAACAGTAGTACCAAATTCATTTATCTTCTTTAATATCTCTATTATCTCTTCAGCATTAATAGAATCAAGATTACCAGTGGGCTCATCAGCAACCAATATCTTTGGTCTATGAACTAAAGAACGAGCAATCACCACTCTTTGTTGCTCCCCCCCTGATAGCTGATGTGGGTATCTTTCCATCTTATGACCCAACCCCACTATATCAAGAACCTTGGGAACCACTTCTCTAATACGAAAACGAGAGGTGTCCCCCACTTGCAAAGCAAAAGAAACATTTTCAAAAACAGTCTTTTTAGGTAGTAACTTAAAATCTTGGAAGATAACCCCTATCTGCCTTCTAAGGAAAGGAATCTCACCTTGCCTGATCCTAGTTATGTCCCAGCCACCAATTTCAATAGTACCTGTATCTGGAACTTCTTCTGCAATTAACAGCTTCACAAAAGTAGTTTTACCTGTTCCACTCTGTCCCACTACTGAAACAAACTCTCCTGGCCCAATATCAAGAGTGACATCATCTAGGCCAATGCTGTCTTGGGTATAGTATCTTGAAACACCATCGAATTTTATCATACTGTATAGATTATATCATAAAAACAAGTGTGTTGAACAGTGTATTGTGGGAAACTAAAAGCAACAAAGACAGGGGAACCCAAAACAACCCTACAAAGAGTTGTTTTTAATTAACAAAGATATAGAGCCATCTCAGGGAATCGAACCCTGGACCTCTGCTTTACGAAAGCATTGCTCTAGCCAACTGAGCTAAGATGGCAGTTCTAGACGAGGAATAATATCAACTGGAGGCTCCTCATATGGATGAGCCTTTTTCAAAGCATCTACCACCTCAACCACTTTGTCTACATGACAAAGTACTTCGATTATTTCCTCTTCTACTTCTTCTAACTCGCCAATCTTGCCAATAGCTGGGTTAGCTCCTTCTAAAGGGATAAATCTACCAATACATTTAGAAGACCCACTACAATGAGAGTAGTTCCCTTGAATACCAGCACCAGCATCTCCAATTGCCTTTCTCACTTTTTCTACATCTTTTACTGGTACAGATGTCTTTATTTTAACGAATTTTGATTCAGTTAACATAGATTTGGTAATTTTTTTCTAATATCTTCAACTAAATTCCCCACTATATCAAAATGAAAAGACCGTATTCCAAGACTACCAGCTTTTTCTACGTTTTTCTGCTTGTCGTCAAAAAACATACATTCTTCCGGCTTTAATCCATTCTCATTCAAAATCATTCTATACGCCATTTCGTCTGTCTTTACATACCCAGTTTGCCAAGAATAATAAATCTTGTCGAACATTTCTAAAAACTTGAAATGTTTTGTATAAAATTGAGCTCTTTCCTTGAAATTATTAGACAGGATGAAAATCTTTATTCCACTGTCTTTTAGTTCACCAACCAACTCCACCATTTCTGGCACTTCATACTCTGCCTTGAACCAGTAATCGCAAAACTCTTTTTTAGACATAGCTACTCCCCATTCTTTTAGGTGGGGTTCCCAGTATGAAAAAATACCCTTTGCTCCGGGCTTTCTTACTTCCCCCATTATTTCATTCAATACTGGAAGAAACTTCTCTGCAGGCACTCCAAAATCATCAGTAAAACGATTACCAAGCAACTTACTGGTGATGAATATACCGTTTAGGTCGAAAATTATAGCTTTAATCATATAATATAATTTTGAACGGAGCGCAGGGAAAAAACGCTCCAAAAGGAATGTGTTTCCCCTGGCTTGTACCTCGTACGAGACAAAGAGCGAAGTCTGGAAGCGATCTAGAGATCGCTAGGCAGTTACGACTACCGGCTTTGGTGAGTGCCTTGCCAATTGTTTGGCAAAGTCGCCATCGTTTTCAGCAAATTCCTCTACAAACTGGCTGCACCGCGCTGAATCACGCATGCAACCAAGGAGCGCCACTATGTCGCTCCTGGTCTTCGTCTGCTCTACTCCAGCCCACCAGGACCGTATTGCCACTGTCAAGCCAGTGACGAAAAAGCAACCGACCCCGAAAATCCCGGAAGAAGATCCTATAAAACCGCGTTCTTTTTCCACGGCCGTGAGAATCACCGTAATGGCTATGCCGAACATCCATCCAAGGAAAGAATAGAATCCGGCACTGCCAGACCTTTTCTTTATGGCTCGCACCAGTTTAATGCCCCTACGTACTTTCTTCAGCTCACTCGGTTGAAGATCACCCATCTCCACAGAAACTGGATCCACAGTTACAGATATAGTCGACATCATGTCTCCTCTCCTCTTTTCGAGGAATCAGTTAAACCGCATAAAATAATACTATCAGATTGCTAACTAAAAATCAAGATCAAAAAACTCCCAGATTATGGGAGTTTTCCTTGAGCGGGTGAGCGGAATCGAACCGCCGTATCAAGCTTGGGAAGCTTGTGTAATAACCATTATACGACACCCGCTTTTCACTTACTCGTCCTCTTTGAAAGCATCCTCAAGAGGATTCTTGATATTGATCAACATCTTTACCTTGGAAGTAGATAGTCTACCATCCATAAAAGAAGTAAAGTCAGGAATTAATTTCTTTTCCTCTAACTTTATTACATGATACCCAAATTGAGTCTTGACAATATTAATTTCTCCTGGTTCTAGGGCAAATATTGCCTCTTCAAATTCAGGCACCATTACTCCCCTGCCAAACCATCCCAAATCTCCACCTTCGTCTTTAGTGCCATCTGTTCCATACTCTGCTGCAAGAGCTGTAAAATCTGCTCCACCGTTTATTCTTCCCAATATATCTTCTGCCTTTTCTTTCACTGCCTTGTCAAACTCTTCTTCTTCCACCTTGAACAAAATATGTCTAGCCTTTACTTGCTCCTCAGCATATTTTAGTAACTCCTCATTATCTGATTCAGCAACCATCTTTTGTAGCTTTTGCTCAAGCAAAACAGGCTTGATAACCTTTCCAGCATATTGATCTAAAGTCCATCCATATCTTTTAAGTAATTCTTTCTCAGCCTCTTCTTTATTCTGAAACTGCATAACAAGCTCATTACTAGTAGTCTCTATCTCTTCATTTGTAACCTCAACAGAAAACTCTTCTGCCAATTCAGAGATTAACTCATTAGCCAAAAGCCTTGTAATAACCTGGGTGGAAATATCTTCTTCTGGAGGTGCAGGTGTATCAGACTGAGAAGAGTAAAACCTTCTTAGTGTCTGCACATCGTCTATATACTCAGTATATTCAACCTTGTTCCCATTGATCTTTGCTGCCCCGAAGTTAAAGACATCAGCTGTCTTAAGGACATAACTGGCCTCTGACACATTCTTTACTCCTTTCCAAACTATTCCAACATATACTAGTCCAACAACGATTAGTATAGCAACAACACCTAATACAAAAGCAGGTAGTGCTGAACTACCACTCTTTCTTCCCCTTTTCTTATGTAATTCCATACAGTTTTCTTAATTATTAATATCCTTACCAGAGAAATAATACCACCATTTGATAGAATTGTTCAACCCCCCGCTTTCCACAGCCTCTTGTTTTTCCACTGTCTCCACTTCTGCCTGATTATTAATCACAACCACATTTTCACCAGGTTTTTTCATATTTAGCTCTGTTCTGGCCTTTTCTTCTACAAAAGCCTGTGAAGTGACGTACTTAAGTAACTCCATTGATTCTAGCTTCTTGTGCTCTAATCCTTTTACTTCTTCTTGTAAAGCACTAATCTCCTGCTTGATCTTGTAATCTTGGTAATATGCTCTTGCATACCCCAAGGCAACTAATACTGCTAGTACTAGCGCTATAATCAAGAACAGGCGTGAACCAAAAAAACGCCTTAACAAAGATTGTTGCTTTTGTCTCATGTTTCACATTATATCACAAATTAGGTATAATGTACCACAGTTCTTTGAAGGAGGTACTCCACAATGAGTAAATACTGCTTGAATTGCGACTCCAACGCTGTCTCCCCTATACCAGAAAAAGATAATTTCTGTAGAGATTGCGGAAATCAACTAATAACAGAAGGCGCGATAATTTGTTGCGAATGCTTCAAATGCTTGGAAGCCCGAGCAAAGTTCTGCCCATACTGCGGAAGACCGCGAGAAAACATTGGACTAACCCTAAGGCAAGCAAAAAAAGAAAGGGTAGAATCCCTTTCCCATGCCTTTGGCACACCAATTCAAGATGGTATTAAAGAAGGTTCTTCATAAAGTCCGGCTATTGCTGGACTGTTTCTTTTTTAGCCTTCAGTTAGTTTCTTCTTTCTTCTCCTTACTGCTTTATCCACTCTGATTAAATCTCCCAAATCAAGCTCATGAAGCTTGTCAATTACAGCATCACATACATCTCCGCTAAAATCATGGGCATGGCGGGACAAATACTTCTCCCTCATCTCATTTATTTCCTGTTGTATGAAAGTGGGTTGTTTTACTTTGTCAACGATAATCTGCACCTTTCCATTCCCAGTGAGGATATTTAGGTTCCCATACCTAAACAAAGTGCCCCACACTCCCTTTATCCTGCCCATTACATCTTCAATCTGATCATATGGTACATCAGATATTATTTGTTCAAAAAATCCTCTTTGATCAAAATCTACCACTCTATGTGTGGTAATTACTAGAATATTCTTCTGCCATACAAATATTGTCCTGATGAGTGTAAAAAAACCTAGTACGACTGGTATTATGAACAAGGTTTGCCCCCACCAACCATGGTCAAACAACCAGAACATGAAAAAGAATGGGATGGTGAATAGGAGGGCGATAAGGACCCACCACAAAAAGAATGTCAGGCTATATCTGTGAATTACAGATATAATCCTTTCTTGTTCTTTTAGCTTTATCTTTTTTTCAATAGACATATTATTTGTTTAATATAGCTCTTCTTACCATCTCCCTGTCATCCCAGGGAATCATTTTACCTTCTGCTACACACATTGCCTGCTCACTCCCCTTACCAGTTACTAAAATCAAATCCCCTTTCTTTGCAACATCAATCGCTTTATTTATAGCCTCTTCCCTGTCTATAACCTCAAACAAATTCTTTCCTAGTTTTTTACCAACTTTTTGAGCACCATCTGACACTTGATCAATTATTTCTATTGGATCTTCATCATATGGATCTTCATCAGTGACAATAACGAAATCAGCTTTTTTTCCCACCAGCTCTCCAATCAACCCTCGCCTTGATTTGTCCCTACCCCCTCCAGTAGAGCCACAAACATGGATAATCCTATTAGATTTTAGTAAATCAACCACTTTGTATAACTCTTCCAAGGCCACTGGCTCAAAAGCATAGTCAACAATTGCTGTTATTCCTTTTTCCTCTGCTTCAGGAATAATCTCTATTCTTCCTGGTGCTGGTTTAAGATTATCAACAATTCTTTGTATTTCTGACCAATTAATATCAAGGACTCTTAACACAGAAACAGCTGCTAAAATATTCATTACGTTATATTCACCTAACAGCTTAGGGAGAAACTCCCTGTCATGGACAGAGAAAGTTAGTCCATCTTTGTCTACCCCTACCTCGCTAGCAAGCAAATGAATATTCTTTCTGTACTTCTCAACATCATCTCTTCCAAATAAAATCTCGTTGTCAAACTTTAGTTTCAAAAACTCTTTCACATATTTACTATTACCATTCAAAATAGCTGTCTTTTGAAAAGGAGGAATATTTTCCAATTCTTTTGTTTCACACTCTTTCATGTGTTCAAAAATACCCAGCTTAGCTTTTTTGTAATTTTCAAAACTACCATGAGCTTCAATGTGTTCCGGGTACAAATTAGTCAATATCATCATGTCATAGTTAATATACTTGTGCCTGTGTTGTATATATCCTTCTGAGGTTGTTTCCACTATTGCAATATTACATCCTTGGTCAACCATTTCACGCAAATACTTTTGAATTTCCATTTTACCAAGCATGGTCATCTTCTTGTCATTCATTTCCACCACTCCGTTGACATAGAAATCAATGGTGGACAAAGAACCAACCTTGAAACCAGACTCTTCCAAGGCCTGTCGCAAAAAGTGTATTACACTTGATTTCCCACTAGTACCAGTAACGCCAATAACAAGAAGCTCTTCAGAAGCATTATTGTACTTTACTGCCCCATACCAAGCAAAAAAAGAATGCCATAGGTTTAGCAAGGATTTGGGTAATATTTTTTTAACAATTTTCTTTATATACATGATTTAGTATATATTAACTCAATAACTTAATTTTATCCTATTTTCCCTTGCTTGACAAATCAATCTTTCTGTGATTAAATATTGCTAACTAATCCACCTTAACAGGTGTTTATATATAGATCTTTTCCCAGGAGGAACAAATGAGTAATCTTGGACTTGGTATGCGAGTAATGATTGACCCTTCTATAGGGTCAATGCGCATCTCCTACGCTCAAAAATGGACTGGCGGAAATCTTTCCACCATCTTCCAAGTGGTGGACATAGACCCACCTAGAGCACGAGAGAATGCAAACCTGGTTGAAGTCAAAAGTGGAGACAAGGCGAGGGGCGTTTTGCCCAGTAACTGGCTCTGCCCAGCATAACCGGAGGGAATGAGATGAAAAATGAGATGAAGGAAGAGAGTACGGCCTGGTTACTGGCAGGTGTGGTTGGGCTCTGTTGCCTAATCGTCTTCATAATAGCCCTCATGGCACACCAGGTAGCCTCCACCCCGGCCATAGAGCCGATGGTGAAAAAGGTGGTAATAGCGCAACAGACTCCCCTCCCCCTTTGGGTTCACGTAACAGTTGGGGTGCTGTTCTATACTACCTGCATCCTCAAACTCCTTCCTGGAATGCTCTACGTGTCCTACAAAAGACGCGATCCCCACCGGTAGCAACCCTGGTAACACCAGGGTCTTGTTTGTTATTTCTTCTCTCTCATGCTCAACTCGTACACCACATATTCTAGTCTATTCACAGCGCCTTTAGCCTGATCAAACTTGGTACGTAAATAACTAGTCAAATTGAATTCAGATAACTCTCCAATAATATCCTGTGCCATCTTGGCACACTTCTTGGCCATTACAATATCTTTGTTAGTGGCTGACTTAATTGCATAACGGTATAGTTCTCCTGGAAGATCAC